>NZ_CP076855.1:300000-406180 GCF_018987265.1 Rhizobium sp. WYJ-E13 | reverse complement strand
GATCTCCCTCGTTATCGGCGGCATCGGTGGCATAGGCAGAGCCATTTCTCTGAGATTTGCCAGCGAAGGAGCGCAGGTCTGCGCGACCGGCCGGAAGGGTCGGGAGAGTACATGGGCCGAGAACAAGCGCAGTCCGAAATCGATGGGATGGAAGGCTCCCGCTCCGCCGGTGCTAGGATAGCATCGTGTGTGGAAGGCTCCCGCGTTGAGGGAAAATGGCTTCGGCATGCAGCGCATCTCGAGTGCAGTCGTGTCCGGCCTTCGATGCAGTCATCTACCGACTGCTGGCCTTGAAGGATTCCGCCAGGGTCGTGCCCCCAATCGATTAGACGGACTTTTGACGCCCGCTACGCTAAACGGGTTCAGCTGATCCATCGGGATCGAATTGCTGCCTTCACTTGCCTTTTTCGCCTCAAACCTCGAACGGCCAGGATGGTATTGCCCGTCAATCGCATAGCAAACTCCATTCGATGCACCTGGTCAAACACCATTTATCGTGCCATCCGTGCGGTTTCTTGTTGATGTCTGCAGACCGCTAAACGATTACGACTGCAATGACCGGGGCGGATAACCGAACGTTGGACGATCGAAATGCCAGTCCACGCTCTCCGTTTGCAGACGGCCTTAACGTCCCATATAGAATGTCAGCGAGGGCATTCGCAGATGGGTGGAGGTCGGATGGTGTCGTTGTCTTCGCGCTAAGGCACGCCTTGAGCACGTGGCGAAGCCAACCGATTGTGCGGTTCACACGCAGCGTAACGACGCTCGACCAGCCGTCATCAGTGACGACGGCGCTGAGCGGGCAGCCCAAATGCCGTTCGATCTTGAGCGCGCTCAAATCCATGGTGCGCTTCGGTAGCTCGGCGATCTGTGGGCTGGATTGAAACTCAGCTTGGCCACGGGAGTGTGAGGTCGGGATTGGGGCATTCCGGAAAGATCGTCGAGATATATCCGAAGATTTGGGGTGCGCCACTGAGCTCGGCATTGGCGAGCGCTCCAGATGCCATTGTTATGTGCGACGCTACAGGTGCGATTTTGTTCAATTGAAATGGCCCGTAGCGCACGGTTTTTCCAGCCATTAGCTGTTGCTCCACCCAGTCGGCCGCAGGCGCCGAGGCCATGGTGACTTTGATATCCTTGGCAAGCAGCGCCGTCATCGGCAGAACCGGCATCACGCCCGTTGCGGTCTCGTTGCCCGCGACATTGCCACCAGATGAAACAATAATACCCCACCCGATACTCTGAGGCGACCACCGCCATAGACGACTATAGAAGAGATTGGCATCCATCCAAGGCCGAACGATATTGATCCGCTTGAATGAGCATTCCAACTTCATCTCGCCTTGGCCTGCGCCAAAAGGGTAAGGCTCTTCGCCGTCAAGCGAGCCATGATGCCACGCCGACATAATGTTCGAAATTCTATGTCGGGTAGATCGAAAAGGGCGGTTGAGGTGAAGGCCCGCGCCAAAGCTCGCAGGCAAACCGGGTATTTTATAGCGGGCAGCTGCCTCAGTCGTATCGAAATATTGGTGGGTGCAACCGCAGCAACAACCGGCGCCGCGCATGCCGACGCCGCCTGAACGGCGCTGCTTGCGAACGTCGCTCTCGTCAAAGGAGAAGGGCGTCCACAAATCCATATCGAACCAGTGCTCGTAAGCTGGATTGCTCGTCACACTCTGGTACTGGCTGCCATTGGCAAGAGCATGCGTGTGCTGGTTGTAGCGTTTTGACAGCGAGTGCCAATACGGAAATGGATCCCTGCCTTCCAGCTGCGCGACGATCGCCAGGTCCTTTTCGATATCGTCCTTGTGTCCCTCGTTCTCCCAGTCTCTGTGCGCTTGCTCAAACGCCTCCCGAACGGCCTCGCTGACAGGAGGACCGCCGTTGTCGTGTGTTGCCTGAGCTGTCTCCAGGGTGTCCTTTGCGCTATAGAACCGGTTGGCGTATTCGATGTAGGCGATATAGTCTAGGGAATGGCCGCCGTCAGGGCCGATCAGATGGTCGCGAGCTGCCTTTAGTCTTTCCTTTTCCGCTGCTGACAGGTCTATGAGGGGCAGTTCCTTGCCATCTAGGATGAGCCTGTAAACATCCGAAACGGAGGCAGCCTTTGATGTTGCAACGTAATCGCATTCAAGCGTCAGATTGAGAAAGTTGCTAACATAATACTCGGTCTCTGGATCTTTAGGATTGAGCCCTGGCTTGACAACGATACCGGGCAGCTGAAGTGATAGCAGGTCTGAGGGATTTTGACCGACGACCCCGGATACGGCCAGCGACTGAGCCAATTTCGAATAGAGTTGAACGAATTCGGCCTTCTGATCATCTTCGACCGTAAACCCGAGCATTGCGGCCTCCCATCTTCGTGACGTTGGCTGCCGTCGCGCGATGCATCACACGCGACGGTCCCTGTTTCCTGGCTAGGCCGCTCACGTCGGCCAAGGCAGATTTGGATCGGGATTGGGAAGCTGTGGGAGAATCTGGCTTATCGCTGCAATGATTTGGGTATCGTTGATCTCGATCGTATTTCCCGCGATCGATCCAGAAATCTTCTCGGTTCTGTCGTTGTAGTTCACACGCCCCGTGATCGAGAATGGACCGATCCCGAGGCTTGCTCGGCCGTTGATCGCCTCGCTGACAATGTCTTCCTCTGTCTTTGTGAGCTTGCCGACGATCTTGACGTTGCGCGCGAGAATCGCGGTGGTGGGCAAGGAGACAAACGGACCTTTCGGAATGATCACGTTGTCGATGCTGCCGCCGCTGGAATATTGCGCCGCCGGAGCGGTCTGATCGAATTTCCAGGCTCGGCTGTTGAACAGAAGTGGATTCATCCAGGGTCGATTGATCGTCACCCGCATGAGCTCGCAGCTGAAATCAAGCGTCGTCTGATTAATCTTGACGTAGGACTGCTCCTTTTTGTAATCGCCAGAGCCGGAGATGGTGAAAATGCCGAAGTTGCCGTCAAGCGATCCGGCAACTCCCAGCGCGTTGGAATTCTTTTGATTGTCCATGTCAGTCTGGGTGAAGCTGAACTTCGTCCAGCCCTCGGTTTTGAACCAATTCTTGTAGGAGGGCGCCAGGACGGCCTGCGGAAACTCCATTCCCGTCGGTAGCTTGCCTTGATTAGAAGCCCACCTCGTATCGAGATCCTGCCAGAAGACCGCGCCATCGCGCCCCTCCAGCTGCTGGATGATCGCAAGATCCTTTTCCTGCTGAACCTTTCCGGCAGCGATCCAGTCATTCATCGCGGCGTCGACCGCGCCCCGAAGTCTGTTCGACGGCCTTGGGCCCGACCCGTTTTTGAAGCTGGCCTCTGCCTCGTCAAGCGCGTCGCAAGCATCCCAATACTTGTACATCGCTTCATCGCATGCCTCCTTACGGTCGGCATAGCTCTTGCGAGCTTCCTCCAGTTTCTTTCTTTCCGCCTCCGACAGGTCAGCGATCGGAAATAGTTTGTAGTCGAGGATGCTTTTATATGCGTTCGACACCGTCAAAGTGCTTGGCGCGTAGCTGAAATCGAACATCGGCGACGTGTCGAAGATCTGGGATATTTCGAGGTTGTCGGCCGGCGATGTCTCTGGGTTCAAGCCGACGGGCAGATATTGACCAGGATTATAGATCGACAGGAGCGACTCGCCGATCATATATCCGCTGTCTCGCGAACTCGTTCCAACTCCGAGAGCGATGGCGAGCTTCGAGTAGAGCTTCTCGTAAAGCGCGGCATTGTAGTCTGTACCGTCAGGCATGAGAGTTCTCCAGGTTGCAAAGTGTCAGGGTGGTTCGATTGGTGCGGATTTGCGGTTTCAGAAGACCGGCGCGAGGACATTCCCCCAGTTGAATTTGTAAAACCCAACAGGCGTATTCGCGAGGCTGGCGTTACAGGCAGCTATGAAAGTGTCGATATTTGCGAGCAGGTTCGCAATGTTGGCCTGCAGGAAACCGGCATAGCTTGCGTCGAGAGTAATGCCGGCATTGAGTTGATCCGTCAGCAGCTTCATCGCGACAACATTGTCGGCGCCATTACCGGGATAGTTACTGCGATGATTGTCGCTTGGAGCGCGGCAGATGTTGACGGGGTTCCAGTTGATCACCGAGAAGTACCCGCCTAGACGTTCATCGACATCATTGCCCGCGGGATCGACGAAAACGGTGGACGGGGCTCCTCCGGCGGTAATCAACTGGTTTTGAATGTAGGTTGTAACGGTCTGGAAATTCATCAATGGGTAGTGGTGCAACAGCCTGGCGTTGGCATTCGCCAGCGTATACGGACCATGTCCGTTCAGCAGGTCTTGGTCGATCTGGGTCGCGATCGTGAGCAGTCGCGGGCCGTAGTTGTTCTGTGGAACGATGTGGCCCTGATGATCGAGAAGCACGGTCCCGGGAACCAATTCATTGTGAAACTGGACGGGACGCGGGTGGACGGCGTGCATGTCGAAAGCGTCAAACCTGCCGTTGGCGCCTGTATCCCGGTATTGCGGGTTGTAGCCGTGGATCGTGTTCGTATCAAACAATGCGAAATCGGCGGCGCGCATGCTACCTTTCCTTTTAAATCTGATTAATCGGAATCTTAGGTTGCATCAATTCAGCGGTTTTAGCCACGATGGATTTTGGAACTTGCGAAGAACATTAACCGATCTTCAATCGCCTGCTGGCGACGACCATTTCGACACAATGAGCCGATGAAAGTGGCTTCTGGTCAGAGGACCACTTCCTGCCGCAAAGCCAGCGAAAGCCTTGCGCCGTGTTCGACTGATGGGCTCTGGACCTATGAGGTCATCGCCTGCTGCACGGAGGTCTTGGAAGAACGACGAGACGGTCATGGCGACAGCAGCTTCGCACCATGGCGTACAGCACGAACCTCGATCGCAAGCGAATTTGTAAGGCACTTTCGGACGCCAGACCGACCCAGAAATCCGAATGGTTTGCCGCCGATGCGGCGCTGTCCTGATGTGATTGCATCGGCGTCGGAATGATTTCCACCATTGGACGGGAATATGTGCCTCTCCTGGCGACGCATAAGGTGCTCGGAATCGTCATCCTCGTCCTTGCGTTGGTTCGCCTTATCGGATGGGTGATGCTGTCTGCCGCCGCATATCCGATCGTGCTGTTTGAGGGAGTTGCGTCCTCGGGTGACCTCGAGCCCATGGTGCAGTTTGAAAGTCTTGACGAGACATATAGCGATAATGAGTGGCGGCTGCTCGTAGCACTAAGCGGCGCAACGTTCGAAGTTCGCGCTCAGGCCTGGGTGCGAGATGTTCGTCTTCATGGACGGCGCTTGCCTATCCCTGACTCTCCAACGCCGTCTTCAGTTAATCTGCTCTTGTCTTCGAAGGCAAGACACGTCTCGGCGAGATCACGATAGGTGGCGGCGAATTTTACTATCTGGGAACTTCGGCAGACGACATCGAGGCAATCACGGATTCTGACATAGTCTCTTTATCACCGATTCCCAGGTCCCGTATTCAAAGGCGGCATGTTCAGTTGGAACGTCAAGTAACCGACGCTCTGTAAGCTCTCATGCGTGTCGTGAATATTGCTTGGTTAGAGCCGTCGCGGCGCAAGTTCGTTTCATTGGCTCAAGTCGACCGAACGAGAGCGGCTACCAGGGAACTAAGGATCGGGGAGCTCGGCAGCGAGCCTCCCCTCGTCTAAGAGGTACGGAAACATGATCAAATCAGGACTCCCTTTTTGGTAGACAAGATCTTCGATTGGCGCTGCACTTGAATGGCCGCACGCTTTGCGACCGTCTTGATCTACTTGGGTTTCGGCAGTCACCATAGGTGTTGAGATTGCTGGCAAAGTTTTGATTCTCACGGGGCGACGCCGCCAAGAGGAGCAGGACGAAGGGTACTTCGGATTCGCAGGTTACCCCAGCGGCTCGCGCTGGTCGCGCTGACGCTAACACGCGCGACAGCCTCCCATGCGAAGCACCGCCGTCAACGGCAGCAAGCATACGTATGCGGATATAAACCGAAAACCTTCTGGAATCTGATGGCCTCGGTAGATAGCTGATCGCCTCGTAGTAGCCGAGGCGCTGGTTCATCGAGACCTTCTTTCGGCAGGAGATGTCTTGGCTATGCTCCCGAATGGCGGCTTTCCAGTAGCATTGGTTCCAGGTCACTGGGCCGCGTTGCCATTCTCGTCGAAACGGTGCGTCTGACCTTCCGGAAATTTGACGAACACTCGCTCATCCGGAGCATAGGCATGCTGCCCGAACAGGCGCGCAGTCACGGGTCCGAGTTTATCGGCCTCCATGTAGACGATCGTATCCGCGCCAAGATGCTCGACATACACGATTGTCGCTGCCCAATCACCCGTGTCCCGTGAAAGCTTGACATGCTCCGGCCTGACACCGAACGTCTTTATGCCCTGAAGGTCGAGCCGGCCTGCCTCGATGAAATTCATCTGGGGCGACCCGATGAATCCCGCAACGAAGAGGTTGGCTGGCCGGTTGTACAGCTCCATGGGCGATCCGACCTGTTCGATCTTGCCCGCGCTCAGGACAACGATCTTGTCGGCGAGCGTCATAGCCTCCACCTGATCGTGGGTAACATAGATCATCGTTGCCTTGAGGCGGCGATGCAACTTGGCGATTTCGAGCCTGGTCTGCACGCGCAGCGCGGCATCGAGGTTGGAGAGCGGTTCGTCGAACAGGAAAAGCTTCGGCTCGCGAACGACCGCGCGCCCAATCGCGACGCGCTGGCGCTGGCCGCCCGAGAGCTCAGCGGGGCGGCGGGCAAGATACGGCTCGAGCGAGAGCATCGACGAGGCGTGCGAAACGCGCTGGTCGATCTCGGCCTTTGGCGTACCCGCCTGCTTCAGGCCCAACCCCATATTGTCCCGCACACTGAGATGCGGATAGAGCGCGTAGGACTGGAAGACCATGGCAATCCCGCGCTTGGCGGGCGGCGCATGGGAGACATCGGCATTGTCGATCAGGATCGAGCCTTGCGAGATGTCCTCCAGACCGGCAATCGCCCGCAGGAGGGTAGACTTGCCACATCCCGATGGACCAACGAAAACAACGAACTCTCCATCGTCGACCTTCAGGTCGATACCCTTGAGGACCTCGTGTGTTCCATAGAACTTGCGCACGGATGCGAGGTGAAGATTTCCCAACTTTATTCCCCTGACAATTCAGACATTGATGACGGCACCCGTGCGAACGCTTTCGTCCGCCGCAAGACATATTCGCAGCGACTGGTAGGCATCCTGCATGTGGCGCGTAAGATCGATGTCGTCGCGGATTGCCTTGCGGACGAACTCCGCTTGGCGATTGCACAGTTCCTGAGGGCCCGACACGTCCCCCATCTCGATCAGTTCGTCCGGCTCCGCTAATGTCCCTCCGGAGGTGAGCGACGACCGATGCACACGGATGGACGCGGCGCGCATCGCTGTCTCCACATCGCCCGTCTTCCCATCCGCATCCGCACCGATCGAGACGCTACCCTTCGGCGACATCACATCCTTCACGAAGAACGCCGTCTCCGAGATCATCGGCCCCCATCCAGACTCGTACCAACCGACGGAACCGTCGGCAAAGCCAACCTGGAAATGGCCGTAGTTGTACATGCCGGGTGCGATATCGTCAGACATCCGCAGTCCCATCCCGCGGACCCAGGATGGAGCGGCATCGGTGATCTGACACATGACATCGACATAGTGGACGCCACAATCGACGATCGGAGAGGTGGACTTGAGCAGCGCCTTGTGCTCGTCCCATCCCCGTCCGGAGGACTGCTGGTTGAGGTTCATGCGGAAGACAAACGGTCCGCCAAGCGCCCTCGCCTCGGCGATGAGGCGCTGCCAGGACGGATGGTGCCTCAGAATGTAGCCGACAATCAGCTTCCGGCCATTGGCCCGGGCACAGGAAATCACGCTCTCGGCATCTTCGACGTTGGTCGCCAATGGCTTCTCGACGAAGACGTGACAGCCTGCTTCCATGGCCATGACTGCAAACTCGGCATGGCTGTCGGCGTAAGTGTTGATCGAGCAGAGTTCCGGTCTCAGTTCCGCCAAGGCATCCTTGAAGGAAGGAATGAGCCGATGATGGCGAAGTGCCGCGGGGAGCTCGACATTCGAGCGGTTCACGAGCCCCGCCACCTCGAATCCGGAATTCGCAGCGTAGGCCAGCGCATTGCTGCGCCCCATCTTGCCAAGCCCGGCAACGAGAACGCGGACGGGTTCGCCTGGCGAGCTCACTTGACCGCCCCCGCTGTAATGCCGCGGATCAGCTGACGCGAGAAGACCACGTAGAGGGTGACAATCGGCAGGATCGCCAACGATAGCGCCGCAAGAACCGCATTCCAGTTGGTGACAAACTGGCCGATGAAGATCTGCGAGCCAAGCGTTACGGTCTTCGTGGCTTCCGAAGGCGCCAGGATCAGCGGAAACCATAGATCGTTCCAGATCGGGATCATGGTGAAGACAGCAACCGTTGCCATCGCAGGCCGCACCAGCGGCAGGACGAGGCGGAAGAAGATCGCGTATTCCGAGAGACCATCGATGCGCCCGGCATTCTTCAGGTCGTCGGACACGGTGCGCATGAATTCCGACAGAATGAAGATGGCAAGCGGGATGCCCTGCGCTGTATAGACCAGGATGAGCGCCGTCAGCGTGTTGACGAGACCGGTCGCGACCATGCCCTGCAGGATGGCGACCGTGCCGAGACGGATCGGGATCATGATGCCGATCGCCATGTAGAGGCCGATGAGCCAGTTGCCGCGGAAGCGGTATTCCGACAGCGCGAAAGCTGCCATGGCACCGAACAGCAGGACGAAGAAGATCGATGCGACCGTCACGACGCCACTATTGTAGAAATACAGGCAAAAATTGCCCTGAGCCAAAACGGTGTCATATCCGATGAGGCTGAAGCTGCTTGGGTTCGGCGGGGCCATCGGTGACCGGAAGATCGACGCCCGGTCCTTAAAGGAGTTGATGACGGTGAGGAACACCGGAAACAGCGCGATGATCGTATAGGAGATCAAGGCAAGGTGGACGAAGCCGGTGCGGAAATGTGACGTTCGAGTTTTCGACATGCGCCGCCCCTCAGAACTGGTAGCGGCGAAGACGCCGTTGGATGGTGAACAGATAGAGCGAAACCCCGGCGAGAATGATCAGGAACATCACCGTCGCCACTGTCGCACCCATGGACCGGTCGCCGAGCTGCAGCTGATATCCAAAGAACGTCCGGTAAAGGAATGTGCCCAGGATGTCCGTCGATCCGTCAGGGCCGGCAAGAGCACCTTGCGCCGTGTAGATCAGGTCGAAGGCGTTGAAGTTTCCGACGAAGGTCAGGACCGAAATGATGCCGATCGCCGGCAGCACCAGCGGAAGTTTGATCTTCCAGAACTGGCTCCATCCGGTGATCCCGTCGCACTCGGCAGCCTCGATCACCTCGTCCGGGATGCTGAGAAGTGCCGCGTAGATCAGCATCATCGGCACGCCGATCCATTGCCAAACCGAGATCAGGGAGAGAGCCACCAACGCGGAATCCGTGCGCCCAAGCCAGGGAGCGAATATCCACTTCAGCTCGACGAGATCCAGCAAATATGGCGCAACGCCCCAGATCGGCGACAGGATCAGTTTCCAGATGAAGCCGACAATGACGAAGGAGAGGAGAGCCGGAAGGAAGATGGCTGTCCGGTAGAGGGCTGCGAAGCGCAGCCTTCGTGTCGAAAGAAGTGCAGCAAGCGCGATCCCGATCGGGTTCTGAACGCACATATGGATGGCGAAGAAGACGAGGTTGTTGCGGAAGGCGTTCCACAGATCGTGCGACCAGCGGGCGTCACCGAAGAGAACCTTGTAATTCGCCAGGCCGACAAAGGTGAGCGCGCCATCGACATCGTTATAGAAGGACTGCCGAAGCGTCTCGGCGAGCGGAAGGATCATCACCGCCGAGTAGACGAGAAATGCCGGAAGAAGAAACACGCCTATGTGCCATCCGATCGGCTTTTTTGCGCTGTCGATCGCGCCGCCATCGATGCTATCGTTCATCGCGGTTTCCCCATGGATTTCAAACAAACTCCAGGAAGCCGGCGAAGACGCAAGTGCTGGCTGGTTTCCTGACGTTAGGAACCGTCCTCTTCCCTGACCAGGTCGAGTATACATCGGTGAATTCCTCGCAGCGGAACATCGGCAGCCGCGTCGCCGCCGGCGATGTTTAGTTAGTCGAGGAGGCCGCCAATGGATCGGCAGCCTCCTTAGGCTCACTTGGCAGCGCCCGGCTTGTACCAGCTGTCGAGGCCCTTCTGGAGCTTTTCGGCAGCGACGGCCGGAGTGTCCGTGCCGTTGATGACGTTGGCCGATTCAACCCAGGTCTCGTTTTCGAGGTTCGGGGTGCCGCGCGACAGGATCTGATAGGTCGAGCGGACGGTCGACTTGTATGGGCCGCGCCAGGAAACGAATTCCTGAGCCAGCGGATCGCTCATCTTCACCGGGCTGGAATTCAGGCTGAAGAAGCCCGGCAGTGCATTGGCGTAGATGCTTGCGAATTCAGGAGACGCGACCCATTCAAGGAACGTCTTCGCCTCTGCCGCATGGGGACTCTTGGAATTCAGACCGACCGCAATATCCGGATGGTCGGAGATGTAGCCCTGGTCGCCAGCTTTCGGAACCGGCGGCGGGAAGGCGCCCATCTTGAACTGCGCCTGGCTGTTGAACAGCGCGATTTCCCACGAACCGGCAGGATAGATCGCTGCGCGGCCGAGCGTGAAGAGGTTCTGGCTATCGGAGTAGGTCTGGGCCTCGAAGCCATCGCCGAGGTAAGGCTTCCACTTCACCAGCTCTTCGTAAGGCTTGACCCAGTCGGCGTCCGTCAGCTTCTGCTTGCCGGAGATCAGAGCGGCGCGGCCTTCCTCACCCTTCCAGTAGTTCGGACCGATGTTCTGGTAGCCCATGGTTGCGGCTTCCCACATTTCCTTCGTGCCCATCGCCATCGGGATGTAGGTGCCATCGGCCTTGATCTTGTCGAGGGCCGCGAAGAACTCGTCTTCCGTCTTGGGGATCGAGATACCGAGCTTGTCGAAGGCATCCTTGTTGTAGATGAAGCCGTGGATGACGGAGGCCATCGGCACGCAGAAGGTCGACTTGCCGTCGTCGGTGGACCAGGCGGCCTTGGCGACCGGCGTGAAGTTTTCCAGCCCCTTCAGGTCGGTAAGATCGGCCAGCTGCTTCTTCTTGAAGAGCTCGAGCGAAGCGTCGAACGGACGGCAGGTGATGATGTCGCCTGCGGAACCAGCATCGAGCTTGGCGTTCAGCGAAGCGTTGTATTCCGTCTGGGCGGTCGGTGCGAACACCACCTTGATTCCCGGATGCTTGGCTTCGAAAGCCGGGATGATCTTCTCCTGCCAAACCTGGATGTCGTCCTGGCGCCAGCTTTCGATCGTCACCGTTGCGTCTGCCGCCTGCACATTTGCAGCGAAGCCTCCAAGTGCCGTCGCCGTCAGCAAAATAGCCGTGTACTTCATATGCCTTGCCCCTCTGTTCTAGCGTCATCCTGACGCCGCGTTGATGCCTGCACGCTTTTCCCTGACGGCCCGCCAGGGCGCAAAAGTTCCCCCACCCGGACAGGCTGCCTGTCCGTATTTGCTTCACGTCAGAGATGTCACTCTTCATTTCGCCGGAACACGTCCCCAGCGAACCTTGGCTGGACGACCGTCCTGCTTACCTTTTTGGATGCAGCTCGATAGCCATCCAAATACAGCCTTCATCCGTCCAACCGCGGTGCCATGGGTAGCGGAACGCATCCACGCCCTCGACCTGAAGGATCGGGTCGTGCGTATCGCCGGGCGCCGTGGACAATTCGCGGTAGAGATCTGCGCCAGCCTGATCGCGGAAGATCTGGATCCGGCCATTGCCGGAGATTTGTGTGTGGATCTCAAGGAAATCGTGGGTGTTGTGGATGCCGGCATCCGTCTTCGGCGGCGCCCACCAGAGATTGAGTCGGATCTCGAAATCGGAACTCTCCTCTCGCGGTTGGGGCGCATTCGCGAAATGCCAGGGATTGACCCGCACCGAACCCGCGACATCCTTTGGAGAGATATAAAGCGGCGTATGGCGCGGAAATTCCGACATCCGATCGCCGAACCAGTCCCAACCGTCGAAGACCACGCCGCCGAGATTTGTGGCCGTGGGAATATCGACAACGGAAACCCGTTCGGCGCTGGCGATCACGCCGCCCCGAAGGATCGTCGACTTCCAGGGCGGGATAATGCCCGCAACGTCACCGCCGACAACCATCTTTTCGTTGGACAGATTGGTGACAACACCGTGCACCGCAACATCGCGGGCATTTTCGATCAGCTCCGCACGGACGAATTTGCCGTCGAACGCGAGCGCGCGGCGTTTGTTGAAATCGCTCATGGTTTCTCCTCCTCATTCCTTCGAACTATCCAGAAACGCTCCCGGTAGGCTCCGTCCTCTTCGGAACTCATGTAGCGGCGCAGCTCCATTTCGGGATCACGTCCGGGAAAGATCTCCGCAATCTGTGACTTGTATTTCAGGATGGCCGCAAACTTGGCTGTAAAGTCGACCGCGACATCGACGTGATCGCCAATCTCCCATCCGCTCCGCTCGCGTGCGGCAGGCACGTTGTCCGGAAATTTCGGAGGAAAAAATCCCGCAGAATATGGAATGTCTTCATAGAGATACACATCCGCGGCCCATTGGCCGGCGTCCTGCCTGAACGCCTCGGTCGTCACGACATGGTCGACATGCCGCCCGACTGCCATCGGGCACAGGACGATATTCGGGCGGATCGACTCCAGCCATGACGCGAGAAGAAGCTTCAATTCCTTCCAGGCCGGGTCATCTGCCATAGGCGCAGAGAAGACAGCCTTGCGGGTCGGATACAAAAATTTTCCGGCCGGGCCTGTGCGGTAGATGGAGTCCAACAACCTGCCTTGAACGATTTCCGCGCCGAGCAGTGCAAGCGATGCGGCGTCCTCGTCGCGGCGAACCTGATAAGGGCTCGCTCCCAGACCCCACCATTCATGCAATTCCTTCACCACCGGTGACGGTTCGCCTTCGATGTGTGTGTCCGCGGTGAAAATGTTGCCAACCACGACCGGGCACTCCTGCTTCACCGCACGGTCGATCAGACCGCCCGCGCTCAGCACGGCATCGTCAAGATGAGGTGACAGGATCAGGATCCGGTCGTCTTTCGTGAGATTGCCCAACGTTGTCACTTCGATTCCTTACCCTTGCCATACCCGCAGTCCGGCCGGTCGCAGGCCCTGCCTGCGACCGGAACTCATCTGCACTCAGCCGAAGCCGCGCGCCTTGGAAACCTCATCGATCGCCGCGGCCGCGACCTCCACAGCCTTGTCGAGCTCTTCCCGGCTGGCGATCAGCGGAGGCGACATCTCGATGGAGTGACCGATCGCCGTTACCAATACGCCCTTTTCATGCATCGAGTTCATCACAGCCTTGACGGTTTCGTCCTCGAAGGGGGCCTTCGTCGCCTTGTCGCTTGTGAAGTCGATGGCGTGCCAGTGGCCGATGCCCCGGACTTCGCCGACGATCGGAGAGCTGCCGAGCGCGGAGCGCAGTGCTTCCTGCAGATAGACACCGTTGTTCCGTGCCTTCGAAAGGAGCCCTTCCCGCTCCTTGATCTCGATCACCTTGAGTGATGCGGCCATGGCACCGGCGTGTCCGCTATAGGTGTGGACGTTGCGATACATCGGAATGGCGTCAGCAATCTCGGGACGCGTTGCGACGGCGCCGGCCGGGACGTAGCCAGCGCTCATGGCCTTCGCCATCGTGATAATGTCAGGCACGATCCCGAACTGCTCGGACGCGAACCATGTGCCCGTACGGCCGAAGCCAGTGATGACTTCGTCGCAGATGAGGAGGATGTCGTGCTTCGTGCAGATCTCGCGGACACGTCTCCAGTAGTTTTGCGTCGGGATCTGAACGCCATGAGCCTGCATGATCGGCTCGCCGATGAAGGCGGCGATATTTTCCGGGCCCTCAAGCTCGATCTGCTTCTCGAGATAGGTGGCGCACATCTCCGCCCACACTTCATCGGTGACGCCAAACGGGTTTCTGTAGCGCGTCGGGCTCGGGATGAAGCTGTTGCCGGGGACACGCGGATCCGGGATGTTACGCACCGGAAGCCAGTCGGTTACCGAAAGGCAGCCCATCGTGGCGCCATGATAGGCATTCCAACGCGAGATGACCTTGTAGGCACGCGGCTTCTTGCCCTTGGCCTGGTGGTATTGCTTCGCAAGCTTCAGGGCGCCTTCGACCGCTTCCGATCCGGTGCTGACGAAGAAGATACGCGAGAGGTCCCCGGGCAGAATTTCCGACAGCTTCTCTGCAAGCCTGATGGCAGGCTCCGTCGTATTGGCGGCGGTACCGACGAAATGGACGTTGACCAGCTGGTCGTAGACGGCTTTGGCAATCTCCTGATTGCCGTATCCCAACGTGTTTGCCCGGGTCGGCGAGCCGAGCATGTCTAGGTATTCGCGATTATCCTCGGTCCAGAGACGGCAGCCCTCGCCCCGGGCGTAGATGGAAAGGCCATTCGTTGCAATTTCCGACTGGCTCACGATCGGAATGATCATGTGATCGAGTGCCGATTTCAGCAATGCCGGGAGATTGCTGTCTGATTGCGTCGTCATGGTCCTTCATCCCTCATAAATGGTGTTCCTGCAGGCTTGGATCGCAGGGCGGATGCGCCGTCTGCTTAAGCCAAAATCAGATTCGACGTTCGAAAGCTCTCCGCAGCCACCGCTACGGGGTCGCGAAGCCCAGGCTGCACGCCCGGAAATTGATTGTGTGACGGTCTCCCGCTTTGTTCCCATTCTACGCGCCAGCCACAAGCAGATCCGCTGCGTCTGACGATCCGATAACTGACAAGCCGCTTGCCAGCATCTCAAGGGATCAGCTCTTTCGGCCTATTTGTCCACTTGATGGACTAATACTTGCAAAGAGTTTCGTTGCATGTCAATCCTTTTTTATGAGTGAATTTTCAATGCTTGCAGACGGACCAGAAAACACTGGTGGACGGGCTCCGAGGGCCATACTCGGCACGAATGTCGAAGGTGCCAATGCGCACAACCGTCGCGTCATCCTCGACGCGATCCGCGTCAATCGGGCGATGTCCCGGGCAGATCTTGCCCGGGCGACCAAGCTGTCGAAGCAGGCCGTCTCCAACATCGTCGACGAGTTGGAACGCGAAGGCGTGATCATGGCGCAGGATACTGTCGCCCGTGAAGTGCCCGGCCGCCCCGCGGTTCCGTATGTGCTGGCTCCCAACGGGGCGTATGCCATCGGTCTTCACATCGACAGACATGAAGCACGAGCGGTCATTGTCGATCTGTGTGGCGATGTTCTGGTGCGCCAGCGCGCGCGCTTGCATGCCGAGGACCCCGACCAAGGCTTCAAGGACCTGCTCAATCTGCTGTCCAGCACCCGCAAGGACGCCGCCGCTCTCCGCCCTGACCTCGAAGCCCGTCTGGTCGGTCTCGGCGTGGCAATGCCGGGTCCGTTCGGTATCGACGAGGCGCGCAGCGTCACGGCGGACGTTTACAGCATGGCGCGCTGGCAGAGTTTCCCCCTCGTTTCCCGCCTGGAATCGGAAACCGGATTGGTCGTCAGCCTGCGAAACGACGCGGCTGCGGCTACGATGGCAGAGATGATCGCGGGGCGATTGCACGGCGTCAGGGATGCCGTCTGCCTCTATCTCGGATACGGCCTGGGTGCCGGTATCGTTATCAACGGCGAACTCTACAATGGTCGCAACGGCAACGCCGGCGATGTCGGCCTGATCCCGGCCCAGCCCGGATGCGAGCCGAGGCCGCTTCTGGAACGGCTCGCCACGCTCGCGGCGCTGAGCGAGTCTCTGGATCTCGACCCCGCCGACCCCGAGTTCTCCACGGTGATCACCCAGATCGCCGAAAAATCCGGCCCCGAGTATCAGGCCTGGCTATCCCAAGCCGCCCGGGAAATCGGATGGCTCCTCGCGATGACGGAACTGGTCTTCGCGCCGGAGGCGATCGTGCTCTGCGGCAGCGCGCCGGAGGCTCTGCTCGACGACCTGCTTGAACGCCTCAAGGCGCCGGGGCTGACCGGCGACCGTCCACGAATGATGCGCGGCCTCGCGGATATCTGGGCGCCTGCCCGCGGCGCTGCATCGGAGCCGATCGGCCGGAGTTTCTCGCCTCGCTACTCGGCCCTGTTCAAGAAGTGACCGCAGCCTGAGCCGGCAAGCGGCGAAAGAGCGACTGGTGCCGTTGAAACAGCGCGCCAAGAGCATCAACGGTCACCCGGACGCGTCGGATATGCCTGAGATCCTCGTGAACGGAGAGCCAGTAGCTGCGCGTCAGGCGGAAGTCTTCCAGCAGTGGCTTGAGCCCCGCATCTTCGGGCACCATGAAGAACGGCAGGATACCGATGGCCTGTCCGGTCTCCACGATATGGCGCTGCGCGATAATGCTTGTGCTTCGAAGCGCAGGCCTCTGTTTGAAACCGAGCGCGTCGAGGTAGTCGAGTTCCCGTGTATGCAGCAGGCTGGGTATGTAGCCGCACAATATGTGAGCATCGATATCCTGGAGCGCAGATGGCTCTCCGTGGATGCGAATGTAGCTGTCTGACGCGAAAAATCCGAGTTCGTAGTCTGTCAATCGCCGGGTCGCGATGCTTCCGGTACCTGGGCGATCAAGGGTGATGGCGATATCCACTTCACGCGAGGCCAGCGAGTAGTTCTGCGGGAGGGCGACAAGCTCGATATCCAGCGACGCGTACTCGGCGCGCAGCTCGTTGAGATGTGCACTGAGATATGCCGCGCCGAGCCCTTCGGGAGCGCCGATACGAACAGTTCCCGAAATCTCCTCCCGGTCGCCCGCAACCGAGCCGATCTCGCTGAGCAGGGTCGATTCCATATGCGTGACCACCGCCACGAGGTTCTCCCCCGCGGAAGTGATCTTCAGTCTCCTCCCCGCCCGATTGAACAGCTTCACCGCGAGGCCGCTTTCGAGCCGCGCCAGCCGGCGGCTGATCGTCGAATGATCCAGGCCGAGCAGCTTTGAGGCTTCGGTTATCTGCCCCGTCCGGGCGATGCAGAGAAATACGCGCAGGTCGTCCCAGTCCATTCAGAACCCGTTTTTGCACATTGTATGTGTAATATTGATCGTTGTCATCTCGGGCATATCGAAGCATTCCTTTCACAAGAGGAATAATCAATATGATGGACAAATTTGATTATATTGTTGTGGGAGCTGGTACGGCCGGCTGCATCCTCGCCAATCGGCTTTCGGAAGACCCCGCCAACCGCGTGCTGCTGCTGGAGGCTGGCGGTAACGACAACTGGATCTGGTTCCATATCCCGGTCGGATATCTTTTCGCGATTGGCAACCCGCGCGCCGACTGGATGTTCCGCACTGAAGCCGAACCCGGACTGAATGGCCGTTCGCTTGCCTACCCGCGCGGCAAGGTCATCGGCGGGTGCTCATCAATCAACGCCATGATCGCCATGCGCGGTCAGGCGGCCGACTATGACAGCTGGAAAGACCTCGGCCTGACAGGCTGGGGATGGGACGACGTCCTGCCCACCTTCAAGAAGATGGAAGACCACTTTCTCGGCGAAGGCCCTTTTCACGGTGCCGGTGGCGGGTGGCGGGTCGAAGCTCCCCGCATATCCTGGCCCGTGCTCGATGCCGTGCGCAAGGCCGCGGGAGAAATCGGCGTGCCGCCGACAGACGATTTCAATCTCGGCCAGAATGACGGCACCGGATATTTCCATGTGAACCAGAAGCGCGGACGCCGGTGGTCATCGGCTCGCGGCTTTCTAAAGCCGGTCCTGCACCGGAAGAACCTGACGCTCGAAACGGGCGTCCTGGTCGATAAGCTGATTGTCAAAGATGGACGTGCGATCGGCATTTCCTACCGGCGTGCCGGCGATTCCGTCCAGGCTGCATATGCGAAGGCCGAAGTCATCCTGAGCGCTGGCGCCATCGGCTCCGTGCAGATCCTCCACCGTTCCGGGATCGGGCCAGGCGAATGGCTCTCGCAGATGGGCGTCGAGCCGATCCTTGAGCGGCGCGGGGTCGGCCGCAACCTTCAGGACCATTTGCAGCAGCGCGCGATCTACCGTGTCAAAGGCGCCAAAACCCTGAACGACAGCTATCACAATCCCATTTCTAAGGGACTGATGGGGCTGGACTACCTGATCCGCCGCCGGGGGCCGCTCACCATGGCGCCATCGCAGCTCGGCATCTTCACCAAATCCGATCCCGATCAGCAGCGCGCCAATATCGAGTTCCATGTCCAGCCGCTGTCGCTCGACAAGTTCGGCGACCCGCTGCACCGGTTTTCCGCAATCACAGTTGCCGCATGCAACCTCAGGCCAACATCGCGTGGCGTCGTTCAGACGATCACGACCGACCTGACAAAGCCGCCGCTCATCAAGCCGAACTATCTGTCGACCGACGAGGACCGGAAAGTGGCGGCCGATGCAATACGCGTGACCCGGCGACTGATGCGCCAGCCCGCCCTCGCCTCGCTTCATCCGGAAGAATATCTCCCCGGCCCCACTGTCGGTGACGATGACCAGTCCTTGGCGAAGGCAGCCGGCAATATCGGCACGACAATCTTCCATCCGACCAGCACGGCGAGGATGGGGCTGCGGTCGGATCCGGATGCGGTGGTGGACGACCGTCTGCGGTTCATCGGCCTCGACGGCCTGCGGGTTGTCGATGCGTCGGTGATGCCGCTGATCGTCTCAGGCAACACCAACACCCCGACTGCGATGATCGCCATGAAGGGTGCCGACATGATCCTGGCGAACAGGAAAACCGCCTAGAATTTCAAATGCGTGAAAAGGACGGCGCTTCCGGGCGCCGCTTGAGGAGAACAAGACGATGGCAAATTGGTTGAAACGCGGCGCGACTGCCGAGGCTGTTCGTGCCGCCGACAACAGTGTGCGCGAAACTGTGGAGCGGACGCTTGCGGATATCGAAGCGCGCGGCGACGCCGCGATCCGCGACCTATCGATCAAATTCGACGGGCTGCAGCGCGATGACTATCGCCTGAGCGATGCCGAGATCCAGGCGTGCATGAACCAGCTTTCGGACCGCGACCTGAAGGACATCGAGTTTGCGCAGACGCAGGTCCGCAACTTCGCACAGCACCAGCGCGCCGCCCTGAAGGACATCGAGGTCGAAACACTTCCGGGCGTCGTTCTCGGACACAAGAACGTTCCGGTCAACGCCGCGGGCTGCTACGTGCCGGGCGGAAAATATCCGCTTCTCGCCTCCGCCCATATGTCGGTGATCACCGCGAAGGTCGCAGGTGTGAAACGCATCATCACCTGTGCACCACCCTACAAGGGCAAGCCCGCTCCGGCGATCGTCGCGGCCCAGCATATGGCAGGTGCTGATGAGATCTACTGCCTCGGCGGCATCCAGGCTGTTGGCGCCATGGCGCTTGGTACGGCTTCGATCACCCCCGTCGACATGCTGGTCGGCCCCGGCAATGCCTTCGTCGCCGAAGCCAAGCGTCAGCTCTTCGGCCGCGTCGGCATCGATCTCTTCGCCGGCCCGACGGAAACCCTGGTCATTGCCGACGATACCGTCGATGGCGAGATATGCGCGACCGATCTTCTCGGCCAGGCAGAGCATGGACCGGATTCGCCGGCAATTCTTCTCACGACTTCCGAGAAACTCGCGCGTGACACCATCGCTGAAATCGAGCGTATCCTGACGATCCTGGCAACTGCCGAAATCGCCGCGAAGTCCTGGGCCGCCTACGGACAGGTGATCGTGGCCGACAGCGACGAGGAGATGGTGCGGATCGCCGATGAGCTGGCGTTCGAACACGTGCAGGTCATGACGAAGGATCCGGATTACTTCTTGAAGAACATGACCAACTTCGGAGCCCTGTTCCTCGGACCGCGGACCAACGTCGCGTATGGCGACAAGGCGATCGGCACCAATCATACGCTGCCCACCAAGCAGGCGGCCCGCTACACCGGCGGCCTCTGGGTCGGGAAATTCCTGAAAACCTGCACCTACCAGCGCGTGCTCACCGACGAGGCCTCGACGCTGATCGGCGAATATTGCTCGCGCCTCTGTGCGCTGGAAGGTTTCACCGGGCATGGCGAGCAGGCGAACATCCGGGTTCGCCGTTACGGAGGCAAGAACGTGCCTTACGGCGGCAAGGCGGAATAGGTCACCTTCATCATCTAGCGGGCCGGACACGTTCCGGCCCATGCCTATTATCATTGGATCGAGGTGGCGCGAGATAGACCGTCACCAAAGACTGAGGAGGAACACATGGACCAGCCCACCCAACGCCTGACAGGCGGCCAGATCGTCACCGAATACCTTGTCCGGGAAGGCGTGAAATATGTCTTCGCGATCCCCGGCCATGGCAACACTGCGCTGATGGATGCGTTTGTCGACCGGCAGGACGAACTGACGGTCATTCCGGCGATGCACGAACAGGGCGCATCGCATATGGCCGATGGCTATTATCGGGCCAGCGGCCAGGTCGCGGCCGTCTGTGTGACCATTGGACCGGGCGCCACCAACACGCTGACAGGTATTGCCACGGCATTCATGGATTCCATGCCGCAACTCGTCATCACCGGTGCGGTGCACACTTATTTCACCGGAAAAGGCGTCCTTCAGGAAATCGACCGCCCGCATGCCGACAATTTCCCGAGGATGGCCGAACCCGTCGTCAAGCGGTGGTTTCAACCGTCTCACGTCGAGCAGCTTCCTGAAGTAATGAGCCACGCGTTCAACTCGATGCTTGAAGGCCGCCGCGGACCCGTTCTGATCAACTTCCCTCAGGACATTCAGGCCGAAGAAGCCGAGGTCAAGCTCGCGCCGATCGAGCAGCGCCGGCCCCGCGGCCGGCTGCACGGTGACCCGGCAGAGATTGCCCGCGCTGCCCAGCTCCTCTTGTCTGCAGAGCGTCCGGTCATTCTCGCAGGCGGCGGCGTGATCGCGGCCGAAGCGACCGACCTGCTGGTAAAGGTGGCAGAACGTCTCGGTGCTCCCGTGACGACCTCTTTCAACGGCAAGGGTGCGATTGCCGAGGATCACGAACTTTACGCCTGGCCCTGTGGCGACATGGGTTCCTTCTCCGGCAACGCCATGACCCGCGAAGCCGACGTGATCCTCTCACTCGGATGCCGCTTCAGCGACCGTGTCACCTCTTCCTATGCCCCGGGCATTACTTTCGACATCCCGAAGACCAAGCTGATCCATGTCGATATCGACGGCTTCGAGATCGGCAAGAACTATCCCGCTGAAGTCGGCATCCTCGGCGATGCCCATGCCGTCCTGTCGGCGCTGCTGATCGAGCTCGAAAGGGCTCCTGCGAAGGAATACCGGGGAACAGAGTACTTCCAGCGCTTCCAGCAGCTGAAGGCGGAGTGGGTCGAGCACCTGCGGCCGCAGCAGGAGGCAAACCATGCACCGATAACGATCTCCCAGGCGCTCGCAGAAGCCCGCAAGGTGCTGCCGCGCGACACGATCGTCGTCACCGATTCCAGCTGCCCGCAGAACCAGGTCTACAATGAATTCCCGGTCTACGGACCCAAGCAGCATATTACGGCCGGCGGATTCTCCGGCATCGGCTTCGCACTGCCGGCGGCGATTGGTGCAAAGCTTGGCGCACCGGACAAGCCGGTCGTCTGCATCTGCGGCGATGGCGCGTTCCTTCAGACCGGACAGGAGCTCGCGACCGCGGTTATGATGGGTATCCCGGCCGTCTTCCTGATCCTGAACAACGGTGGTTGGTGCGGCATTCGCAATCTGCAGCTCAACCTGTTCGGCGAGGACCGTGAGCTCATCACGAACTTCAAGACGCCGGATGGCGCATCCTGGATGGCCAACTGTACCGGCTTCGCGCAGTCGCTGGGCGCGGCAGGCGAGCGCGTCGACGATCCCGCCGAGATCGGCAACGCCCTGAAGCGGGCGCTCGCATCCGCTCAGCCCTATGTGGTCGAGGTGATCTGCTCGCTGGAGCGGCCCTGGAGCAACATGCACATGACAGGATGGTGGGACATCACGGTTCCCGCAAACCGTGGTGGATACCGTGAGCGATATGAGAAGAAGCGCGGCTTCTGATCTGATCCAGCGATACGCTGGGGAGGCGAAGGCGGCGCCCGTGCGAGTCTGCGGTTACGCTAAGGCTCCGGTACCACGAGGGGTTCACGGCGGCTCTTAGTACGACGAGTAGGTTCGGACCTGGAATTATCAACACGAGGGCGTAGGGCCATGCCAGAGAGGTCAGCAGCGGCGTAATCATTATCGTCTGACCTGCGCTATTGTTGTGGCTCAGCGTCACCCGGTCGGGCGAGGGAATGGTGTGTCCGAATACGCGAGCCGGAATAGGATCATCTCGGCCAGCACAGGCCGGAACCGAAACGCGACCGTTGATCGGTCGCGCCAAAATCGATCGCGTCCGGAAGTAGGCAATCAACGTTGAGCGGCTAATTGCGCTACCGGGGCGTTGGAAGCAAGGAAGATCACCGTCGCCAATACAGTGGCGTCAGCACGGCGCCCCGCAATCCGGCTAAGGGGGTAACTGGCATCACCGCGAAGTTCGCACCTGCCCACCCTGAGACCAGTGCAGCATTTCAAGGTTGATGCGATCGCGGGTGTCGACTGCCCTACTTCCACCCCCCCGTCGCCTTGATCTCCAGGAAGTCCGAAAGACCAAACTCGCCGTGTTCCCTCCCGTTGCCTGACTGCTTGTAGCCGCCGAATGGTGCCTTGGCATCCCAGCCGGACTCGTTGATGTAGACCATACCGACACGCAGTTGCCGCGCAATTCGACGAGCCCGATCCTTGTCCCGCGTCTGGATATAGCCAGCGAGACCATAAACCGTGTCGTTGGCTATCTTTACCGCATCTTCTTCATCATGATAGGCCATGATGGACAGAACGGGTCCGAAAATCTCCTCCCGAGCGATGGTCATTTCAGAGGTCACATCGGCAAAAACCGTCGGTCGCACATAATACCCCCGGTTGAGACCTTTTGGCCGCCCGAGACCTCCCGCAACCAGTGTCGCACCTTCCGATAAGCCGGCCTCAATGAGCGTCTGAATGCGCTCGTACTGCTGACGGTTGACGACGGGGCCATGGTCGGACATCGCCTCCGTCGGCGGACCAGTTCTGACGGAGTCAGCTGTGCGAGCGGCGATAGCCGCAGCTTCTTTCATCCGCGCCCGCGGCACCAGCATTCGGGTGGGCGCCTTGCAGGACTGCCCGGTGTTTCCGTAGCATCCGTGAACGCCACGGCTGACAGCATCCTCGAAATCGGCATCATCGAGAATGATGTTTGCGGACTTGCCCCCAAGCTCTTGATGAACCCGCTTGATCGTGTCTGCCGCAGCACGCGCAACAGCCACACCCGCCCGGGCAGAGCCGGTGACAGAGACCATTTCGACATCAGGATGACGCGATAGCGCTTCACCCACGACCCGGCCCTCGCCGTTGATATAATTGTACACGCCGTCGGGGAAGCCGGCTTCTTTGATGAGGCCGCTGAAATGGATGGAGCTTAGCGGCGAAAACTCGCTCGGCTTCACGACCATGGTGCAGCCCGCGGCCAATGCCGGTACGACCTTGACCACCAGCTGGTTCATGGGCCAGTTCCAGGGTGTGATAAGTGCGCAGACGCCGACCGCTTCCCGTGAGATCAGAATGTCGCCGCGCAGTTCCTCAAAGACATAGTGATCAAGCACATCGATAATTGTTTCGAGGTGAGAACGACCACACCATCCCTGTGCCGATCGCGAGAAAGCTGACGTGGTGCCCATCTCCTCGGTCATCATGTCGGCGATCAGCTCATAGTCGCGGTTGTAAAGGTCAAGCAGCCGCCTGAGGAGATGCTGCCGTTCCTTCACCGGCGTTGTCGAGAAGGCCGGAAAGGCGGCCTTTGCCGCAGCGACGGCGCGATCGACGTCACGCTCGTCACCCATGGCGATCTCGCAAATGGGTTCTTCCGTCGCCGGATTGATCAGCGTGTGGCGTCCCTTGCCGATAGGATCCACCCAGTTGCCGCCGATCAAGAATTTGAGTTCGTTTCCAGACATGACATTTCCTCCCCGACGCTCGTGCGCCGTGCTTCAAGTGCTGCCGATGATGCGGAACCCTAAAGGTTCAGTGGAAATAGATGCCGCCGCAGACGTTGAGGGCCTGCCCCGTCACGAAATCGGATTCGCTGGAAGCGAAGAACCGGACGGGACCGACAACGTCCTCGGGATTTCCGAGCCGCTTCAGCGAGGCGACGGCTTCCCAGTGACGGATCGCTTCGTCGCTGCCGAGATTGTTCTTGCCCATCTCGGTCAGGATGATGCCGGGGCAGATGGCGTTGACAGTGATACCGTCCATGCCAGCCTCTTGGGCGAGCACGCGCGTCAGCGTGATGACCGCCGATTTCGTTGCGGCATAGTGGCCCTGGGTAGCGACGCCCTGGCGGCCGGCGATCGAGGCGATGTTGATGATGCGGCCGGACTTCTGATGGCGCATCTGCGGCAGCACGGCCTGGCACATCAGGAGCACGCCCTTGGCATTGACGTCAAAATGCGCGTCCCAGTCCTTCTCGGAAAGATTTTCCAGTGTGGAGGGCTTCAGGATACCCGCATTGTTGACCAGCACATCGACGCTGCCTTCCTTCGCGATCACGTCGGTCACCACCGCGTCTATCTCGCCGCGGGCGGTGACGTCGACCGCGTACTGGTGGGCGACCCGGCCCGCCGCGGTGATCTGCCGGGCTGTCTCGGCGAGTTCGCCCTGCTGCGACGCCAGATCGAGGACGGCGACATTATATCCGAATTCCGCCAGGCCGACGGCGATCGCACGGCCTATGCCGCGGCTTGCTCCGGTGACGATGGCGACTTTGCCTGTTGGGCGCATCATGGTCTCGATATCCTTATTGCTTAAAGTTATTACGCGGCCGCGGCCTGCTTGACGGGGAGATTGTTCATGGCTTCGATCGTGTCATCGAACGAGACAAGCTTGCCGTCGGAACCGAGGCCCATGGCGACCTTTGCCGCCACGGCCGAAGCGAATTTCGCTGTCGTCCGCAAATCCCATCCCTTGATGATGCCGACGATGACGCCGGCGGTGAAGCTGTCGCCGCAACCGGTCGTGTCCGATACCTTGACCTCGAAGGCCGGAAGGTGGAACTCCTCGCCATTCTCCGCCGAGACGAAGACGCCATCCGCGCCGAGCGTCAGGATCGCATTCTTGACGCCGCGCCGCTTGAAGAAAGCTGCCACCTCGCGGGGGTCCTTGCGGCCGGCCATCTCGCTCGCTTCCTCGATGCTGGGCACGAAATAGTCGATATAGGGAAGGCAGGGCTCGACCAGCGCAAAGGTCTCGGGATTGGCTTGAATCAGGTCGAAGGTGGTGATGCGGCCGAGCGCCTTGGCCTTCTGGAACAGACGCAGCGTCGGCTCGCCGTCGAAGGAGCGCAACAGTCCGGTGCCGCCCACATGAACGACATTGGCGTCGAGAGCTGCATCCATATCCTCGGCAGCGACATTGAAGACGGCGGCCGAACCCGGCACATGGAGGGCGGGGCGTTCACCGTTCGGCCGGACCGGCAGAATGGTAGCGGACGTCTGGACATCGCGGGTGCGGCGCACCAGCGAGCACTCGACGCCGAACTTGCGCATCTTCGCCTCGAGGAAATCCCCCATCTCGTCGTCGCCGACGGTGGTGACCGCCCGCGTATTCAAGCCGAGAATCGCGCAGTCAACTGCTGTGGCGCCGGCAGTGCCGGCCACGGTCATGCGGATCTCATCGATATAATCCGCGCGTCCGCCGTCGGGTATCCGCGTCACAGGGCGTCCGAGGATATCGAGGACATAGAAGCCGATGGAGCTCACATCAAAACGTGTCATGGTCATGCTTTCGATTAGTGGTCGCGGCCACGAAGGCCGAAGCTGAGGGCGAGGACGAGGAAGACGAGCACGCCGATCCCGACCTGCTGCCAGTAGAAATTCCAGCCGATCAGCAGCAGGCCGTTCTTGACGACCGCGAGCAGCGCCACGCCGAGAAGCGTGCCGATCACGCTCGGACGGCGCTCGACGCTGATCGTCGTGCCAATGAAGGTGGCGCCGATGGCATCGAGAAGAAAAGCGTTGCCGGAAAGAGGAACGTAGGACCTGACGGTGGAGGACAGGATAATCCCGGCAACGCCGCAAAGCAGGGCGCAGGCGATATAGACCAGCGACATGTTGAATGGCACGCGGATGCCGGAATACCAGGCGACGCCTGGCTGCGCACCGAAGGCCCGGACATAGCGGCCGAATACCGACTTGTGCAGCAGCAAATAGACCAGGACGCCGCAAAGCGCGAAGATGATGACGGACATCGGCACGCCGAAAACGGGGGTGCGCACGATCGCTGTGAACAGCTTCACCACGTCGCCGGTCACGAGATAGATCGGCTGGCCGCCGCCGGTTGCGATCTGCTGCACGCTCTGCCCGATGAACAGGACGCCGAGCGTCGCGAGGAAGGGGCTGATGCGCAGCCGGGTGATCAGCACGGAATTGACCAGGCCGACGGCCAGCGCGGCGGCAAGACCGACGAGGATCGCGACGACCGGCCCCGATCCCGCCGCCAGCAGCATGATGAAGACCATGCTCGCCATATCGACCGAGACGCCGACCGAGAGATCGATGCCACCAGCGGAAATCACGATGGTCATGCCGAAGGCGATGATGGCAAGCAGCACGACATTGTTGACGAGGATGTTGAACAGGTTGGCCGGCGTCAGGAAGCTCGGGCTGGCCAGCGAAAAGAACACCAGCAGCATGAGGAAAGCCACAGCAACCGCATAGCGCGATATGCCGGCAACGTCGAAACGCGGAAGTCTTGAGGAAATCTGCATGATCAGCGCTCCGAAGGTTTGGCAAAGGAGGTTGCGGCAACAACGAGCAGGATCAGCGCGCCCTGGACGCCATTGACCCAATAACTGGAGACGTTGAGCAGCTGGAAGCCGTTGGCGAGAAAGCCGATGAAAAGCGTGCTGAGCAGCGTACCGCCGGCCGTCGGCACGAAACGCCGCGAGAAGACGGTGCCGAGCAGCGCCGCAGCAAGAATCGACAGCAAAAGTTCGCCGGTTCCAGGCGTGCTGGCGCTGAGGCGTGAGATCAGCAGAACGCTCGCCATGGCGGCGCAGGCGCCCGAGAACAGGTAGGTGCCCGTCAGGTATCGTCCGACGCCGATACCAGCGGCACGCGCGGCTTCCGGATGCCCGCCAACGGCATAGAGCCGCAGACCGGTGCCAGTGAAATGCAGCACGACAAGCATCAGGATCGTGAAGCCGATCAGCGACCAGGCAAGAAAGGAGACGCCGGCCACCGACCCCATCGCCAGTTCGGCGGTGAAATCCGAGGTGACGGGCAGAACGGTATTCTGCGTCAGGATCAGCTCGGCACCTGCAACGATATTCATCGTCGCAAGCGTCGCGAGCAGCGGCAGGATGTTGAGCCGGACGATAGCGATGGCGTTCAGAAAACCGACCAGCAGGCCGGTTGCCAGTGTCGCGAGAAATGCCACCGGCGTCGGGAAGCCCGCATTCAGCATACTGGCGAAGACCGCAGCGCAAAGGCCGGTCGCCGCCGCCATGGAAAGATCGATGCCCCCGGTCTGCACGTCGCTGCCGCCGCCGATGATGACGGTCGACATACCGAAGGCGAGGATGCCGAGGATCGCCGACTGCTCCACAACGTTCATTGCGTTGTACAAAGACAGGAAGCCCGGCGCCATGATGGCGAAATAAAGCAGGATCAGGACGAAGCAGCCAATCGCGCCAAGCCGCACCACCCATGCGATGAGCGCCTTTCTGCCGGACCCAGCTTTCGCGGACGTTTTATCGCTGGCGTTCATTGTCAATTCCCTGTTGGCCGGAACCGCGCTCATGCCGCACTCCTGTCTGCCGGCCCACGTGCACCCGAGGCTGCCGAGAGCAGCCGGTCGCTATCGACCTCGCCGGCCTTAAATTCATGGGTAAGTTCGCCGCGATAGATCACCAGGATACGATCGCAGACGCCGATCAGCTCCAGCAAATCCGAGGACATGAACAGAATCGCAGCACCTTCTGCCGCAAGCCGGTTCAGCAGATTGTAGATTTCGACCTTGGCCCCGACATCGACGGCGACAGTCGGCTCGTCGAGGATATAGACCTTGGACCGGCAGCTTAGCCACTTGGCCAGAGCAACCTTCTGCTGATTGCCGCCCGACAGGGTCTTGACCAGGGCGTCGCGCTGCGGCGTCTTGATCGAAAGCTCGCGAATGAAACGGTCCACGGCCTCATTTTCCAGCGATCGCGAGACGAAACCGTTGCGGCTGTATCGCTTGAGGCTCGCCAGAGAAATGTTTTCCCGGACCGAAAGACCGAGCGCAACGCCATGCGCGCGCCGGTCCTCCGGTACCAGGGCTACGTCCTGGGAGACAGCAGAAACAGGCGTCGCGAAGCGGGCGGGTCTGCCCTCGATGGCAATGTCACCGCCATCGGTCTTATCGAGGCCGAAGAGGCAATGGATGAGCTCCTTGACGCCGGATCCGAGCAGGCCGGTGATGCCGACGACTTCACCGGCATTGACCTGCAACGAGATGTTCTCGAAATGGCCGGAAAGCGAAAGGTTCGAGACTTTGAGCACCGGCTCGCCGATCGCGCCGCTGCGCTTCGGGAACATATCGCCAACATCGCGGTTGATCATCATGCGGACGATTTCGTCTATACCGGTCTCGCGGGGCACGATAACGCCGACATCGGTTCCGTTGCGCATGACCGTAACTTCGTCGCACAGATCTTCGATTTCCTGCATGTAGTGCGAGATGAAAATGATCGCGATGCCGTCGTCGCGCAGCCGCCTGAGGACGCGGAAAAGGCTGTCGACCTCGCGCTTGACCAGCGCCGCGGTGGGCTCGTCGAGCACCAGTATGGATGCATTGTGAGCCAGTGCGCGCGTTATCTGCACGATCTTCTGCTGCGCGGTCGTCAGGTCCTGAACGAGGGTGCCAGCCGGAATCTCAAGATCGAAATACTGCCGCAGCATTTCGCGGGCGCGCCGCGCCATGCTGCGGTGATTGACAAAAAAGCCGAAGCCAGGTTCATTCTTCAGGAAAATCGCCTCGCCGACGGTTGCGGTCGGAACCAGCAGGCGATCCTGGTGAATGAAATGAACGCCGAGCTTTTCGACATTGGCGGGGGTGAGGCGCGATACGGACTGACCGTTGATGACGATTTCTCCGGCATCGGGCTTCAGCATTCCGGCGAGCACCTTAATGATCGTCGACTTGCCGGCGCCGTTCTGGCCAACGAGACCATGGATGGTTCCGCGCCGAACTTTGAGATCCGCGTCGGCCAATGCCTTTACAACCCCGAAGCTCTTCGAGATTCCGCGCATGTCGATCGCAAGGTCATTTCCGGAGGTCATCAGAACCCCTCCCCGTCATCGTTAGGTTATGGCACGCCTTCCCCTGGAGGAAGGCGTGCCGCGCTCAATCAATTTTCTTTCTTGGCGAGGAAGGGCGCCGCGGTCTGCGCGGCGTTTTCCTTCGTAATCAACACCGCCGGGACGAAAGTGAACGGGCTGACCGTTTGGCCGGCAAGGTATTTTGCGGCGTTGCGGGCCGCAGACTTGCCGATCTCGTAGGGCTGCTGGGCGCCGACTGCGCCGGCAACGGATTCGGGATTGGCGACCATTTCGACCACCTCAGGGCTGCCGTCGATCGCGTAGGTCTTGATGCCCTTGCGGCCTGCGGCCTCGATCGCCTGCGTCGCGCCGATCTGCGGGATATCCCAGCATGCCCACACCGCAGAGATGTCGCCATCCTTGGGATACTTGGTCAGCATGTCGGTGACGTTGGAATAGGCGCTCTGCACCGTATTGGGGATCACGTCACGCAGTTCCGGCTCGATGATCTTCACATCGGGAAAGGACTGCAGCACGTATTTCAGCTGGTCGTAGCGGATCTTGCAGACCGGAACGCTATAGAAGCCGTTGAAGACCAGCACATTGCCCTTGCCGCCCATGTCAGCAACCATCTGCAGCGCGACTTCCGATGCCAGCGCGTAGTTGTTCGACGTGCTGTTGTTCAGCGAATAGGGCGTTGCCGTATCGACGGTGAAGAGCGGGATGCCGGCGTCGCGAATGCGCTTCAGCCAGGGATTGAGAACGTCGAGATTGCCGAGCTGTTCGATGATGGCGTCGGGCTTCTGAGCGATCAGCGTCTGGAGCTGCGAGACATGCGTCTGATCGTTGCGCTTGGCGTCGAGCGCGATCGGTTCGCCGCCCAAAGCCTTCACTTCGTCGATAATGCCCTGATAGGCCTTCAGGTCCCAGTCATGATCGGTGCCGACCGCCGAGATGCCGATTTTCTTGCCCTTCAGCGAGAGCTTCTCGTCGCCGGCGTCCTGGGCCGTTGCGGCATGCATGCCGGCAAACAGGGCGCAGACCGCGACGGCGGCGCGGAAGATGTTGCGGTGAATATTGCTGCTCTTCGATCTGGACATTTTTTCCTCCCGAGGTCTGTCCGTTGATATCTGTCTTGCATCGGCACGCAGACGGCCTCCCGGCCCCCGTCGAGCCGTTACTCCTTGAGGCCGTAAGTTCCCATCTTGGTGATCACGCGGTCGATCTCCTCCTTCGGCAGAAGCGGTGGCTTGCCGAGCTGGAGGGTGCCGTGGAACTGGTGGGCGAGCGTCTCAACCTCGACCGAAAGCCAGAGGGCCTTCGAGAGGGTGTCGCCGACAGCAATGATCCCGTGATGAGCTAGAAGGCACGCCTTGCGGCCCTCCAGTGCCACGACCGCGTTGCGGGACAGTTCGTCCGTCCCGAATGTGGCGTAGGGCGCGCAGCGGATGTCTTCTCCGCCGGCAACCGCGACCATGTAATGGATCGACGGAATGTCGAGGCCCATGATGGCAATGATCGTCGAATAGATCGGATGGGCATGCACGATCGCGTTCACATCGGGGCGCGCGATCATGATGTCGCGATGGAAACGCCATTCGCTGGAGGCCTGTAGCGGCCCTTTGGTTGAGCCATCGAGTTCCAGCCGCACGATGCTTTCCGGCGTCAGCCGCTCGTAGGGGGTGCTCGTCGGCGTGATCAGGATGAAGTCGTCGTGGCGTACGCTGATGTTGCCGGATGTGCCCTGATTGATGCCGAGGCGGTTCATCTCCAGGCAGGCGCTGATGATCGCCTGTCGCTTCTCAAGTTCGGTAGAGCTAAACATTTTGGTTTCCAATCAATATCAAAGAGCTGTGTAGCCGCCGTCGACCGATAGTATGGAGCCGGTGACGTAGCTGCTCGCGGGGGAAGCGAGAAAGAGGATGGCGGAGGCGATTTCGGAGGGTTCGCCGCAACGCTTCATCGGCGTCATGTCCATCCACACATTGAAGAGCTCGGGCTGCTCGCGCATCTTGAGCGTCATCTCCGTGCCGACATAGCCGGGAGCGACGGCGTTGACGCGCACGCCCTTGTCCACCCATTCCACCGCGAGCGCCTTGGTCAGCATATGGACCGCGCCCTTGCTGGCCATGTAGGAGGCCGCAAATTGCGGGCGGTTGATGATGAGGCCCGACATGGAGCCGAGATTGACGATGCTTCCGGTACCAGCCTCCGCCATGAAGCGGCCGAAGGCACGCGAGACCCAGAAGGTACCGTTGACGTTGACATCCATGACCAGGCGCCATTCCTCGTCGGACACCTCGAGCGCCGAATGCAGCCGCGCAATACCGGCGCTATTGACGAGAATGCTGACCTTGCCGTGACTGGCCATAACCGCATCGGCTGCGGCGTTGACCGGAGCGGGATCGGTGACGTTGACTATATGCGTCGAAACCTTCCGGCCGGATGCGGCGATCTCGCCGGCGGCCTTTGCCAAGGCATCCTCGCCGAGATCGATCAGCGCCAGATCGGCCCCGGCACTGGCAAGGGCTCTCGCCGTCTCCAGGCCAATCCCGCTGGCGCCGCCGGTCACGACGGCGACCTGCCCCTCAAGGTTGAACTGGTTGCGATAATCCATTCCTGCCTCCCGAATGCCTGACCACAGCGCAAGAGAGACCGTGCGTGGAGCCGCATGGCTCCGCGCTCTTCAAGCTCTCGTCCTGTGAATTCCTCCGGCGCTCCCACGCCTTATGAAAGGAGACTACGGGGCAGTTCGGTGCTTGTCAATCTGGTTATAACCAGAAATCGATTTTTTGTACCGAATGGTCCAAGGCTAAGGATCAATGCGGACGTGGATTCGCGCGACAGCTGAATTGTAGAAAGCCTTATAATATTCCAGCGCCGCCCCATCGTGGTCGTAAGCGATCGATTCAATCGCGATCAGCGGCGAATCGGCGGCAATTCCCATGCGCTCAACCGCATGCTTGTCGGGCATCGCAGCCGTGAACCAGCGTTCCGCGCGCTGAACGGTCAGTCCATACTGTTCCTTGATCGTCTGGAAGACGGAGCGATTATGGATGTCGAGCTTCTCCATCCCAGGCACCTTGTGGCCCGGCAAAGAAATATGCGTCAGCGTTATCGGTTCGCCGTCGCAATAGTACACGCGCGTGATACGCACTACATCACCTTCGCCCGGTAACCCGAAGACGCGTCGCTCATCCTCGTCGGCGCTGGCGCGATAGAATTCGAAGGTCTTCGTCGTGACGACGTGCCCCTTTGCCGTCAAATCACCGAAGACGCCGAGGTTCGACGTCATGAAGTCGACATCCTGCCGGCTATTGGCAACGAACATGCCCTTGCGGGGCAGTTTGATGACGTGACCTTCTGCAGCCAGCGCACTGAGCGCCGCACGGACGACTGGCTTGGAGACGTCGAAGATCTCGCATAGCGCCTGCTCGGAGGGCATGCGCGAATTCGGGCTGAGTTGCTGCGCGACGATTGCGTCCTGGATGCGGTTCTTCAGTTGAACCCAGAGCGGAGCGCTTTCACCCCGGTCGAGATTCTCGCGGGCCATGGCCCTGAAGGCGTCGTTGGCACTATCGTCTGAATGGTCGTAGCGCGGACGGCCGACCGGGCGGATTTTCGTGTTCATGGGGCAATCTGCTTATATCTAGAATTGTCCCAAACTCATTCTCTTTTGAGCAAAGGTCAAGCGGGGCAGCTGCCCCCTCGCCTCGTCATACGCCCTCCAGGCAGATCGCGACGCCGAGCCCACCGCCGATGCAAAGCGAGGCAAGCCCCTTGCCCGCCTGGCGCTTCAACATTTCATGGACGAGCGTGGTGACGATTCGGCAACCGGAGCCGGCAAGCGGATGCCCAAGCGCAATGGCGCCGCCATTGACGTTGATGCGTCCGCCGTCCCATCCCATCTCGCGGTTGACCGCAATCGCCTGGGCCGCGAATGCTTCGTTGATCTCCATCAGATCGAGATCGTCATGACGCCAGCCGGCCTTCTTCAGTGCCGCGCGTGACGCCGCGACCGGACCGAGGCCCATATCCATCGGCTTGACTCCGGCAGATGCATAGGCGGCGATGCGTGCGACCGGCGTCAGGTTGAGCTCCGCGACCCTTCGGCCCGAAACAACAAGAACGGCAGCCGCGCCGTCGTTCAGTCCCGATGAATTGCCGGCCGTCACCGTACCTTCGGCATCGAAAACAGGCCTTAGACCACCGAGTTTCTCTAGCGTCGTCGCCGGGTTCAGATGCTCGTCGGCGCCGAAGACCGTATCTCCGCGCCGACCCGTCAGCGTGACGGGCACGATCTCGCTGGAAAAGCGTCCCGAACTGGCAGCTACGGCCGCCTTTTGTTGGGAAGCGAGGGCAAAGGCATCCTGCTCTGCGCGGCCGACCTGGTAGCGCCGCGCCAGATGCTCGGCGGTTTCGCCCATGTGGACATCATGAAAGGCGTCCCACAGGCCGTCGACCACCATCGAATCCTTCATCGTCTGATCGCCAGCCCTGATGCCGCTGCGCAGGCCGTACAGCAGATGAGGCGCACGGCTCATGCTGTCCTGGCCGCCGGCGATGACGATATCCGCATCGCCGCAGCGGATCGCCTGCGCCGCAAGGTGGATGGATTTCTGGCCGGCGCCGCAGACTTTGTTGACGGTCATCGCCGGAACGCTGACCGGTATTCCAGCGGCCAGGGCTGCCTGCCGTGCCGGGTTCTGCCCCGCTCCGCCCGTCAGCACCTGCCCCATGATGACCTCATCGACGGCGTCGCCGGCGATATCCGCCTCTTCGAGAAGCGCCTGGATCACGACCGCGCCTAGATCTGCTGCCGTCTTGGTAGCAAGGCTGCCGTTCAGCCGTGCGATGGCCGTCCGCCTCGCCGCGACGATGAAGACGTCATCTCGCATCTGCGCTAGTCCCTCGCAGCCGCTCGCAAGGCGATGCCCGCGAAATTTTCAGAAATGGCTTGCACACTCATGGCACCATCGCCGCGGATCCACAGGAAGCTGTAGAAATACATGCCGAGAATCGCCTTAACCTCGACCTTGGACAGCGAACGAAAGATGCCCAGGCGCGCGCCATCGGCGAAAACCCGCATCCAGATGTCCTGATATTCAGCGTGCAGCGCCATCACACCCCTGCGCCGCGCCTCTGTCAGCGCATGCACTTCGCGGAAGCAGACGGTCATCTCGGGGCGGCTCGCGAACATGATATCCATGAAGCTTTCGCTAAGCGCGCGGATACGCTCTGTAACGTTCGCCCCACTGATTTCGATGGTCCGGGCGGCGTTGATCAATTCCACCATGTAGACGGTCATGATGTCGAAGAGCAGGTCTTCCTTAGACTTGATATGGTAGTAAAGGGCACCCTTGCCGAAGCCTGCCGCGTCACCAACCTCGCTGATGCCGACGCCACCATAGCCCTTGTCGGCGAAGAGTTTTGCCGCGACTTCCATGATCATTCGCTTGCTGTCGGAAAGGTCGCCCGGCTTCAGCATGCTCTGCAATTCGTCCATCTCTTCCCTCTGACTTCGCCACAAGCGAACGCCGCCTTGATAATCCATTTCCGGCTGGCCCGCATACGAAAATCGATTGACACTCGCATCGAGTTGCGAAATTGTACCGATCGGTCGGTACTTTTGCAATACCGAATGTCTGCGCCGGCCATGGGAGAGAAGATGCGTTCCGATATCATCTGGAAGCCTGAGGACAGCTGTTTTGAAAGCAGCAATCTTGCCGGTTTCGCCCTCGCCAACGGCTTCGATCCGCGCGACTACGACACGCTGCATCGCTGGTCTGTCGCCGACAAGGGCAATTTCTGGCGTGCGGTTTGGGATGATGCGGGCATCATAGGATCGCCTGGCAACGTCGATTTCGTCGAGAATGCCGATCGGCCCATGACTGGCTCGTCCTTCTTTCCCGACGCCCGCATCAATCTTGCCGAAAACCTTCTTCGTGGCGCCGACGATGCTGTCGCCATCCACGAGGCCGACGAGACGGGCCATGCCGCGCGGGTGACGCGCGGCGAGCTGCGGGCAATGGTCGCCCGTGTAGCCGACGGTCTTCGGCGCGCGGGTGTCACCAGCAACGACTGCGTGGCGGGCGTCCTGCCGAACAGGACGCAGGCGCTCGTCGCCCTGCTCGCCACCGCGTCGATCGGCGCGACATGGTCTTCCTGCTCACCCGATTTCGGCACAACTGCCATTCTCGACCGGCTGGGACAGATCCGCCCGAAAGTCCTGTTCGCAGCCACCTCCTATCGCTATGGCGGCAGGGATCATGATATCGCTACCCGTGTTTCGGATATTGCCACCGGCATGCCGAGCGTCGAGCATCTGATCGTGACATCGGGACCGGTGCCGGAAAGCGGCGCCGCGAGTTTCGCGGTCCACTCCTATGAAAGCTTCGGCGGCACGGCGCCGCTGACCTTCGAGCGTGTCGCCTTCTCGCATCCGCTTTATGTTCTTTATACATCCGGCACGACGGGGGCGCCAAAAGCCATCGTGCATTCGACTGGCGGCGTCATCCTCCAGCACGTCAAGGAACACCGCCTGCACGGTGATGTCAGGCCGGGCGACGTCGTCAGCTGGTACACCAACACGGCCTGGATGATGTATCATTGGCTTATCTCAGCGCTCGCCTGCGATGCCGCCATTCTGCTTTATGATGGTGCCCCAATCCTGAAGACGCCCGAAGGCCTTGACGTCACGCCACTGTGGAAAGCATGCGAGGCTGCAGGCGTCACGCATTTCGGCACGAGCCCAAAATATCTGGCGACACTTGCCGACGAGCGCTATTACCCCGCGGTGCATCACGATCTCTCCGCCTTGCGCTCAGTCCTCTCGGCGGGCGCGCCCGTCTCACCGCAGCAGTTCGACTGGGTCTACGACCACATCAAGCGGGACATGGTTTTTGCATCGATCTCTGGCGGTACGGAAATCATCGGCTGCTTCATGCTCGGCTCGCCGCTGCATCCGGTCCGCCGCGGCCATCTTACCGTCAAGGGCCTCGGGCTAGCCGTCGCGGTCATGGACGATCGCAATGCGCCGGTCTTCGGCCGTCAAGGCGATCTCGTCTGCACCGAACCCTTTCCTTCCATGCCGCTTACCTTCTGGGGTGAAGGCGGCACGCAACGCTATCACGATACCTATTTTGCTCATCGCCGCGAGATCTGGACACACGGCGATATCGCCGAAATGACACCCTATGGTTCAGCCGTCATCTATGGCCGTTCGGATACCACGCTGAAGCCTGGGGGTGTGCGCATCGGCACCGCGGAGATTTACGCGGCCTGTGAGCTCTTCCCCGAGATCGAGGACTGCCTTGTCTTCGGAGCGCCGGTCCCCGGGGACGAAGAGATCGTCCTCTGCGTCAAGCTGAAGGAGGCGCAGTCGCTGACGGACTCGTTCGCCAAGCGGATTCGCCAATGCATTAGAGAGATGGCCTCGCCGCGCCATGTCCCCCATCGCATTCACCTGGTCAGTGCCATTCCCTACACGCTGAACGGCAAGCGCGTTGAGGGTGCCGCCCGTACCGTACTTGAAGGCGGCATAGTCAAGAATTTGGGGTCCTTGGCCAATCCCGAATGCCTCGAAGAATATCGGGCGCTCGACAGGAGCAAAGCCGCATGAGGCAGCAGGGATCAAAAGGCGCAATCATCGGTATCGGCGAATTGAAGCCTACGCGCCGGACCGAGGGCGTCACGACGCTGGAGATGCTGGCGAAGGTGTCCGCAGCAGCCGTTGCGGACGCAGGGATCGAGCCTTACGAAATCGACGGCCTTATGGTCGGCCCGCAAGTCGGCGAAACGCCGCAGCATGTGCCGGCGACCATTGCCGAATATCTGGGGCTGCGCCCCTCGATGGGCAACGTCGTCGATCTTGGCGGCGCTTCGGGTGCCGGCATGGTCTGGCGAGCGGCCGCAGCCATCGAAGCGGGCATGTGCGAGACCGTCCTTTGCATTCTCGGCAACGCGCGAGACGACGATCCTCCGCGTTCTCCCAATCGAAACCCGATCCGCGAATTCGACGTGCCGTTCGGCGCGTCTGGCGCCAACATCTCCTACGCGCTGTTCATGCAGGCCCATATGGCCCGCTATGGCACCAAGCCGGAGCACTACGCGGCGATAGCGCATTGGGCACGGCACAATGCGCAATTCAACGAGGATGCGATCTTCTACGGCAAGCCGGCCAGCGTCGAGGAAATCCTTACCTCACCGCTGATCGCCTCACCGCTCCACCTTTTCGAAATCGTGATGCCGGTCGCTGGTGCCGAGGCCGTTATCGTGACCTCGGTGCGCCGCGCCCGCGAGCGACAGCAGCGCCTGGTCCATCTGCTGGGTGCCGGCGAAAAGATCACCCATAGGGCCGCATCCCAGGCTCCGGACCTGACCACCGGCCCACTGAAGCAGGCCATCGCGCGCGCACTGGCTCAGTCGGGAACGCGTGCCGAGGACATGAACCTTCTGTCTCTCTACGACTGCTATACCGTCATGGTGGCGCTGACGATCGAGGACGCCGGCCTTTGCCGGCCGGGCGGCTTTAGCGAATGGCTAAACGGCCGCGATCTCTCATTCAGCGGCGACACGCCGCTTAACACACACGGCGGTCAACTTGGTTTCGGTCAGCCCGATCTCGCCGGCGGTATGACACATATCGTGGAAGCCGTGCGTCAGCTTCGCGGTTCGGCGACCGGCCGACAGATCAGAAATCCTCAGCTTGCGCTTGTCACCGGCAACGGCGCCACCGTCAGCGAGGCGACCGCACTCGTGCTGGGGGCAGATTGATGGACCTTGATCTTTTAAAGACACCCGCGCCGACGATTACCGCGCTTACCGCACCCTTCTGGAAGGCTGCCGAAGAAGGACGGCTTTCCATCCAGTATTGCGAGGAATGCGACACCCATGTCTTCTATCCACGCCCGATATGTCCGCAATGCTGGAGCGACAAACTCGTCTGGAAAGACGCCTCGGGTCGCGCCACGCTGAAAGCCTTCTCGGAGGTTCACAAGCCCGGTCATCCGGGATGGCTTCCGATTGTTCCCTATACCGTCGGCGTGGTCGAACTTGAGGAAGGCCCAACCATGCTCACCTTCATTCTGCGAGATGCCGGCGACGAACTTGGCGTGGGCGCAGCAGTTCACGTGGTGCCAACGCGCATAAGCGGGCGGAACATGCCGGCTTTCAAGCAGTCACGATCTCAAGAAAGGACCTGATATGAGTGAACCGAAAGTGGACGGCTGGGCGGGCATCATCAATGGCAAGCCGAAAGTCGGTGACGTCGCGGAACGCTCGAGACGCACCGGCATGAAGGACATCGAAGCCTTTACCGAGATGACCGGCGACCGCAACCCGCTGCATTACGACCGCGAGCTGGCCGAGGCCTCCATCTTCGGCAAGCTGATCGTCCAGGGCGGCGTAACGTCGGGCATCCTGAATGCGCTGGTTGCTGAGGACCTGCCAGGCCCCGGCACCGTCTTTCTCGGTGTCGAATGGAAATTCGTGAAGGCCGTCGGTGTCGACGAGACGATCACCGGCCGGGTCGAGATCAAGGAAGTGCGGGACGACAAGCCGATCTGCAAGATCGAGACCAGCGTGCGCAACGAGGCCGGGGAAATCTGCCTCTCCGGTACCGCGACCGTCTATACCGTCGCGCTCGCAAAGGTCTGACGGCCTTGGACGCATCTGACATCATGCGCGACAGCGCCGGCGGCATCGCGCCACGAAGCCCGTGGCCGGTGCTGCTGATGCTTTGCATGTCAGTCGTGCTGTCGATGACGACATGGTTTTCGGCCACCGCCGTCACACCCGAACTGAAGGCAGCCTGGGCGCTGACGGACGGTCAGGTCGCTTGGATGACCAATGGCGTCCAGATCGGATTCGTGATCGGCGCGCTGGCCTCCAGCCTTGTCAATCTGCCTGATATCGTCCAGCTCAACCGGCTGATGGCTGTTGCCTCTATCCTGGCGGCCGTGGTCAACGCCATGCTCCTGCTTGAGCCCGGCGCGTCGCTCGCTGTTCTCTGCCGCTTCCTGACCGGCCTATCGCTGGCCGCCGTCTATCCGCCGGCACTCAAGCTGGTCTCGACTTGGTTCGTGCGCAACCGCGGGCTTGCGCTGGGTGCGATCGTCGCAGCACTGACGCTTGGCTCCTCCATGCCGCATCTTTTCCGCGCCGTCACCCAGAAGATCGACTGGCATCTTGTGATCGCGCTGTCCAGCGCGGCCGCGCTGGCCGCTGGCCTCAGCTTCTTCCTCTTTGCCAAAGAAGGCCCCTATCCCTTCGGTCGGGCAGTCTTCAATCCTCGCCAGATCGGCCGCGTCCTGAGGGACCGGGATCTGCTTCTGATCAATATCGGCTATTTCGGCCACATGTGGGAGCTCTATGCTATGTGGGCATGGCTGCTGGTCTTCGTGCGCACCGCGTTCGGCGAAAAGCTCTCGCTTGCCCAGACATCGCTGGTCACTTTCCTAGCTATCGGTTCCGGTCTGTTCGGCTGCATCGCCGGCGGCCTGCTTTCTGACCGCTTCGGGCGAACGACGACGACGGCGGGCTTCATGGTCGTTTCCGGTCTTTGCGCGCTTTCGATCGGCTTCGCCTTCGACGGCCCTAGCTGGTTACTGGTGCTGATCGCGACCGTTTGGGGCGTCTCGATCATCGGCGATTCGCCATTGTTCTCGGCCGCTGTCACCGAGCTCTGCGACCGCGATTTCGTCGGAACGGCGCTCTGCCTGCAGATGGGCCTTGGTTTCGCGCTAACCGTCTTCGCGATTTGGCTGATGCCGCAGATCACGGCCTTGACCGGGAGCTGGCACTGGACCTTCGCGTTCCTGGCGCCCGGACCGTTGGTCGGTGCCTGGGCGATGCTCACGTTGCGCCGCTCGCCCTCGGCCGTCAGACTTGCCGGCGGCCGGCGGTGAGATTAGCGCTCGTCAGGATCTGCCTTCTGGCGCTTGGACCTGCGCTTGGGCTCGGCATCGCTCGCTTCGCTTACGGGCTGTTGCTGCCGATGATGAAGAGCGACCTGGGCTGGAGCTATTCGCAGGCCGGATGGATTAACACGGTCAATGCGATCGGCTATATCGTCGGCGCGTCGACGGCGACGACAGCGGCCCGCACCCTCGGCTCGGCGCGGACCTACGGCATAGGCTCGCTTGTCACCGTCGCCTGCGTGCTCGCTCTCGGGTTCACCAACAATTTCGCAGTGCTTAGCTTCTTCCGGCTGCTGTCGGGCGTATCAGGCGCCTGGATCTTCGTGACGGGCGGCGTAATGACAATGGCTCTCGCGGCGGGCCAGCGCCATAGCAGCGTCGCGATCGGTCTATTCTATGCCGGCGCCGGTTTTGGCCTTGCTTGCACCGGCGTGCTAGTCCCGCAATGGCTGGAGAAGTTTGGCGGGGAGAATTGGCGGGGCGTCTGGCTGTTGCTTGCCGCCGTGGGGGCGATCTTTGGCGTCGCCGGCTAGCTCGCTGCTCGGGCGGCAGATAGCGGCAGCCGCGACCGGGGGAATGAAAGGTCGAGCTACGCTCCGCTTCGCCACAAGTGGGTTCTGCTGGGCTATTGCGCGTTCGGGGCAGGCTCTACCGGGTACATGACCTTCATGGTGGCCTATCTCAAATCCGATGGCCAGCCCGCTTACCATGTCAGCTTCTTCTGGACGGCCATCGGCCTCGCCTCCACCGTAGCACCGTTGATCTGGCCGCGTCTTCTGTGTGGCACGCGCAAGGCTTTCGCCTTCTCGACGCTGGTCCTCATCAACGGGATAGGGGCGTTCCTCCCCCTTTGTATACCATCCTTTCCCGGTGCGATCTTGTCGGCGCTGCTGTTTGGCTCGACATTCTTTGCAGTTGTAGCCGCCACAAACGAATTCGTCGGGCGCCATGTTGACAGCACCCAGCATACCGCCGCCATCGGGACCTTCACTTTCGCCTTCGGCATCGGTCAGATGCTAGGGCCGTTCTGCATCGGGCTATTTACGGATGAATCGGGCTCACTTTACAGCGGGCTTCTCATCGGCGCCTTGCTCATCGTGGTCGGCGCAACCCTCCCCTTCCTGCATCGCGCTGCCTGAAATAGCAGTTGCTAAGCGCTCCGGAAGTGATCGACACCTACCCGATGACCATGTTTCTACCCGAGGCTTTTGCCCGATAGAGATTTTCGTCCGCAGCTTTCAAACACGAGTGGGGATGAAACCCTGGCTGGCAGTGAAGCACACCGATGCTCGCTGACATTGGCACTTTCGAACCCGAGGGCGATCGCAAATCGATACGCGCGACCCCTTCCCGGATTTCCTCGCAACGCACGAGCATTTCGGCCGCAGTCAAATTGCTTTGAAACAGACCGAACTCCTCGCCCCCGAGGCGTCCTGCGAAATCTGATTGACTTTGGTAACGGGCGAGGAAACGACCGGTGCAGCGAAGAGCTTCATCGCCAGTTGCATGACCATATCGGTCGTTGATCGACTTGAAATAGTCTAGGTCCAGAAACAATAAGGCGCCGGACATACCGCGTTGACTGACCGCGCCTAGCTCTTCCATGAAGGCGCTGCGATTGAGAATACCCGTCAGGCTATCGGTGCGAGATTGGACGCGAAGGGCGTCATAAGCGTCCGCGAGCTTGTTCAAGGCCTCTTTTGTCACAGCTTCAGCGCGTCGGATTTTTTCTGACTGAGTAAAATGCAGCGCCGAAGCCGGGATCGATATCACCAACGGGCAAAAAATGGTCATGAATAGGCCAGCGCCTGCCAATTGTCCGCCCAACAGCGGAACAATGATGAACGAAAGAGCCAGCGAGGCGAACACTGACAGCAATCCAGTTAACATAGACTTTTCGACAATACGACGCATCAATACCACCGTGACGAAGTGATACTCCTATGGGCTCATGAATTTAAAATGGGTTGAAACACATCGATAAAACTTGATTCATGCGCCTGTCTCACCGAAGCTTCATCTCAGATGGCCCAACGCTCAGACCGATTGATGGTCGCGGCCATCCCGCTTCTTTCAGCAGCTTCTCGCCGGATGGCGCAATTCTTTCGTAGTAGCTGATGATGAGATAAGGCCCGTCTGCATTTTTTCGATGGTCCTGCGCTGTTCCGTGGTCTTGTTGACGCCGTTGATCTGGGACGTCACTGCCTTGCCCCGCATGCGGCCTTACCTATCTTGAGGGGTCGGAGGGGTTCAGATGCAACTTCTGTTCTTTCCTTCTTAGTGGCGCCATACAAATCGCGAATACTTACCGCAAATTGTATGACACAAAAAACGATGAATGGCATACAAAAAGCATACACTCACTTGAAAAACATCCAACAGAGTGTATGGTTCCCCTGCTGAAAAAAAGGGGAACTCACATGTTCAAACAAACATTGGCGACCATCGTTGTGCTTGCGTCGACCGCCATCGGCGCCTCGGCCGGCCTGATGGACGACGCCAAAGCAGGCAAGCCCGTCCGGGTCGGCTTTGCCGAGCAGGAACCATTCATCGTCACCGGTCCGAACGGCCAGCTGACTGGTTACGAGGTTGATCTGCTCAAGGCAGTCCTGGCCAAGATGGGCATCGATGCCCAGTTGGAGGCCGTGCCCACCCAGTTCGGCGCCCTCATTCCAGGTCTGCAGGCTAAGCGCTTCGACATCATCGCATCCGATCTCTATATCCGCCCGGACCGATGCAAGCTCGTGGCCTTTGCCGAGCCGACCCATTTCGTCAATGACGGTCTGATCGTGCCGGCTGGAAACCCGAAGGCCATTCATAGCTTCCAGGATGTCGCCAAAGACCCGTCGCTGAAGATGGGCTATCTCGTCGGAGGTGGCCCGATCGCCGATCACGCCCTGGCAATGGGGGTCAAGAAGGAGCAGCTCGTCGCTCTTCCCGATATCGCCTCGCTGCTGGCAGCCGTCAAAACCGACCGGATCGATGCCTTCCTAAACACCGGCGTCACCATTCAGTCGACCGTCAAGACGGCCAACGATCCCGCCATAGAACGCGCGATGCCGTTCGAGCAGGCGGTCGTCGACGGAAAGACAGCGATGGGGATCGGAAGCTATGCCTTCCGTCTGGAGGACAAGGACTTCGTCGCCGACTTCGACAAGCAGCTCCTGGCCATACTCACTTCCGACCAGGCCACCAAAATCGGCGAACCCTACGGCTTCACCAGGGAAGATATCCCCGCCGGAAAGCCGACAACCAAAGACCTGTGCAAGTAAGCCACCGGCGCCTGCACCAGGGGGCGAGAACCAGAGAGTGAAAATGAAAATTCCGCCGCTAACATTCCAATCCATCGATTGGTCGAAGGTCGAGCCTGTCCGCCACGCGGGCGAGACGGGTCATTGTGACTGGAGGACCTTCAACAATGGCGAGCTACGTGTTCGCATCATCGAATATTCGCCGGGCTATATGGCCGATCACTGGTGCGACCGAGGTCACGTCGTCTATATCCTTGAAGGCGAGATTACGATTGAGCTGAAGGATGGGCGAGAATTCCACTTCACGCCTGGAATGAGCTACGAAGTATCGGACTTCGGCGACGCAGCGCACCGGTCGCACACCAAAACTGGCGCCAAAAGCTTTATCGTCGACTGAGCACCAATCCCGGCTCCCTTGCAAAGGAGGAGCCGGCTTCCCGGCGTTAAACCATGGCTCGGTTGGCGGTCAAATGCCCTTTTGTGAGAACGGCTCTCAGCGTGTTGAGCGCATCCTCCAGAGCCTTTTGCGACGGCGCTGCCCCAACCGAGATTCGCACTGCCTCCGAAATGGGCGAGTTCACCGAAAAACTTGGGCTTCCCAAAACGATTACGCCAAGCCGTTCACATTGATGAACGAAGTCGTTGGCGCGCCAGGGCGCAGGAAGACGAAGCCACATATGTGGTGTTCGCCTGTCTGCCTCGAATTCACAGTCTTGGAAGAGGTTTGCAGCGATCGTTTGGCGCCTGACATTCTCCTCGGCGATCAACAGGGCTGCCTCCTGGTGATAACCGGAGTAAATCCAACGCGATGCGACCGCAGCAAACAGTGGCGAGGCCATCATAGTCATGGCTTGCAAGGTTGCGGCGATTTGTGCGCTTGACTCGGCATTCGGGGCAGCGACGTAGCCCAGACGCAAGGAAGGGCTCGTGCATTTTGACAGTGTGGCGATGTGCCAGGCCAGATCCGGAGCATGGGCAGCGATCGGTGGAGGAGGGTTCGTGACAAGGTCGTGGTAGGGATCGTCTTCAATGATCGAAACCCCGTGACGACGGGCGATCTGAATGATTTCTTCCCTGCGCTCGCTCGGCATGGTCGTCGTCGTCGGGTTGTCGGCGGTGGGAGTAATATATAGCATCCCGATCTCTGTTCGATCACACGCCTCCGCAAATGCATCCGGAGCGATCCCATGGCCGTCCATTGCCAGTGGTATCAATTGCAGCCCCTGCTGAAAGGCAACGGTGTGGATCCCCGGATAGGAGAACTGGCCGACCGCAACATGCCTATTCTTCCTCGAAAGAAGATGGCAAACCGCAAAAAGCGCACTCTGGGCACCAGACGTCAACACGACGCGGTCCGGCGGACAAAAGCCAAGTCGCCGCGAAAGCCAGGTTGCACCTGCCGTGCGGTTCGTCCAGTTCCCGCCCGTATCCTGATAGTTGAGGACATCGGTGTCGTCTTGCGTGGAGAGTGCATGATCGAGCTCGCGCGAAAACGCCGTGTCGACCGCCTTGCATCTTGGTGGACTGTTACGGCTGAGATCAAGCGGAGCGACGCTGCTTGCCGACACACGGTTCTCAACACTCCCGACAGCGACGAAGGACCCCCGGCCTGTCGAGGCTTCGATAATGCCTTCGCTTCTTGCCCGAGAGTAAGCTTTCGTGACCGTTGTCAGATCGACTCCGAGCGCTGCGGCGACAGCACGCTGCGGAGGCAGTCGATCGCCAAGGCGCAAGCGCCCGCTGGCGATGTCAGCGACGAGGGCTTCAAATATCGCTTGATGTTTGGACGACGCGCCTTTTTCCAGGCGCGGTGTCCAGTTTGCTCCGCCTGCTTTATAATCGTCCAAAATATTCACCGCCGCTCCGATTTCCGTCGCCCACAATAAGGTCTTTACACAAAGCCCGACAAGGCGACGAGACTCCACCAAGGTATTATACCAGCTTTCAGACTTTGTATGACATAAAAGCGATAAACGGCATACAAAAAATCATACACTCACTTGAAAAGCATCCGACAGAGTGTATGGTTCCCCTGCTGAAAAAAAGGGGAACTCACATGTTCAAACAAACAATGGCGACCATCGTTGTGCTTGCGTCGACCGCCATCGGCGCCTCGGCCGGCCTGATGGACGATGCCAAAGCAGGCAAGCCCGTCCGGGTCGGCTTTGCCGAGCAGGAACCATTCATCGTCACCGGTCCGAACGGCCAGTTGACTGGTTACGAGGTTGATCTGCTCAAGGCAGTCCTGGCCAAGATGGGCATCGATGCCCAGTTGGAGGCCGTGCCCACCCAGTTCGGCGCCCTCATTCCAGGTCTGCAGGCTAAGCGCTTCGACATCATCGCATCCGATCTCTATATCCGCCCGGACCGATGCAAGCTCGTGGCCTTTGCCGAGCCGACCCATTTCGTCAATGACGGTCTGATCGTGCCGGCTGGAAACCCGAAGGCCATTCATAGCTTCCAGGATGTCGCCAAAGACCCGTCGCTGAAGATGGGCTATCTCGTCGGAGGTGGCCCGATCGCCGATCACGCCCTGGCAATGGGGGTCAAGAAGGAGCAGCTCGTCGCTCTTCCCGATATCGCCTCGCTGCTGGCAGCCGTCAAAACCGACCGGATCGATGCCTTCCTAAACACCGGCGTCACCATTCAGTCGACCGTCAAGACGGCCAACGATCCCGCCATAGAACGCGCGATGCCGTTCGAGCAGGCGGTCGTCGACGGAAAGACAGCGATGGGGATCGGAAGCTATGCCTTCCGTCTGGAGGACAAGGACTTCGTCGCCGACTTCGACAAGCAGCTCCTGGCCATACTCACTTCCGACCAGGCCACCAAAATCGGCGAACCCTACGGCTTCACCAGGGAAGATATCCCCGCCGGAAAGCCGACAACCAAAGACCTGTGCAAGTAAGCCACCACCCTTGCAATAGATGCGTCTTGGGGAGGTTGCGTTATGGCGCTCATTTGGCAGTACAGGTTTGATTTTCTGATCGGGATTCTCTGGACGCTGAAGCTATCCGTCATGTCTGCGGCACTGGCTTTCGTCCTGTCGATCTTTGCGGGTATTTGTCGGGCTTCACGAAATAGCTTCGTGCGGATCCCCGCGTCAATATACGTTGAATTTTTCCGAGGTACGTCAGCCCTTGCCCAGCTGTTCTGGCTGTTTTACGTGCTGCCCTATCTGGGAGTGAATTTGTCACCGACACAGTGCGCGACCCTCGGGCTCGGTCTGTGTTTTGGCGCATATGGCGCGGAGGTCGTGCGCGGCTGCATTGACGCGGTTCCAAAAGACCAGATCGATGCGGCCGCCGCGCTAAACTTCAGCTGGTTCCACACCATGCGGATCGTCATATTGCCGGAAGCGCTCATCATGATGATGCCGCTCTTTGCAAACCTGTTGATCGAACTGATCAAAGCCACGTCGCTTGTCTCTCTCATCACCATTCCTGATCTGACGTTTCAGGCAAAGGCAATTATTTCCAAAAGCTACAGCTCCGGCAATGTCCTGCTCGTCACCCTCGCAATCTATCTCGCCATTTCATTGGCCGCATCGACCGGCATGAAGAGAATCGAGACAGCGCTCTCACACGGCCGAGTGGTGAGAGGTGTGAGATGACCGAATTGTTTTCCTGGGATTTCGCATTGGAGGTGATGCCCCCCTTGCTCAGAGGGGCGGTCGTAACATTCCTGGCGACGGTTGGCGGTTTCGCAGCATCCCTGATCGTTGGAGGCGTCCTCCTCGGCTTCTGCCGATCCTCGGCAGCGCCCATTGCCTTGTTCGGCAGGAGCCTTGTCGAGCTCCTTCGATCCACCCCGTTGCTAATCCAGATCTATTTCCTGTTTTTCGTTCTGCCGGAAACAGGCATCGTTCTGGACCCGGTTGTTACGGGCATAGTGGCGCTCGGTCTTTACCACGGTGCCTACGTCGCCGAAGCATATCGTGCCGGCTTCGACAGTATCCCGCGGGGACAGTGGGATGCGGTGGAAAGCTTGAGGTTCTCGCGCTATGCCGCCCTCCGTCATCTGATCCTTCCCCAGGCGATCATCCCGTTGATCCCGGCCTTGGGCAATACTTTCATCACCATGCTGAAGGACACGCCGATCCTGGCGGCGATCACCGTCCCCGAAATGATGTTCGAAGCCAATGACGTCGGATCACAGTCGTTCCGCTACATTGAACCCATAACGCTGGCTGCGATCGGCTACCTGATCATGAGCTGTATTGCTGCCAGCTTCATTCACTTGCTGCAGAACAATCTGGGGAGATACAAATGACCGAGATGATTACGTTCGAGAACGTCTGCAAAAGGTTCGGACCGACCGTCATCTTGGATGAGTTCAACTTCACGGTAATGAAGGGCGAGAAGGTCGCTATTATCGGCCCCAGTGGCTCTGGCAAGTCGACGTTGCTGCGTATCATTATGGCGCTGCAGGACATCGACCACGGCAAAGTATCGGTTGGCGGTCGCCCGCTCTGGCACCTCAATCGCGGACAACATCTGGTCCAGCCGACGCGCCAGCATCTGCGTGAGATGCGGTCTCTGACTGGTATGGTGTTCCAGAACTTCAACCTGTTTCCCAACTTGACCGCACTCGGAAATGTTGCAGCGGCGCCACGTCATGTGCTTGGCCTGTCGAAAAAGGAAGCGGAGGCGCGAGCCTCTGCGCTGCTGGCCCGGGTCGGGCTGTCCGGAAAGCTTTCCGACTATCCGTCGAGGCTGTCGGGCGGGCAACAACAACGAGTCGCGATCGCGCGTGCCATGGCGCTCGAACCGAAGGTCATGCTCTTCGACGAGGCAACTTCTGCTCTCGATCCGGAACTTGTCGGCGAGGTCCTTGGCGTCATGCGTGATCTTGCGAGCGCTCGCGATCTGACCGTCTTGGTGGTTACCCATCAGATGGGTGTGGCGCGGGCCATTGCCGACCGCGTTTGCTTCATGGAAGGCGGCAGGGTGGTCGAAGAAGGGGGGCCCGAGGCCTTGCTTTCGCAGCCCAAGAATGAGCGCACCCGCGCCTTCCTGCGCGCCGTGCACCTTAGCTGAATCTGGAGATCGACATGCAAACCAATCGAAAGCCGATGATCGAGGGGTTCCGGCGCCGGATCGGTGGCCAGCTGGAGCGGATGGACGAATGCGCCGAGGATGCACGACTTGCGGTCTTCCACCGGCGGGACGAGCAGGCGTTGTCGGAGGCTCAGGCCTGGGAAGCACTTGCATCGACCGGCTTGTGTCCATCCCTGCCGATATCGCTCAGCGTAAAGGCCTGCTTCGACGTTGCCGGCTGGGTCACTACGGCAGCGTCTCGTGTGATGGAGAAGGCCCCGCCGGCTGAAAGGGACGCAGGTCTCGTGACAGCGTTGCGCCGTCAGGGGGCGGTCATCGTCAATCAGTCCAACATGACCGAATTCGCGTTTGGCGCTCTGGGGATCAACGCTTCGTTCGGAACGCCGCGCTCACCCCTTGATCCGGCCCGCGAGCGCACTGCCGGAGGATCCACGTCTGGGGGGGCGGTGTCTGTAGCGCTCGGCTTCGCCGATGTCGCGCTCGGAAGCGATACAAGCGGCTCCATCCGTATCCCGGCAGCCTTTTGTGGACTTGCCGGCTTCAAGCCCAGTCACCATCGCTACGACCGGGACGGCATGCTGTTTCTTTCGCCAACGTTCGACATTCCTGGCTTCATCGCGCGGGACGTGTCGATGCTCCAACGCGTCGACGCGGCGGTCACAGGAATGCACCATCCCGACGAAACCCTCGCGGTCGATGGCATGCGTTTTTTGGTTCCCGTTCAATTCGCCTACGCAGATACCGACGAGGAGATCGCATCGTCGTTCCGCGCCTCTCTGGAAGCTTTGCGGGCTGCTGGGGCGACGATCGTCGAAAAGGAGTTCCCCGAACTTTCAACCTACGGTCCCATTGCAGTCGAGGGAGGTATTATCATCGCCGAGGCTTATGCCTGGCATCGGCCCTATCTCGAGCAGTCTAAGGATCTCTATGACCCCCGTGTCGGGCCACGCATCCAGCTCGGCGCCGATGTACGGGCAAGCGCGTACGCATCTTCCCTGGACAAGCTCGCCAAGGCGGCGGACGCCTATCATCGCCGTCTCGACAGTTTTGATGCACTGCTGACGCCCACTGTCCCGATCATCCCTCCTCGCGTCAAAGATGTCGAAGCCGACGAGTCATATTATCGCTTCAACCGACTGACATTCCGGCTCACGGAAGTGGCAAACAGGGTGGATGCACCGAGTGTCACAATCGCGCCGGATCCGTCGAGACCCGTCGGCTTCATGACGACGGGCTATCGGGGCCGAGATGCCAGGTTGCTGGCCGTCTCCAGAGCAATCGAAGCAGTTTTTCGCAATACACGGCCAACAGCGGAGCAACAGCCATGATCGTTCGTCATATCGATGACCTGAAGGACAGCGAACAGTTTGTCGCCACGGAGAAGTTCATCAGCACACGGTTGATCGTCAAGAATGACGGTATGGGCTACTCGGTCCACCACACGCGTGTGCCGCAAGGCACTGAGATCCATTGTCATTACAAGGATCATCTCGAGACCAATTACTGCATCGCCGGCGAAGGCGAGGTTTTCGATGTGGCGACCGGCAAGACTTACACAATCGGCGTCGGATCTATGTACGCACTCGATAAGCACGATCAACATGTGCTGAGGGCGACAAAGGGCGAACTGCATCTGATCTGCGTCTTCAATCCGCCCTTGGCAGGTGGGGAACGGCACAATGACCAAGGCGGCTACGACGCAGCCTAGGCCTTGTCGAGCCAACTGATATTGGGGGGAGTTAATGCACGCTTTGATTGTTCTCGCCCATCCTGAGACGCATTCGCTCAACGGCCATCTGAAGGATGTGGCGATCGAAGAGCTGAGGCGCCTTCGTTACACGGTCGAGGTTTCTGATCTTTATGCGGCGGGCTTCGATCCTGTCGAGGCGCCGCGCCATTTCACCGACAGGGTATCGAGGGACAGGTTCGATGTCCAATCGGAGCAAAGGCACGCTTTTGACACCGGAAGGACGGCGCCCGACGTGCAAGCCGAAATCGACAAGCTCAGCAGAGCCGATCTTTTGATCCTTCAGTTTCCGATCTGGTGGTTCGCGGCACCCGCGATCCTGAAGGGGTGGCTCGATCGTGTCTTCGTGTACGGTCTCTATTCAAGTCGCCGACGCTATGACGCCGGCTTGTTCAAGGGCAAGAAGGCGTTCGTGTCGGTCACGGCAGGAGGTCCCGAGACCTCGTTTCGGCACGACGGCAGAAATGGCGACATCGATCTCGTGCTGTGGCCGGTCAACTTCACCCTACACTACATGGGCTACAGCGTCCTGCCACAGCACGCCGTGTTCGGCGTTGATGCCAAGTTAGGACCTCCTGAGGGTCTGTCGGCCTGCGCCGAGGCGCTCCGACAGAAGTTGCAGAGGGTATCAAACGAGGAACCGCTGAAATTCAACGGCTGGAGCGATTGGGACGAGAGCGGGCGTCTGAAGCCCAGCGCTCCCTGGTACAATCATTTCATCCGCGTGGTGAAGTAGACCACTCCCAATCAATGAGTAGAAAGGAATGAGAATGGCAGCGATAACAACAGACAAGGCACCTCCAGCGGTGGGGCCATATTCGCAAGGCATCGTCGCCGGCGGGCTGCTCTTTGTTTCAGGCCAATTGCCGATCGACCCGAAGACCGGCGAGCTGCCGGAGGACATGCTGCAGCAGATGCGCCAGTGCCTCGCCAATGTCGAAGCGATCGCCATCGCAGCCGGCACGAGTCTTGCAAAGACCGTCAAGACGACGGTGCTAGTGACTGACCTGTCGCGGTTCTCGGAGTTCAACGAAATCTACGGCCGGGCATTCGCCGCGCCCTACCCCGCTCGCGCCTGCTACGAGGTGTCTGCCTTGCCCCGCGGCGCCAAGGTCGAGATAGAGGCAGTCATCGCGCTCAGCTAGGCGTCGAAGCCGCGAAAGGCAGAAGATCGAATGCCGTCGAAAGGCGGCGTTCGATTCGCGGGCGACTTTGGAATTTCAAACGGATCTTGTCCCTCAGACTTCGACCAGGGCGGCATGCGCCCTGTGCGGCAGCGCCAATCACCCGGCGAAAATCGCTCCCTGATCGTAACCGAGGAGACCAATCCGGCTTTTCGTCTGCTGCGGATCTTGAGCGCGGCGCGCCCAGGCCAGCCAGGGGGTCGGCACTCCGGTTTCGGTGGCGACATTGGCGTCGGAGCCGGGCGCGCGACTGGGACTTATAGACTGGATCCTCAAACGCTACAGCGGTTCTTCAAGGAGGGAAAATCGCCCAGCCGGGAACGGCGAGCGTCCCGGCCCGTTCATGTTGCTGGTCATTGTGATCTTAACCCGGCGATGTCGATGATCGACCAATCGATGAGCTGGGTCAGGCCGCTACCTCGTCTTTGCTTAATAGTCGAGGCGCTTTCGATTACGTCGGTCCGACATGCTGTTCCCCTGATGGAGTTCCGGTCCGCGACTCGAAGGACCTTGCTGTCGAGATGGGGCTTGCTGCGTCTCGTCTGACGGGTTTGCCGTCGTCCGGCGGCAAGCGATTATCTTATCCGGTTCAGATCGACGGCTCGATTATTGATAATCGCTTCCATCGAAAAGAAGCCAGTCACTGTCGCTAGATCGAAGTTAGTGATCAGCTTTTGGTAAAAGGCGTCATATCCGGACATGCCCCGCGTGACGACCTTCATCAGATAATCCCAATCACCGCCGATCCGGTAAAAATCGATGACTTCGGGAAGCCGCTCGACGTGGGCACGGAAATCATCAGCCCATTCTTTCGAGTGGTGACGTGTGCGAACCATAACAAAGACCGTCAAATCCAATCCAAGAGCCGGCAGGTCTATCTTGCCGTAAGACCCCTGGATCATGCCGATCGTGTGCAAGCGTTGGAGCCGACGCCAGCAGGCGTTCTGTGACAGTCCGACCTCTTCGGCGAGATCGCGCTGCGACAAATTCGCGTTGTTCTGAAGGCAAGTTAAAATCTTCAGATCAAAAATGTCGATTTTTTCAGATTTCGTGATCATTTGACACATAGACTGCCAAAAATGCGAAAATATAGGTGATGTTTCCACAAGTGAGGCACAATAAGCTCCCTGTCAACGCTTAATGCAGGGAGACGATCATGTCCGCAGTTGCCTATCAAGCGAGCGACAGTTCAAGTCCGCTTGGCCGCTTCCGTAAAAGCCTGGTGGGCCGGGATCTGATCGACAACCTCCGCGACGGGCTTGTCGGTTCATCGGCGACCATCACCGGCCCCTATGGCAGCAAGCCCCTGGTTTATGCCGATTACGTCGCGTCAGGGCGCGCGTTGCGTCAGGTCGAGCAATTTATCCTCGAAGAGGTCCTGCCCTACTACGCTAATAGCCATACCGAGGCCTCGTACTGCGGGAGCTTTATGACCAGACTTCGGGGGGAAGCCCGCGTGCTGATTGCTCAGTATTGCGGGGCAGACGCACGCCATGCCGTGATTTTCACCGGTTCTGGAGCGACGGCCGGCATCAACCGCCTGGTGACGCTATTCGGCGTCTCGGAGGCCGTGGCAGCGGATAAATCCGTTCGCGTCATCATCGGCCCCTACGAACATCACTCGAATATTCTCCCGTGGCGCGAAAGCGGTGCTGACATCATCGAAATACCGGAGGCACCGACCGGTGGGCCAGATCCTGTCCGGCTGGAAGAGGCATTGCGTGAGGGGACGCCGGATCTCATCATTTGCGCATTTTCGGCTGCTTCGAATGTCACTGGCATCGTCACCGACGTGAAAGCCATTACCGAACAGGCCAAGGAAGCAGGAGCCAAAGTGATTTGGGACTATGCCGGCGGCGGCCCCTATCTGCCAATCGCCATGTCGCCCAGCGCAGAGGCTGAAATCGATGCTATTGTCGTGTCACCCCACAAGTTCATCGGAGGCCCTGGCTCGTCCGGCATCCTGATCGTGCGTCGCGATGCGGTCGTATCCGGCAAACCCTCATGGCCAGGCGGCGGAACCGTAAAATTCGTTTCGCCCACTTCCCACGACTACAGCGACAGCCTGGAGTCTCGCGAAGAGGCCGGGACGCCGAATGTCATCGGCGATATACGATCGGCTCTCGCCTTCATCGTCAAGCATGCAATCGGGCTTGACGCAATGCGGCTGCGCAATCAAGATTTGACGATCGCTGCATTCCACGCGTGGAGGTCGATTCCGCAGTTGGAATTGTTAGGCCTGCAGCAGCAAGATCGGCTGCCGATATTTTCGTTCCGTGTCATCGATGGCAAGGGCGGTTACGTGCATCAGCAACTGGTGACCCGGATGCTCAGCGACCGTTTTGGCATCCAGGCCCGTGGCGGATGCGCCTGCGCAGGCCCCTATGTTCACAGGCTATTGTCCATCGATGACGAGGCATCGGACCTCATGCGGCAGGCCATCCTTTCCGGGGATGAAATCAAGAAGCCAGGCTTCACGCGCTTGAACTTCAGCGTGCTGCTGTCGGAGGACAAAGTGGGCTTCATACTGCGGTCGGTGGCACAGTTGGCCAAGGATGCACTAACATTCGCGCCCGACTACGATTTCGATCCCTCGAGGGCAATTTTCTTTCCTCGTCGCGCTTCGGTCGAGGCATGATCATGCAAAAGCCAGACGTAGCGGCATTTTTTGATCGGCGAACGTCGTCTGTGCAATATGTCGTCAGCGATCCGGAGACGGGAGCCTGCGCCATCATCGACCCGGTGCTGGATTTCGACGAGAAATCCGGCTCCATAGCAACCGAAAGTGCGGACGTCATTTTGGATTACGTTGCCGCGCGGCAACTGCATATTCAGTGGATTCTCGACACTCACCCCCATGCCGACCATTTCTCAGCCGCCGCCTATCTGAAGGACAAGACCGGGGCGCCGACCGCAATAGGCGAGCACGTGGTCGATGTTCAAAAACTGTGGCGGGACACTTATAATTTGCCCGATTTTCCAACTGACGGATCGCAGTGGAATCATCTGTTTTCCGATGGTGAAGCGTTCTGCGTCGGCAATATCAAAGCTACGGTCCTTTTTTCTCCTGGCCACACGCTCGCATCGGTCACCTATTGCATCGGCGACTGCGCCTTCGTCCACGATACGATGTTCATGCCCGATAGCGGGACGGCGAGAGCCGACTTCCCCGGTGGAAGTGCAAAGAGTCTCTGGTCAAGCATGCAGAGAATCCTCTCGCTGCCTGACGACACGCGTATTTTCGTCGGCCACGATTACCAGCCGGGAGGAAGGGAACCACAATGGGAAAGCACGGTTCACTTGCAACGGGCCACCAATATTCATCTGTCGCGTTGCGCCAGCGTCAGCGAATTCGTCACTTTGCGGGAGGCAAGAGACAAAACCCTTCCAATGCCGAAACTGATCCTCCACGCGCTTCAAATCAACATTAACGGCGGCAGGCTCCCTGAACCGGAATCCAATGGCCAGCGGTACCTCCGTTTTCCCTTGAATGCGCTCGGCAAGGTCGCCTGGGGCTGAGGGTCTCAATTCAGACCCCGAATTTGTGACCCTCGCGCTTCGCCCATACGCGGAACGTAACGTTGAACTCGCTCATTGGCCAGGTCTCTCGCGATGTCGCTCGACTTGCTTCACTATGTTCTTGGCGCTTTTTCGGGAAGCGTGGTGGGTTTTACGCTCGGTCTGTTCGGAGGCGGCGGCTCGATCCTCGCCGTACCCTTGCTCGTCCATCTGGTGGGGGTTGGAAACGCTCATGTGGCCATCGCAACGAGTGCCGTCGCTGTGTCGGCAAACGCGTTTATCAGCCTGATGATGCACGCGCGGCACGGGACCGTCCGATGGAAATATGCCGGCCTCTATTGCGTGACTGGTGTCGTTGGCGCGTGGATCGGTGCGTCGCTCGGCAAGGCTCTTGAAGGCGGACATTTGTTGATCTTATTTGGCGGCTTGATGATCCTTGTCAGCATTACCATGTTTCGGCGCCGTAACGTGGTGTGCGAGCCCGTCGCCCCTTTTTCGGTGAGTAACCTGCCCAAGATCCTCGCCATGGGCGCCGGAACCGGAGCCGTCTCGGGTTTCTTTGGCATTGGCGGCGGTTTCCTGATCGTTCCCGGGTTGATGATCTCAACCGGCATGGCAACGATCAACGCGGTTGCCACTTCGCTTGTCGCGATCGTGGCCTTCGGAATGACGACGGCGCTGAGCTATTCCCTGTCTGGCCTTGTCGACTGGGCGCTGGCAGCAGCCTTCGTCGCGGGTGGCGCTTTGGGCGCGTTTGGCGGATGCAGATCAGTGCATGTGCTCAAACATCGTCGATCGATCCTCAACAGCTGTTTTGCCGCGCTGGTCATGCTTGTCGCCGTCGGGATGATTGTATTGCGCTAACGAAAGTTTTCCCCATTTTCGCAGAGCCTGTCGCACGGCTTTGTAACAAACAACATTCACAGCACGCGACTGCCCACAATGAGAGGCGACCGGGCCGTTGGGATCCCCAGATGGATACTGCTTGGTTTCTTGTCGTTCCACAGAAACATCGGCGCCTGGCGAAGGACTTCCGTCTGACCGGTTTAAAGAGAAGCGAGGCATGCTGTTATCGTTACGAGCGACTTGAGAAGGTGAAAGCCCTGAGAGGAGAGAACTTTTCCTGCAATCGTGATTGCCGCGCTTTGCCTTGTCGCAAAGGCTCGGCCTCCGGAGGCCACTTTCGGAAGCGGTCGAAAGGCTTTCCAACAATGAGAACGAATTTTCAGTGACTTACGGCGGCGGCAGTTCATGGATGATGATCTCGGCAAGCAGATTCCAACTCATCGCGTTACAGGGTAGGAACCTCGCGATATGTCCTCCGTCGGCACTCGAAAGGAGAATCACATTTACTTAGGCTCCTAACTTAATGGCGTATTCAAGCTCGAATTCGCCCTGATGCCGTTTGGTGCGCCGCGTTGGGACGGCAAGCCAGAAATTGATGTTTTAACCATTGGCACGCGGTGGTTGTTAGGCTTAAAAGCCGGCAAACACATGGATATCCCCTCCGCTTCGTCCCACCATCCGCTGGAGTGAAACGTTCAATTTTCCAGTTTCAGGTCGAGTTGCTGACTTCTGCATTTTTTTCCTCGACATCAATCAAAACCTCGTCATAATGCATCAATTAGAAGCCTAAGTATTTTTGGCTTCGTGATCTGTTCCAGGCGAGGAGGCTATGGGGAGGTCACTCACAAGAAAAGGGGAGGACCATTAATGATCGCCAAGCTGTTGCGAATCGCTGGATTTGCCATCATCGCCGTGCACTGTCTTTCAACGGGTCAAGCGCGGGCGTCCGACGCATTCGAGATCGATGTTGTCCTTCCGCTGACCGGGGGAGCATCCTTTCTCGGCAAGGCCGAGCAAGAAGCCTTCATGCTCTATGAGAAACTTGTTTCGGAAAGCGGGGGCATACATGGAAAGCCCCTTAAATTCGTCTTTCACGACGACCAGTCAAATCCGCAGACTGCGGTTCAGCTTACAAACAAGATCAAGGCCGCAAGCCCGCCAGTAATCATAGGCTCCACCTTGGCCGGCATTTGCAATGCGATGGCACCATTGGTCAAGAAGGGTCCGGTAATGTACTGTTTGTCCCCGGCCCTTCGGCCTCAGACGGGAGGTTTCGTTTTTAGCTCCAGCGTTTCGACGGTTGGACTGAGTGAAGCATTGCTGCGTTATTTTGGTGAGCGTGGCTGGAAGAAGATCGGCCTGATCACATCGACCGACGCTTCCGGTCAGGATGCTTATAAGATCATCACTTCACTTGCTGGGAAGGGCGACTATGCCGACATGTCCATCGTTGAAGACGCGAAGTTCAACCCCACCGATGTGAGCGCCTCGGCCCAAGTCCAGAGAATTAAGGGTGCTGATCCGGACGCTGTTATAGTCTGGACGACAGGCGGCCCTGTCGGAACCGTTCTCAAGGCTATTCGGGACGCAGGACTGGACAAGCCTATTGGCACCACGGACGGCAACATGACCTTCGCGCAGATGACGCAATATGCGCCGTTCATGCCGAAAGAGCTTTATATTCCTGCGCCGCAGTGGCTTGAAGCGAATACCCTTGGTCAATCAGAGCAGGCCGTCACGGCAAAGCACGCGTTCTTCCGGTCATTTAAGGACGCGAACCTCGTTCCGGACGGCTCCGCGACGTTTGCATGGGATCCGGCGCTTGTCGTGACTGAAGCGCTACGTCAACTTCCCGAAGGCGCGTCCGCGGAGCAGTTGCGTGACCATATCAACAGCATGCAGGGTATCGGCGGCATTAATGGAGTCTACGATTTTAAGAAGGACCCGCAACGTGGTCTCGACAAATCAAACGTAGTCGTGACCATTTGGGATCCGGGCATCAAGAACTGGAAGGCGGTTAGCGACTTGGGTGGCATCCCGCTCAAGTAATGAACCTTAAATCAAAGGATCTCACCAATGGCTGAGTTTCTCCAGATATGCATTGGCGGCCTGCTGGTCGGCACGATCTATGCCCTGATCGCCCTCGGATTCTCTCTGATCCACCGCGTGACAGGTGCGATCAACCTTGCCCAGGGCGGCTTCGCCCTCGTCGGTGCACTGATCGGTTATACATTCAATCAGTCTCTGGGCTTTCCTCTGGCGATTTCTCTTGTCGCCGCCGTGCTGACGACCACGGCGGCAGGAACGTTGCTCGGTGCCTTCACATTCGTCCCCGCCTTACGCTCACTCTCCAACGCCAACCTTCTTATGCTGACCGTCGGCATCCTCACGATGCTCGAAGGGTTCGTGCTCGTCGCTTGGGGAAGCCAGCCCTACACATTGCCACCGTTTACAGGAGAAGAACCATTCGGTTTTGGACAGATCCATGTCCCCAGTCAGGCGTTCTGGATCTTCGGCACTGCGATCGTCGTCGTCCTCTGCCTGTGGTTCCTGGTCAACAGAACGCGACTTGGCCGATCACTGCGTGCCTGTGCGGAGCACCAGAATGCCGCCACGCTGGTGGGTATCGACGTCCCCCGGATGGCGATATTCAGCTTTGGACTGGCGACCATGATCGCTTCGGTCGCGGGTGTGGTGGTCGCGCCGACGACAACGTTGCAATTCAATTCCGGATCGCTTTTTACCATCTCCGGATTCATCGCAGTGGTAATCGGCGGGGTCTCATCATTCCCAGGCGCGATTGCGGGCGGAATTCTACTCGGCCTCATCACCCAACTGGCAACAGCATACGTATCCTCCCTCTTCAGCAGCGCCGTCGCACTATTCATCCTCCTCGTCGTCCTGATCTATGCCCCCACAGGAATCATCCCTTCCCGGGTCGTGCGTCGTCAGGACGTGCGGGACGACAATAGGGTGACGAACCACATCACCCGGCTCGCTCCGCAGATCGTGTGGCCGGCGGCGGCATTCGGCGTGGCATTCGTCATCGCTCTGCCTTGGATGATCGATCTGACAGTCATTTCCAGTCTGACAATGGCCGCGATCATATTCATCGCGTTGATCGGACTGGACCTGCTGATGGGCTATACTGGTCAAGTTAGCCTCGGCCAGGCAGGGTTCATGGCTATTGGTGGCTATGTCGCCGGGTATATGACGATCAACTACGAAGTAGAACCGATACTTGGCATTCTGGTCGGTATCGCCTTGTCATTACTCTGCGCGCTCGTGCTCTCGTTGGTCACGCTAAGGCTCCGAGGACTGTATCTTGCGCTGGCAACTCTCGCCTTCGGCCTTCTGATTGACTCCTTCGCCATCGGGCTCGTCGATATCACCGGAGGCCCATCTGGAATGGTTGGCATCCCGAGCTTCTCGATAGGGCCGATCGATTTCAGCAGCCCGCTGCGGATGTACTACCTTGTTGCCGGCGTGAACATTGTCATCCTCTTCGTTCTGTTCGGAGCGTTGCGTTCGAGCTTCGGGCGGGCGCTTCAGGCTATCCGCACCGACCAGATGGCGGCAAGCGCACTTGGTATCAACATTGTCAGATACAAACTTGTCGTGTTCCTGATCAGCGCGGCCCTGGCATCTCTGTCGGGAAGTCTGATGGCATTCTCTTTCAATTTCCTGGCTCCGGAGATGATCGGCAGCGCAAGGTCATTGGAGCTGGTTGCGATGTTGGTTATAGGAGGCGAAGGCACTCTTGTTGGACCAGCTTTCGGCAGCATCTTGATGACATTGCTTCCGACCCTGTTCCAGCCGCTGGCGATCTACAAGACATTCTTCAGCGGGACGCTGCTGATCATATGCTTCCTTTACCTACCTCAAGGAATCTACGGCTCGATCGTACATGCGTTGAACCGGGCCGCGAGGCTCTTCGAGGTGGGCTTTCGCGGCAAAGCGCTGCTGAGTGGAGTTGCAAATGACCGGCGATAGACGAGGCATTTACCCTCAAGCCAATGGAAACATCCTCGAGGTTCGAGGGCTCTCGAAGCGGTTCGGCGGCTTGAAAGCAACCGATAACATCAGCTTCGTGGTTCCTGCCGGAACCATCACGGCTTTGATTGGTCCGAACGGAGCCGGGAAGACCACGGTTTTCAATCTGCTGACCAACATTTTTCCGAGCGACGCCGGCGAGGTACGGTATGATGGGATAGATATTCGCGGCCGCAGCGCTACGAAAATCGCCGATTTGGGTCTGATAAGGACATTTCAGTCGGCACGAGTTTTTCCCGGACTGACCGTTCTTGAGAACGTGCTCGTCGGTCGGCATCGGCTGGTTAGGCATTCCGGCTTCAGTCAGATGTTCTGGACGCCGTCGAGCCGTCGAGAAGAACATCGCCTTCGCGGCAAGGCGATCGAGTTGCTGGACCTCGTTGGGTTGGCTCGCTTGGCTGACATGCATGCTATAGACCTGCCGATGGGCAATCAGAAGCTTCTCGACGTTATCAGAGCGTTGATGGGTCAGCCCAAGCTTCTTTGCCTGGACGAGCCGGCAGCCGGTCTCAACGACAGCGAAACCGAAGAACTTGCCACGCTGCTAAGGGCTGTACGGACTGCAGGCATTTCCGTTCTGGTGGTGGAACACAACATGTCGCTGGTCATGAACGTCGCCGACCACGTCGTCGTGCTTGATGCCGGTTCGGTGATCGCGGCAGGCTCGCCTGGGGAGGTACAGCAAGACCCGAAGGTGATAGGAGCCTACTTGGGGAGGCAAGAACATGCCGTTGCTTGAACTACGGAAGGTTTCGCTAGGCTACGCGCGCACCGCAGTGCTTGAACAGGTATCCATTCACCTGGACGAAGGTGAAATCGTCACTTTAGTGGGAGCCAACGGAGCTGGAAAAAGCACTATCGCCAAAACCGTCTCCGGTATCGTCAGACCTCTAAGTGGCGACGTCCTGCTTGATGGCAAATCTGTCGCGGGTATGACGGCCGCACAACGCCTCCGCCTCGGAGTCGCGCATGTACCTGAAGGGCGACAAATCTTCAGCGGAATGTCTGTTTCGGAAAATCTGATGCTCGGGGCGCATAGCCTGGCGGCGACCGACCAAACAGCATTGCAGGAGAGAATGGAATTCGTCTTCCGTCTCTTTCCGGTCTTGAAGCCGCGACTAAGCGATATCGCAGGAAATTTCTCGGGTGGGCAGCAGCAGATGCTTGCCATCGCGCGGGGTCTTATGTCGAAACCGCGCCTTCTAGTTCTGGACGAGCCCTCTTTGGGCGTCGCGCCTCTTCTGGTCGCGGAAATATTTGAGTTGATCAAGAAACTCCGCGACCAGGGAATTTCGATCTTGCTTGCCGAGCAAAACGCGCGGCAAGCGCTCAGCATCGCCGACCGGGGCTATGTCCTGGAAAACGGCGCGATCTCCATTTCGGGCCTGGCGGCAACCTTGGCAGAGTCTCCGGATATCGCCGAACGATACCTTGGCGTGGGAACCGGTGCATCTGTTTCTTCAGAGCGCAGCGACCGGATGGCTGCAAGACTCACGATAGCAATCTCATAGAACAGATTTTCAGAATGTCGGATCCATGTCCGATTGACCCGGTCCGCTTTCAACGCCAAGCCGTCGTCTGAGATTGTCCTGTACGAGGCCGACCAGTGTCAGAAGAGACTCACGTTCCCTGGCGGAGAAACCGTCAAAGGAATCTTCAGTAATCTCCCGGGCGAACGGCAGCAGTTCGTGCTTGAGCGCATGGCCACGATCAGTGAGGTAAACGTTCATCTTGCGATTGTCTTCGGGATTGCGAATCCGACGCACGAACCCGGCCTCGAGCATCGACTTAATCGCCGAAAGCGTGGTCGGTTCCATGGTCCCGACGACCACCGAAAGTTCCTTTTGCGTAAGTCCGTCTTGATCCCAGAGCGCGCGAAGGAAGTACCATTGCCCAAGGGTCACCCCATACGGCTCAATCTTTTGCTGGAGATTCCGCTGGAACAGCCTGTGGGTCAGCCTGATCTGATATCCCACACTTTCCTCGAATGGCAGCGACGCCGGACTGCCGTTTCGAAGGTGTTCGCTACTGTCCATTCCATTCCTCTTTGGGTTCTCGATTTTTTCCGCCGATAATGCTGCCTACTTTAACCTCGGACCCAGTTTCGATCCAGATAATTCGTGACCTAAGTAATTCGTCAGATATCGAGGACGATCTCGTCGGATCTTGCCCTGGAAACGCACACCATGATCTCCGTCTTCTTCTCCTGCTCGGATAGAACGAGGTCGCGATGCTCCGGATCGCCAGCGAGGAAACGCACGCGACACGTTCCGCACGTACCGCTCTCGCAAGAGCTTGGGACACGATGTCCATTGAGCCGCAGCGTATCGAGAATAGAGACTCCCGGCTCGACATTGAAGCACTCGCCGCTTGCGGCAAGGCGGATGGTAAATGCGGTATCGTCAGCACGGGCCGTTGCCACTGCCCCGAAGTCTTCAAAGTGCAGGGCGTCATCAGACCAGAACCCTGTCATGTCCTTTACGGCGTTCATCAGTGGTTGTGGACCGCAGCAGTAGAGGTGCGCCCCTCTCGGTTCGCCGAGTATCGGCCAAAGATCGAAGGCCTGCTCCGGATCGCCGTTGTCGTGATGGATGACAACCTTGCCTTTGAAGCGATGATCGGCAAATTCCTCACGAAATGCAGTGAGATCAGGAGAGCGGGTGAAATAGTACAGGCGGAAGTTCGTCTTACCCTGGGCCAGGAGATGGTAGATCATCGATCGTATCGGCGTTATCCCGATGCCTCCGGCGACGAAAAGGTAACTCCTGGGTTCGCGAGCCGACATCTCGAAATTATTCGCAGGAGGAGAAACATCGATGTGATCGCCCTCTGCGACTTCGTCAACGAGGCTTACGGACCCCCCGCGGCCATTGATTTCCCGCTTGACCGCAAGAACGTATCTTTCGCGCTCAATTGGCGGATTCGTGATTGAATACCGGCGCTTCTGGCCGTTCGGCAGCGAGACTGTCAGGTGGGAACCTGGCGTGAACGCGGGGAGTTCCTTCCCTTCCGTGTGTCGCAGTTCAAACTGATGTATTCCGACAGCGATCTCCCGCTTCGAAGTCACCTTCAGTCGCAGTGTCGCCGCTTCGCTTGTTGTTTTTGACATATCTATATCATTCTCCCGGCTCGTGAGCGCCCAAGCAAGGTCTTCTCCAGCGGTTGTTTCATTGAACGCAGTTTGAATAACGACGTTTTTGCCTTATCCGAGGAACGTCGACAGCGTCTGGGCTTCCGAATACTCGAGAATACCTTCGATGCCGGACTTCCTACCGATACCGCTCTGCTTCATGCCGCCATAGGGTGCCCGCCTGTTAACTGCCTCGGTGCCATGAGCATTCACAAAAACTGTTCCTGCTTCGAAGCGACGCGCTATCTTGGCCGCACTCTCCACATCGGCACTCCAAATAGAAGCGCCGAGCGCAAAAACCGACTGGTTGGCCCGATCCACCGCATCGTCGATATCCGTATACTTCGAAACAGGAATTGCAGGGCAGAACTGCTCGTCAACGATGAGCTCGACGTCATCCGACACCGAGGTAACGACGGTCGGCTGCATAAAATAGCCTCCCCCGTCGGCGACGGAGGGGTCGATCGATCCGAGCCGAATGACCTCGGCTCCCGCAGCTTCGGCATCCGCGACAAGTCGGGTCGCGCGATCGAGGGACTTGCGAGTGTGCAGCGGCCCCATCGTGACCCCGTCACGCAAGCCGTTCCCCAGCACCATCCGGTCGACAGACCGGGAAAAGCGATCGAGGAACCTGCCCTCAATCTTGGCGGGCACATAGATCCGCTTGATCGCCATGCATATTTGACCAGACATACGAAAGACGGCGCGGGCCATTCTATCCATCGTTTCATCGGTGAGATCGAGGTCGGGGAGAATGACTGCAGGATCGTTGCCGCCAAGTTCCAGCGTCAAGCTTTTGATCGTGTCGGCTGCCCCTGCCATGATTCGGCGCGCAGCGGGGATACTCCCTGTGAAGGCAATTTTTCCTACGTCCGGATGGCGCGTGAGGGCGTCACCAATCTCCTCCGGATAACCGGTCACAATATTTACCAATCCACGGGGCAGTCGCTCCGCGAACATCCGAACGGACCACATGAGCGTCAGCGGGCAGGACTCCGGTGGTTTAAGAACGACAGCGTTCCCAGCAAGGAGCGCTGACACGAGTTGGCCGAACCCAAGGCTCAAAGGTGCGTTCCAGGGAACGATCGAAGCAACGACACCGAATGGCCGATAGGATACCTTGGTCTGACCGTTTGCATTCTCGAAGAATTTCCCGGCATCGAGTTCCGGAGCAAGCCCAAAAGCAAGCTCCTGTCGCGCGGGTATCGCTTTGATCTCTCCAAGAGCTTCGGAAAGAACCTTGCCGTTCTCCCTGACAAGCAACACCGCTCGCTCTTCGACGTCCTTTCGCAGCGTATCGATGGCCATCGAAAGAATCTCCGCTCTCGTGCAGAAGCTCTTGCTGCCCCATTCCTTCTGCGCCGACTTCGCAACAGTGACGGCCGCCTGGACGTCGCGCGGCGTCGCACGCGGGACGAACCCGACAACCTCGTCCGGAGTAGCTGGATTTCGAACTTCGATCCAATCGGACACGATAACGTCTTCGCCGTCGATGAGCATCGGAAGCCTCGTAGGCTCCCAGATGCCTTCCGCAATCTTTATAACCTGATCCATAGGTCACCTCCTCCGTGCGATCACGACTTCGATCTGGTCGGTCAGAGCCTGCTCCAAACCAAGCCGTGCCGCGAGCATCTTGAGGTAATGTTCGGAGAGCTCGTCGCTTGCATCAATTGCCAGGCGCGAAGCTGTGTAGAGTTCCACCGTCTCCGCCCTTGTCCAGTGGCGCCGTGTCATATGCTCGATCATCATCGGCCGTAGAATTTCTTCACGCACCATCCTTATATTGCTGTCGCGATCAGCTTCGGCCTCCAGAAGAGAGGCAATCGCCTTCAGGTCTTCTTCGTTAAAGCGCTGGTCAGACTTGGCGGCAGCGATCGAGGCTGCAACGAGAAGCTCTGCAAAAGCGCCTACGTCCTTGCTTGGGCTAGCCCTGCTGGAAGTCTGATCGACGGCGTCTGTCGCCTCCCTGGCAAGATGCTCGATGGCGGCGAAAGCCCGTGCTCCATCGGGTCTTGGAAAATCTGGACATCCGCTGGGCTTCAGTCTTGCAAATGCCGCCGACAATTCATTGTCAGCCGGCGCCGGTTCTTTCGAACAGAGATCGAAGAACCGGTCGAGGGTATAAAGTGCGTCCATGCTGCGCTCTTCTATTGGCTGGGGTTGGGGACCGGAGTCTTGCCGAACCAGGCGGTTGTCACTCCGCAGCGGCGGCTGTTGCACTACCGGCCTTGCCGAGATCCCGCCAATCGGTCGTTTTCGGAATTACGCCCTCAAACGAACGTAGTCCCGGTCGCGGTCCGCGCGAGGCCTGTGTTCCGATCGCCGGCTTCCCCTCCAGGAACTCCCGGACGGCCTTAACCATCGTCCGCCGGAACTCGACGATCGCCACATCGCTGGCGCCCAAGCGCTCTTCCGTACGGTTGGCCATCGACCCCATGGTTTCCCACATGACGATGTCTTGATGCGGAAAGCCGGATATTCCCGTAAAGTCTCCCAATCGCATCTTTTGACGGTCCTGGCCGTAATTGTTTTCACGGGTGTCGACCTTGCGGTAGGTTTCATCTAGCTCAATTCCGACACGCATGCGGGTGAACTTTCTCCAGGCCTCCTGATCGACTCCAGGCCCGCTTTCCGTCCAGGCTATGATATAGAGTACCGAGTTTTCATCGTCGGTCGGAGCGTTCATCTGCGAGACGTTGTAGACGTTGTTGGGCGGAATGAGCACTGTGAACGGGGCAACAAAATGCGTGATTCGCACGTAATCGTGAGTCGCCGAATTCTTGATCGGCCTTCGGATCGCGGCGTATTTGAAACCGTAGTCCGTGGGCTCCGGCTGCAGACGCGGCGCTTTGTCGGTCGACGGTCGCTGCCAGGCGGTTCCCGTGGCAGTCGAACTACCGACCATCGCGGGCGGCATATCGGTGGAATGCAGGCTCGAGCTGTGGGCGGAATCGATGGCTCCTTCGAGACACTGGGCCCAGTTTGCCTTTACATGCACTTTAAGAATGCTGACCTTTGTCTCCGGCGTCGGCGCAAATAGCGGCGGCTCGAACTCCGGCATGCGTGACTTGTCGCCCATATACACCCAGATGAACCCACCGGCCTCTCTTGTGGGATACGCCGTGTGCTTGATCTTGTCCTTGAAGGTACTTTCCGGCGGCTCCGAGGCCATTTCCAGTACCGTGCCTTCCACATCGATTTTCCAGCCATGATAGAGGCAACGTAAGCCGCACTCCTCGTTACGTCCAAAGAACAGCGACGCCCGTCGGTGCGGACAAAACTCCCCGACGATACCAACACGTCCGTCGCTATCGCGGAATGCCACGAGGTCCTCTCCGAGCAGCCGCACACGCACCGGATCGCAGTCGTTTGAAGGAACCTCCTCCGACAGACAAGCGGGCAACCAAAATTCTCTCATCAGCTTGCCCATTGGGGCCTCACCTTCGACGCGGCAGATCAAATCGTTTTCTTCTGCGGTAAGCATTGCTCCTCCAAAAAATTCTTAGCTTCCTAAGTTGTTCAGGATATGCCATGTTGCCCCGGATGTCGAGTGCCGAATTGCTCGACCGCCACAGGAGAAAATCATGGACAGATTGAAGGGTAAGGTTGTAATCGTAACAGGCGCAGCGTCCGGGATCGGCGCCGTCTTCAGCCAGGCACTTGCCGCCGAAGGCGCTCAACTAATTCTGGCTGACATTGCCAATGGCGAAGGCACCGCCGATGCAATCGTCCGCAACGGGGGATTGGCCCGCTTTGTCTCCACGGATGTCTCCGACAAAGATTCGGTCGGCGAAATGGTCGCCACCGCCGTTTCGGAATTCGGGCGGATCGATGGGCTTGTCAACAATGCCGCGATCTTCGCGAGCCTGAATAAGAAGCCTTTCTTGGAGATCGATCCGTCGGAGTGGGACAAGGTGATGGACGTCAACGTTCGCGGGCCTTTCCTATGCTCACAGGCGGTCGCTCCTCATATGATCTCGCAAAATCACGGGAAGATCTTGAACATCGCCTCGGGCACGGTGTTCAAAGGCATGGCCGGCATGCTGCACTACGTGTCCTCCAAGGGAGCCGTCGTGGCTATGACGCGATGCCTCGCGCGTGAACTCGGTGCCAGCGGCGTATGCGTTAACGCCATCGCGCCAGGGCTCACGATGAGTGAGAATGTCGCAACCAATCCGACATGGCAGGGCAAAGGTGCGGAAGCCACAGTAGCGTCCCGCGCAATCCCGCGCTCTCAGGTACCAGCGGACCTCATTGGCGCGCTCCTTTTCTTCTGCTCGCAAGATAGCGACTTCGTAACTGGGCAGACACTCGTCGTCGACGGCGGTGCCGTCATGAAGTAACGAAAGCCGGCATCAAGCGATTACATGTTTTGCGGGCATTTCGCTATCTTAGAGTGCAATATCGGCCCGTTTCGCCGCGCCAATTACTTAGGTAGCTAAACTATAATCTCAGCAAATCGGCTGCAAGCGCACCTGGCGCCTGTGCATTGCACGTCAAAACAGGAGAAAAAATGTCAGCCATAACCCTTTCACTGGCTATGGGAGACTACGACAGGACCCGCGCAATATTCGATGGCCGCGTGAGGATCGAAGGGGTCAATCCTTCCTGTATCCTGCTGTCGCCTGAAGAGATGTTCTTTCGGGCCTTCCGACAGTCCGCTTTCGATATAAGCGAGCTCTCACTGTCGTCCTACTGCATTTCCATTGCCCGATCGAACCCGGAATACATCGCCATTCCCGTATTTCTATCCCGGGCGTTCCGGCATACTTCTGTATACGTTCGGAAAGACCGGGGCATTCGCGACGCCGCCCTTCTGAGAGGACGGCGTGTCGGTATCGCAGAATATCAATTGACTGCCAACGTTTGGCTTCGCGGCATATTGCAGGACCGATATGGCGTGAAACCGTCCGAGATTATCTGGGTACGTGGGGGAATGAACGAGCCCGGACGTCCCGAAAAGATAAATGTGGAGCTACCCCAAGATCTGACAGTGATCCCAGCTCCCGCCGGTGCAACCCTCAACGAGATGTTGGCCTGCGGAGATATCGATGCGTTCATCGGCCCGCGCTCGCCTAAATGTTTCGACGAGGGCGACCCCAATATCTCGCGTCTTTTTGCGGATACCATTTCCGAGGCCGAAGATTATTACCGTGACACGAAGATCTTTCCGATCATGCATGTTGTCGGTATCCGCCGCAGTCTCGCCGCGACACACCCGTGGCTTCCGGCATCGCTGTTCAAGGCATTTGCCTCTGCCAAGAAAGTTGCCGAAGATGCCCTCCTCGACACATCTGCAAACAAGGTCACTTTGCCGTTTATCGAGGAGCTCGTAGGCCGAACACGAGCGCTTATGGGTTCGGATGCGTGGACCTACGGCGTTGAAAGCAATCATCATGTTCTGGAGACGTTTCTTCGCTATCATCATGAACAGGGCTTGTCTCCCCGTCGGGTGCAGGTCGACGAGCTTTTTCACCCGTCTAGCTTCGAGACATACTCACTGTAAGCAGGAAGGTTTCATCATCCGTTTGCTCGGCTGTTTCGACGTGCCCGGCGAGGCAATCCTCGTCAGGCATGCCCTTTAAAGAGCCTCTTCTCGAAAGTCATCGTGTTCCTTGTCAGCCTGCGGGGCCACTCGTCCGCAGGTCCGACCATGTGCTTTCCATAAGGATTCCGCGTCGTACCTATTTGATCCGTTGGCCCCAGCGATTTGCGTATCCGATGTGTCGCTCACACGTTTTCAGCTGGAGCAAGCTCCGGCTGAGTGCTTCGTCGACGCTTAATCCCAAGAGCCTGGATACAGGCCGAAGACAAAAGTAGGGCCTACGGAAGAAGCGGCTTCAGGTCGGCCAACAAGCCTGGCCACCATCGTCTGGAGTCGCCCAGCGCGGCGACAATCGTCGCATGATAGGACAGTGACGCGCATCCGCAAAATCGTTTGGCCCCTGGCCTCCGTCATAGAAACACGTTCTCACATAGGTTATCTGTTAGTCCCATCCGACCGATACGCGAACCTCATCGAAGGCTTCCGATCGTGTGTCGCGGCACAAGCGCAAAGCATGCCGACACGATTACAATGGGCTGCATCTGCAATCATCTGTCTCGTTCACGGTGTCAAAGGAAAACAAATCCTCCTTATGCTAGAGCGCAACGGAGGCCAGGATCAATGCTGCAATATGCGGACGACTTCGATTTCACCACTCTTTCTTATTCAGAGCTCGACGCCAATCCTCACGAAACATTCCGTGCGGCGCGCGCCCGAATGCCCTTCTTTAGACGCAGCGATGGCGTGTATTTAGTCCTGCGGGCGAAAGACGTCGAACGTCTCTTCACCCATCCTGGAACTCGTCAGGTGGAAACGGAACTTATGAACCTGCGCGGCGTGTCCACGGGACCGCTTTACGAGTTGATAAGCTCGAGTATGCTGTTTTCGAATGACGACGTTCATCGAAATCGGCGCAGCCCTCTCACACGGCAATTTGCGTTTCGTATGATCGAAGAAATGCGCCCCAAGATCAGGGACGAGGCTCGTCGGCTTCTGGAAGGCGTCGCGCCGGATGCCGCTCTCGAAATCCGCGATCAGTTTGCGGCACTTCTGCCGGCCAGAACGATTGCCTCACTCCTTGGAATAGAGGCCTGCGATGTTCCGCATTTTACCAGCCTGGTTTATCGGGTAGCCCGCGCTTTTACCCACACGTGGACTGTTGATCATCTTTTGGACATGAATGAAGCTGCGGCAGAACTCAGCGCCTACGTTGAAGGCCTGGTGAATGATCGCCGTATGAATCCGCGCGGCGACCTCATATCCAGTTATATACAAGCCGTCGCGGCGTCTGGAACCCTTTCTGCTCGTGAAGAGATTCAACAACTGGTGACGGTAATCATCGGAGGCAGCGATACAACGCGCGCGGCGATGGTTTTCCTCGTGTCCCTACTATTGCAGAACACGGAGCAATTGAACGCGATCAAGGCTGACACGAGGCTCGTCCATTCGGCCGTTCTCGAATCCTTGCGGCTTGAGCCTGCAGTGGCGTCGGTCCCGCGGTTTGCCACCGAGGACCTTGTTCTCGACGGGAGCACCATTCCTGAGGGTTCCATCGTAGCTCTCTCCACAATGTCTGCGCTGCGCGATCCGGAGCGCTTCGAAAATCCCGATCGCTTCGATATCAACAGAGAGCATTCAAGATGGCACGCGGTATTCGGTGGCGGGCCGCACCGATGCCTGGGAGAGGCTCTCGCTAAGGCAGAGCTCGAAGAGGGCATAAGTGCGTTACTGGAGAAGATGCCAGGAATGACGGTTGTTGGAAACTATCCGGCAGCCCACGGTCATGCTGGTATCAGGCGGGTCGACCAACTGGTCGTGACGAGCGGCCTGTAATCTCGTGCGACTATTCCCCGCGCCAGCCCTTCCTTTTCCCGCTGCAGGTGGGTGGAATGGTGTGGCCAACGATGATTGGTTCTTGCAGCATAGACCACCATCAGGATCGGTCCTGCCAGCACAACCTATGGTGCAAATCGACGTGCGAAACCCGATCTGCACCAGCATTCGCGTTGCATCATATTCCACCTTTTCACCACGCCTTATTTTGGAGGACACCGCTATCGGATCTGATAAGAACCGGACATCCAATATGCCCCATAGCATCTTGCGTAGAAATGTCCTTTGTGCACGTCATGAAGAGCCGCCATCTCTACCTAAACGGAAAGCACGCGGCTGCGTCCACTACTATCAGCCATGCCTGCCGCCTTTGGATTGGGACCGAAGACGCCGGAAGCCGCACGCGCTATCTTTCAACATAGAAGCAGCAGTTAGAATTCCTCGAGCAAGGTGGCTCAGGGCTGGAAGGTCACATTGATGTTTTTCACGTCCGTGCAATCCAGCAATTCGCTGATGGATTCTTCGCGCCCAAGCCCCGACTGCTTCGTTCCGCCGAACGGCGCGCCAAGGAAATGGGCGCTGGTGTTATTGATCCAAACATAACCGGCTTCGACCTCGTGGGCCAACCGGTGAGCGGTCGACAGGTTCGACGTCCATATGGCGGCCGTCAAGCCGAAGTCGACAGCGTTGACATCCTTCATCAGCGCGACTTCGTCTTCCCATTTTAGAACGGCCAGCACCGGCCCGAACACCTCTTCCTTTGCGAGCGTCATCGACTGGGTCACATCGGCAAAAACCGTTGGAAGGATGTAAAATCCATCGGACAGGCCCGGTTCCGCGGGCGCCTCCGCCCCCGTCACCAATCTGGCGCCCTCCTCCTTCGCGGATCTAATATGGGACCAGACCTTGTCTCTATGCTCCCTACTGATTAGGGATCCCATTTCGGTCGTATCATCTGTCGGCAAGCCTGGCCTGATCCTCTCTACTGCCGCCTTTACCCGCTCGATGACCGCATCGTGAATGTCGGAGTGCAGGAAGGCACGAGACGTCGATCCACAGGACTGACCGCACCAAGCGAAATTCATTCCCTTCACGATCCCCTCGGCCACCTTATCCGGGTCGGCGTCCGCGCATGCAATCAGTGCATTTTTGCCACCGAGTTCCAGGGTGACTTTCTTCATGCCCGCTGCGGCCCCCTTCAGGATCGCCCTTCCAGTTGGAACCGACCCGATCAATCCAATCTTCGCAACCTTTGGATGTGTAACGAGAGCTTCACCGCATTCGCGCCCGCCAGACAACACCGTAAGAACACCCGGCGGGAAAAGGTCACCGAGCAGTTCGGCCAGCCTCAAAGACGAGAGCGGGGCCTGATCCGGGGACTTCACAATGACCGAATTCCCGGCCGCGAGAGGCGCTGCGATTTTCATTCCGGCGAAAAGCATCGGGTGGTTGAACGCGCTGATCCGGACAATTACCCCTAAAGGTTCGCGTACGGAGTAGTTCAAGACGCCATCCCCCATGGGAATAGTGTCACCCTTTATTTCCGTGATCAGTCCGGCGTAATAGTCGATCGTGGCAGCAGCGATGTCTACGTCTTTCAGCAGTTCCTTCACAGGATTGCCGCCGTCGGCAGCATCGATCAGAGCGAGTTCGCGTCGATGGGCGCGGATTACATCGGCAGAGCGCCTAAGGATTTTGCAACGCTCCAGTGGCTTTACGCCGCGCCATATCTTGAAACCCGAATAGGCGGCCCGAACGGCTTCATCGACATCGTCGGCATCCGCCCAGGACACGTGCCCTAACTCTTCCTGGTTTGCCGGGCTTCTAACCGATCGGAGACCACCGCTCTTCGCCTTATGCCATCCACCCGCGTAGTATAGACTGCGGTTCTTTGGCAAAGCATCATGAACTTCATCAGAGTATTTTTTGGCGTATGACATTCCGTCACCCTGTCCTTGTGTAATTCTTTGCCGCATCAAGGCAGCAGCCAGGCCCTACTTCGCCCCTGACATTCTGCGCATGATCGCCGCCACCAGGCCATCCATGGCGGCATTGGCGGCCATGACGATCGCGAACGTAATGATCAGGATCGCGTACATGTCCGGTATCCTCATTGCGTTGTAGTGTTGGATAATCAGGTAGCCCAAGCCTTGGTTCGACAGCTTTATCTCAGCCAGGAGCGTGCCGACAAACGCGACCCCAAGAGCCAGCCGCAAGGCGGTGACAACGGGAGCGACGAGCGAAGGCAGGAAGACCTTGGTTAACAGTTGCATCCGTGTCGCGTTGAAAGAAAACGCCACCCGAATATGTACCCCGTTGATTTGTTGGACGCCTCGGTAGGTTGCCATGGCAACAGGGAAGAACGCCGAAATTGACGCCATCGCGATCTTGGATCCCATGCCGACGCCGAATCCGAGTAGAAGGATCGGGAGGAATACGATCTTTGGGGTCGGCGCCAGATAGTTGACCCATGGACTCAGGAGCCGTGCCAGCGGCCAGCTAAGCCCAAAGGCAACACCCGTGGCTATCCCGAGAGATGCCCCGACCAACAAACCGCAGATGACCTCCGTCGCAGTGACCGCAAGATGTGGATAGAAGCTGCTGTCGAGTAATGTGGTCACCAAACGTTGGAGCACGATCACGGACGAAGGAACCACTCCCTCAAACAATATCCCGGAGCGGGCAACCATTTCGTATCCGATCCCCAGAATGAGGACCGTGACGATCCGGATTGTGGCGACCTTGGACAATTTCGCGGATCGCGCGGGAATTGCGACGGCGGGGATCACCGGGGTGTCAGCCAACGTTCCAACCTTTCGAGCATATTGAAGAACAGCACACTTGCGATAATGACAAAGCACACCGCGGCATAGGTCCCGGGCAGATCGTATCGGTCATAGAGGTCCCCGATCAGATAACCGAGCCCGCCAATGCTGATAAGGAACTCGATCGCGACCGTATTGATCAGCGTGTAGACAAGAGCCAGTCGAAGGCCCGTCATGATTGACGGAATTGCAGCCGGGAGAATGACCTTCCAGGCCATCTGCCGATCGGTCATGTTAAAACTGCGGGCGACCTTGATGTAGATCGGAGGAGTCCGGTTCAGGCCCGTATAGGTGTTCAGAACGATCGGGACGATGCCCACGATGAAGCTCATTATGACGATTGTCTGGACGCCACGACCAAAGACCACGAGAAACAGCGGATAAAGCAGAATTATAGGAGCCGAGAACAGAGCCCCGAGCCAGCTTTCGTATGCCTGGCCGAACTCTTTATAGCGATAGAGTAACCATGCTGCGGGAATGCCCACAAGGAGCCCCGCAAGCGTGGCAACGAAGGCCATGGACACGGTGGTCGCGAATAGCGCTACAAGATGTTCCTCGCTTACCAATCGGGGCACTGCGGCAAGTATGTCGCTAGCGCGCGGTATGACAAACTCGGAGACCATTCCGGATGTGACGACAACCTGTATTCCGCACCCGACCGCCACGACCAGCAAGATATTCCCGGCCACGCACATGGCCTTGTCTGGCCATGTGCGTGGCTTCAACGCCGTATTCATCCAACTATCCCCCAATCGCCTGCTGAAGCTCTTTCGATACGGCCAGCATCTCGGATACTTTTTCAGGCGGTAATGGAGCGTTCAGTCGCTTGCTCTCGATCGCCTCAGCGATGTTCCTGTCCATTCCCCTGACCGGGAACAGTTGTACGGCTTCTCGTGGACAGCCTCGATCCCTTGCCTTCTTACCGGCCGCCAAGTCGAGCTGGTTCATTTTGCTCCACAGTTCAAGCGCCTCATCGGTGTCGTAAGCCCACTGGAATGTTTCTTGGTAGGCTTTCATGAATCGTTTAACGAGGTCAGGGTTCTCCTTGTAGAAGTCCCTGTTCACTATATTCACTCGAACGGTCTGATCCCTCACGCCCGCCACGTCGTTACCGGAAGCGATGACCCTGATCTGGCCAGTGGCTTCCCGGTCGAGACCTACTGGCACCACCGACCAGCCGATATCGACCTGGCCGGACATGACTTGGGTCATCGAGGCAGCAGGACCGCCCGCTGGAACCAACTTCGCGTCGGTGCCCGCTTCTTTGATAAGCGCTAAAGCGATGACGTTTGTGGACGATCCAGGCCGCGAGAATGCCACCGTCTTGCCTGCCGAGTCTCGAAATGTCTTGACTGGACTGTCGTGGCGAACAAACCAATAGAGGTCCGATGCGCCTGTCATAGATGCGCTCAATATCTCCACGGGCGCACCCTTCGCGTAAGCGCTGATTACCCCCAACGTGCCGGTCCCGATCGCGATATCCATGCTTCCTGCAATCACGGCCTGCTGGGAGTCCGCTCCGCCGTCCGTCCAGAGGATTTCGAGATCGATATCGTATTTCTTGAAGATGCCTTTGTCCCTACCGAGTTCGATGAGCGTCTGCTCCCAGGACCCCTTCTGGCTGTCCGCAACCCTGATGAGGTCAGCGGCTGACGCCCCGGACTGCAACATAAGAAAACCAACGAGGGCCGCACACTGCGCAATTCTGCAATTCATTATTTCCTCCCAATTGTTTAATTGACCTATTGAAGTTGGCGGTTTCTCTCGATCTCACTCTCCTGCAGAAACCGCGACGCTTCCTCCTTCAGATCCTGCCAGATGAGGCTGACGTAATCCCCAAATGCCTTATCCCCCATGCTGGCGGAGCTGCGCGGTCGCGGCAGGTCAATCGTGACGATCCTTTTGACCTGGCCGGGCCGATGCGACATCACGATCACCCGGTCGCTCATCTGAACCGCCTCGGTGATGTTGTGGGTAATGAGCAGTGTGGTCTGCTGAATGTCGCGCCAGATCTCGAGGATCTTGTCGCCCAGCAACAACCTGGTTTGTTCGTCCAGAGCTCCGAACGGTTCGTCCATCAACATTATGCGCGGCTGGAACGCGAGTGTACGGGCGATGGAAACCCGTTGACGCATGCCGCCTGAAAGCTCGGCTGGATGGTGGTTTTCGAAACCCGATAATCCAACGAGGTCCAGCAGTCTCTCAGCCCTGCGCCGACGCTCCGACGCTCCAACACCCCGAAGTTCCAGCGGCAACTCGATATTTTTCAGCGCGGTACGCCAGGGAAAAGTCGACTCTTCCTGGAACACTGTCCCGATGTCCGGATGCGGGCCTCGGATTTTCTTTCCGTCGACAATCACATCGCCGTCGTAGTCAGAGAGCATCCCTCCTATGATGTTGAATAAAGTGGACTTTCCACATCCACTCGGCCCGATGATCGAGACAAACTCGCCGTCTTCTATCGTGGCCGATATTTCGGACAGAATCGTCTTCTTGCTTCCATTCACGCCCCGAAACGACTTTGCGACATTGCGAATTTCAAGCGGCATTGGTCCTCCACCAGTGTCGATGCCGGTCCACGGTACTGAAAACACGCGCCGGAAAATACTTCGATATCGTAGTATTTGGTTTAATCTGGCCGCAGTGCGGGGGGCTGTCAAGCGTATTTCAGCTGTTTTTTCGCCATGACTTGGGGGGGGGCGGACTGCCGATATCGACTTGACATCAGCTTTTCATTAGGTTTCTAAGTTTTTTTGTATTCTTACTTTTGCCATGAATCGGGGAGGAAACATTGGGCAATTTTGAAAAGCTGGCACCTGAGCTCGAGGACGTAGAGCGCCCGGTTGCCAGCGGGCTGAAAAGCGTTTGGGGCAGCGACGTTTTTGCCGAAATGCTTCGAAAAATCGGCATTCGCTACGTCGCTTTGAATCCAGGATCCAGCTTTCGAGGGCTCCATGACAGTCTAGTCAACAGGCTGGGCAATGAGCATCCTCAGATGCTCCTATGCCTCCATGAGGAACATGCCGTAGCGATCGCACACGGTTTCGCCAAGGTGACAGGCGAACCGCTGGCCGTCATCCTGCACTCGAACGTCGGCCTTATGCATGGATCCATGGCGATATTCAACGCTTGGTGCGACCGGGTACCAATGCTTGTTTTCGGGGCAACAGGGCCTGTAGACGCCGCATTGCGCCGTCCATGGATCGACTGGTTGCATACGTCCCGCGATCAAGGCGCTCTCGTTCGCCACTTCGTTAAATGGGACGACCAGCCTGCATCGGTGGAGTCTGGAATAGAAGCCATCTTGAGAGCGAATATGATCTCGCGGACCGCGCCCTCAGGGCCGACATACGTCAATTTCGACGTATCTGTCCAAGAAAAAAAGCTGGACGCCTTACCCGAATTGCCGGACGTAACGCGGCATCGTCCGCCATTACCCGCCGCACCTTCCGCACAAGCTGTGGGGGAGGCCGCTCACGCGTTGGGAGCTGCAAAACGGGTTGTTGTTCTCGCCGGCAGGGTGTCTCGCAGTCCGAAGGACTGGGCGCGCCGAGTCGCCTTGGTCGAGGCACTCGGGGCTTCAGTTATCACCGACATCAAGGTCGGAGCGGCGTTCCCAACAGACCATCGCGCGCACTGCGCGAAACCCGCGCATTTTCTCGATGACGCGGCGATCACCACGCTCGCCGGCGCAGATGTGATCCTAAGCCTTGACTGGGTCGATCTCGCGGGGACGCTGAAACAAGCAAAGCAGAGAAAAGCCATTGTAATCCAAGTTTCGCAAGATCACGTTTTGCACAATGGCTGGGGAATGGAACACCAGTCGCTGCCTGCGGTGGATATCCACTTGGCTTGTGAGCCGGATGTGGCCGTTCACCTGCTTGCCGACGCGCTTGGCGTTGTCTCCGGAGAGGAACCAGCGGAACTTCCAGCACTGCCTGCGTTCAACGCGGTAGCCGAGGAAACTGAATTGGATGTTCTCGCCCTCGCCTCCGCACTCGGCGAGGCTCTTTCGAGCGAATGCATATCCATGGTGCGCCTGCCGCTGGGCTGGGCGGGGGAAGCCTGGCACTTCCGACATCCGCTCGACTACCTGGGGGGTGACGGTGGTGCGGGCATCGGGTCGGGACCGGGAATGCTGATCGGCGCCGCACTCGGGTTGCGTGGCACCGGCAGACTGGCCGTCGGAGTTCTGGGCGACGGGGATTTCATGATGGCAGCGTCTGCATTTTGGACGGCGGCACATTATCGAATTCCTTTCGTTGCTATAGTTGCAAACAATCGTTCGTTTTTCAATGATGAGGTGCATCAGGAACGCGTGGCAACGATGCGCGAGAGGCCGATCGAAAATAAGTGGATCGGACAACAGATCGCGGATCCCGACATCGCGATCGCCGAAATCGCACGGGCACAAGGTGTCGAAGGCATCGGCCCCGTCTCCACTGCGGGCGAACTCTCCTCGGCAGTTCGAAAGGCGGTTGAGATCGCCAAGGAAGGTCGTCCGGTCGTGATCGACGCGCGGGTCAAGCCCGGGTACAGCCCGAACATGGTGGCCGGATTGACGCGCGCCGATTGAGAGCGCGCCAGTTGAGCGCTGCGGCTCGGACGACCGGCTCAAAATAAGAACGCATTAATCTCACTCCGATCGGTTCTGGCATGACCTGCGGGAACGGATCGTTAGTCTATGACCACCAGCACTCCTCAGGGCGAATTTGGATGAACAAGGACGTTGCCAATGCCATCAATATCGATGATCTCAAGCAACTTGCACTGCGCCGACTCCCTCGCATTGTGTACGACTATATCGAAGGCGGTGCGGAAGACGAAACCACTTTAGGCGCCAACCGGGAAGCGCTCCGGGCGATCTGTTTTGTCCCACGCATCCTGGCGGGTGGATCGGTCAACACTGAAACAGAGCTCTTCGGCCAGACATACAGCGCTCCGCTTCTGATTGCCCCTACCGGGCTCAACGGTTTGTCATGGCGTGACGGCGATTTGGCGCTCGCCAGAGCAGCCGAGGCTGCCGGGCTCGGTTTTTGTCTTTCGACCGCTTCAAGCTGCGCTTTGGAGGAAATTACCCCCCGGGTCAGCAGTCGCCGCTGGTTCCAGCTATATCCTTGGGGAGAACCGTCGTTCAGTAGACGACTGATCGATCGCGCCGCATCGGCAGGTTTCGATGGCCTGATCGTCACCGTCGACTCACTGGTGCCGGGGAAGCGCGAACGCGATCTTCGAAACGGTTTTGCGCACAACATTCGCTGGTCTGTCAGAGTGTTGTTGGACGGCCTGATGCACCCACGTTGGCTCGGCGCGGTGTGGCTGCGTGGCGGGGCAGCCAGGCTGGAGAACCTCGCAGACTTCCTACCATCGAATGCAACGGCGAGGCAAATGGCGGATTTTTCCAGAATGCAACGAAACCCGTCATTCGCCTGGCGGGACCTCGCACACATCAGGGAAGCGTGGAAAGGACCTCTCCTGGTCAAAGGCATTCTCTCCTCGGCGGACGCAGTGAGGGCGGTCGAACAAGGCGTCGATGGGATCGTCGTCTCCAACCATGGCGGCCGCCAGTTGGATTGCGCGCTGCCGACCGCCCATGCCCTTGCCGATATCGCCGCAGCAGTAGGGACAAAAACCACCTTGCTGGTTGACGGCGGCTTCGAACGAGGCGCCGACATCGCCAAGGCCCTTGCTCTGGGAGCAAAGGCCGTTCTCGTCGGCAGGTCGGCGCTTTACGGGTTGGCGGCAGGTGGCCAGCGCGGCGGGGAACGCGCGCTGTCGATCCTGACCGATGAGCTGCGCCGGACCATGCGCTTGACGGGATGCGCGACGGTCGAAGAGCTCGCGACGTTGGAACTGCGACGAAAGGCCTTTTGGTGACGGGACGGCCCCGCCGGATTTGACATAGATCCCACGTGTCTATACGCTTCTAATTACGGAACGTAGTTCCGCATAGAGGAACATAGCGTTGCGGGGGGTAGGATCGTGGCGGTTATGTTTGAACGGAGGAGAGCATGAAAAATCTGTTATTTGGCACCGTTACTGTAGCGTCGTTAGCGTTAGGCTGTCTTGGGACGATGGCAGCCGATGTGGCGACCGTTAATGTCGGTATTGTTAACTCCAGTAGTGACGTGGCGTTCTTTATCGCGGACAAAAAGGGCTACTTCAAAGAAGAGGGGATCGAAGCCAAATTCATCCCCTTCGATGCTGGTGCAAAAATGGTAGCGCCCCTTGGAGCAGGGCAGCTCGACGTTGCGGGTGGATCACCCTCGGTGGGCCTCTACAACGCCGTAGCCCGCGGCATAGGGATCAAGATCGTGGCGGATAAGGGCTCCACACCACCCGGCTACGGCTACCAGCCGCTCCTGATCCGGAAGGATCTTATTGACAGCGGGAAGTTCAAGACGCTTGCAGATCTCAAGGGGCTCAAAATTGCCGGTAGCGCCAACGGCAGTGCTTCCACTTCGACCATGAACGAGGCCTTGAAGAAGGGCGGACTGAAACCTGCTGACGTCGAGCGGCTCTACCTGTCATTTCCCCAGCATGTAATGGCTCTGGAGAACAAGGCGGTCGACGCCGCACTCACCACGGAGCCGTCGGCGACCGAAGCCATCCGGCGCGGTGCCGCGGTGCGGTTCATGGGCGACGATCAGATCTACCCAAACCACCAACTCGCAGTCGTGCTCTATGCCACCGATTTCGTCGAGCACCACCACGACGTCGCCGAAGCATTCATGCGCGCCTACTTGCGCGCAGTGCGCGACTATAATGATGCACTCGCCAATGGACAGTTGGCTGGACCGAATGCCGAGGAGGTCGTGTCCATCCTTACCGAGTATACATCGATCAAGGATCCCGAGACTTTCCGGACAATCGTCCCACAAGGCACGAACCCTGACGGCAAGCTAAACATGGATAGTCTTCGGACCGACCTTCAATACTTCCAATCGGAAGGCCTGATGGAGGGCGATGTTTCGATCGATAAGGTCGTCGATACCAGTTTTGCGGAAAGCGCCGTGAAGAAACTCGGCCCTTATGAACCGAAGAAGTGAGGCTCGCCATGGCACAAACGTCGTCTTATCTGCGAAGTGTTACAGACGCCATCTGCGACACGACCAAAATCCGGTTGACCGACCTGACGAAGTCGTTCGAAACCCCATCGGGCACCATGACGGCACTCGACAACGTATCGCTTGATATCTCCGAAGGTTGCTTTTTTATGATCGTCGGTCCGAGCGGATGCGGCAAGACCACCCTCCTTCGTATACTGGCAAATCTCGAAACGCAGACCTCCGGCACCGTTGAGGTCAGCGCGCCCTCTCAGAACCGGCCGGGCAACTCGATGGTGTTTCAAGGCGACTCCCTATTCCCTTGGATGACCGTATGGGAGAACGCTTCCTACGGGCTGCGCCTGCGTCACGTCCCAAAGTCGAAAATCAAGGACGTAGTTGGGCACTACCTGGATCGGACGGGCCTGACGCGGTTCGCTCAAGCCTATCCGCATCAACTGTCTGGGGGTATGCGCCAACGTGTCTCCATTGCAAGGGCCTTTGCAAACGACCCGGACATCTTGCTCATGGACGAGCCGTTTTCCGCGCTGGATGAGCAAAACAAACTGTTGTTGCAAGAGGAGTTGCTCAAGATATGGGAGGAGACGCGAAAGACGGTGCTCTTCATTACGCACAGTGTTGACGAAGCAGTCACTCTGGGAGACCGCGTAATGGTGATGTCGGCGCAACCGGGCCGCATCAAGGAAATAATAAATGTCCCGTTCGAGCGCCCGAGATCCGTCCTCGAACTGCGCTCCCGTCCGGCATATGGCGAATTCGTCTACTCGATATGGGGTCAACTGCGCGACGAGGTGCAAAGAGCAAGATCAAGGGATCTCGGGGAGGTAAAGGCATGACAGTGAAGTCAAAGGCAATCGTGAGGAGCGATGTGCGGGCACCGAGGAAACGCCTGGACAGCGACACTCGCGACCGGATCATCAGCGTGGCATCGCCGCTGGTGCTGCTGACTATTTGGGAAATGGCCGCAAGGGCGGGGCTAATTGACCAGCGCTTTTTCCCCGCGCCGACTAAGATCTTCGCGACTTTTCTTTCCCTGGTTTCGGACGGTTCGCTGTGGATTAACACCTGGGCCACGATGCAGCGCCTTTTCTGGGGTACGCTCGTGGGAGGCATCCCAGGGCTCCTTCTGGGGGTCGCGATCGGTCTGTCACGTCCGCTCAAGGCGATCGTTGACCCACTGATCTCGGCAACCTATCCCGTACCCAAAAGCGCAATCTTCCCGCTGCTGCTGCTGATTTGCGGCCTCGGTGAAGCCTCCAAGATCGCGATGGTTGCGATTGGGGTGTTTTATCCAGTCCTCATAAATACCGCGACTGGCGTGCTTGAGATCAACAAGATCTTCTTGGACGTCGGGCGTAACTATGGTGCAAATCGCTGGCATGTGTTTTCAACGATCGCGCTTCCCGGCGCGGTTCCACACATCATGAGCGGCATAAAGCTCGGTCTCGGTCTCGGTCTGATGCTCATAGCGATCGCAGAGATGATCGGATCAAAAAGCGGACTCGGCTACATGATCTGGAACGCTTGGGAACTGCTTTCAGTTGAGCAGATGTACGTCGGCTTACTCGTGATCGCGTTTCTCGGCTTTTTGAGTTCGGTTACGCTCAATGAATTGGAACGCAAACTGGTTCCGTGGAAAAAAACCGCACGCTAGGCGCAACGACCAGAACCATAGGCGAAGGCCTTTGTAGGGTCGCACCAGCGCCTTTCCATTCTCCAAGATCGACAATGGCCAGGAGGCCGCTCCCGAGATTGACGGAGATCGGTAAATCACTATCATGTTAAACTGGAACGATGTTCCTTATAAAGGAACATCCTGCTTGGAGGGCTCGATGCCAGATAAATTGCTGCTGCGCACGGCGCTGGGAAAACACGCCCACGTCAAGCCGCTGACGGATGGTCGTGTCTCGTCAAGCCGCGTGACCTTCGAGTTCCGCGATTACGAACCACTGCCGAAGGCCTTCCGCACCATGGTTCGCGGCGACGAGCTCGATGTGTCAGAGCTTGCCGTCGTCACCCATCTTCTTGCACATCACTACGCCAAGCCGCTCACCGGCATCGCCATCCCGCTCTGGAGCCGTCTGCCGCACGCCAATCTCGTTTGTCCGGTCGATTCGGCCATTCGCGAGCCGAAGGACCTCAACAAGACGAAAGTCGGCGTACGTGCCTATGCGCAGACATCGGGTGTGTGGGTGCGCGGCATCATCAAGGAAGATTACGGCGTCGATCTTGGTAGTATCACCTGGCTGACGATGGAGGACGCCCATCTCAGCGAATATACCGATCCCGCAAATGCCGTGCGCAACGAAAGGTCCGTGGGGCTTCGCGAGCTGATGCTATCGGGCGAGCTCTCGGCGATCATGGGCGAGCGCGTCGTCGATCCCTCTGATATCCGCACCGTCGTTCCTGATGGCGACAAGGCAGCCGAATCCTGGATCGAGCGGACGGGGATCGTGCCGATCAACCATGTGCTGACGGTGCGCAATGCGCTGCTCGCCGAGTATTCCTGGCTCGCCGGAGAGCTGATGGAACTGTTCGAAGAAGCGCGCCGCATCGCTATCGAGGAGGATGGCGCAACGCCGCCCCCGGCTTACGGTCTGGAGGCGAACCGCCGCTCGCTGCAGCTTGCTTTCGATTATTCCGCCGACCAGCAGGTTACGCCGCGTCGCTACGAGGTCGACGAACTGTTCGTCCGCATCTGATTGATGCCGGACACCAGTTTTCTTCGATGACGCAAGGAGGATTGCGCATGATCATCGACATTCACGGACATTACACCACCGAGCCCCAGGCGCTCCACCAGTTCCGCGACAAGCAGCTCGCCGGGCTTGCGGACGCCATGCGCCGGCCGACGAGCACCGATCTCGGCATTTCCGACGACATGCTGCGCCAATCGGTGGCGCCGCAGCTGAAGCTCCAGAAGGACCGTGGCAGCGATCTGACGATCTTTTCGCCGCGCGCCGCCGGCATGGCCCACCATGTCGGCACCGAAGCGGTGAGCCAGCAGTGGACATCGATGTCCAACGACCTGATCCATCGTATCTGCAAGCTCTTGCCGGACAATTTTGCAGCCGTCGGCCAGTTGCCGCAACATCCGGGTGCGGCGCCGAAGAACTGTATTCCCGAACTCAGGCGCATCGTCGAAGAGCTCGATTTCGTCGGCGTCAATCTCAACCCGGATCCCTCCGGCGGCTACTGGACCGATCGGCCGTTGACGGATCGCCAGTGGTATCCGCTTTACGAAACGCTCTGTGAGTTGGACGTGCCGGCGATGATCCATGTCTCATCATCTTGCAACGCATGCTTCCATCACACCGGCGCCCATTACATCAATGGCGATACGACGGCCTTCATGCAGCTGCTGCAGGGGGATCTGTTTACGGATTTCCCGACCCTGAAATTCGTCATTCCACATGGCGGCGGCGCAGTACCCTTCCATTGGGGCCGCTATCGCGGCCTGGCGCAGGAGATGAAAAAGCCGCTGCTGACCGAGCACCTGCTGAAGAACGTCTTCTTCGACACCTGCGTCTATCACTATCCGGGCATTGAACTGATGTCGAAGGTGATCCCGGTCGAAAACATCCTTTTCGCCTCGGAAATGCTCGGCGCCGTCAAGGGCATCGACCCGGAGACGGGGCATCATTACGACGATACGAAGCGCTATATCGACAAGCTCGAAACGCTCGACGAGATCAGCCGCTACAAGATTTTCGAGGGCAATGCGCGCCGCGTCTATCCGCGCCTCGATGCGCAGCTGTCACGCCGCGGCCGTCCAGGCATGCCGCAATGATCGCCGCACCATCAGCAGCAGGAAAGATCACTGCTGTCGGAAATAATGGCGTTCTTCATCCAGGGGGGCGGCAGGTCGTCTGCCGTAACCTCGATGGCAGGTTTGAACGCCTTGAAGGCGTGCCGGGTCTCCGGCGCCGTCCAGAAGGTCACGATCGTCTCGATCGGCGGGCAGCCCGGAAGGCCGCAGGTAACTTCCGCAACCATGACCGGAATGTCCTCGTTCAGGCTGAAACGCTCGCGCGTCCAGTCCTTGATTTGGCGGACGGCGTCAATCTTTCCGGCGTTGCGGCTTGCGGTCTTCAGCATGGTTTCCGGCTGGGTTTGGCGGCGCTCGATCGCCCGCTCTCGATCGTCACCATAGGGCGCGGCCGCGCCGCTTGTCAAAAAGGTTTGTCGAAACTGAGGGCTTGCCCTGCAGCACTTCTGCCGCCGGCTCGCAGCCCGTACCAAGGGAGTGAAGCATGACAGAGAAGGTTCTAGCCGCCGTCCGTACCGGCCCGAGCATCATGGATTTCCGTGAGTATCCGATGCCGGATGTGCCGGAAGATGCCGCCCTTTTGAAGATGGAAGTGGCCGGCATCTGTGGTACCGACGTCAAGCTCTTCAAGACGCCGCCGAACAATGCGCCGACAATCATGGGCCACGAGAATATCGGCTACATCGCCAAGGCCGGCCGCGAGTTCACCCGCCGTAAGGGGTTCAAGGAAGGCGATCTCGTCTTCGTCGAACATTACGTCATGTGCGGCAAATGCCAATGGTGCCATCAGGGCCAGTATCGCCATTGCGAGAATACCGACTGGCGTAACAACCCCGAAAGCATCCGTTACGGCTACACCTCGGCCGAGCGCGCCCCGCATCTATGGGGCGGTTTTGCGCAATATGTCTACCTGCCGTGGAACGCCGTCGTCCATCGCGTGCCGAAGGGTGTTACGCCGGAGCTTGCCGGTCTCGTCACCCCGATGGCAAACGGTGTGGAATGGTCGCTCTTCGATGCCGGCGTCGGCTATAATTCGACGGTACTCATCCAGGGGCCGGGTCAGCAGGGCCTGTCGCAGACCGTGATCTGCAAGCAGGCCGGCGCCTCTCTCATCATCGTGACCGGCACGACCAAGGATACGGCGCGCCTGGAAGTCGCCAAGCAGCTCGGCGCCGATTATGTCATCGACGTCCAGAAAGAAGATCCGCTCGCTCGCATCATGGAGATCACAGGCGGCAAGGGCGTCGATATTTCGCTCGACTGTACCGCAGGTGCCGGCACGATCCCGATCGTGCTCGGTGTCGAGGCACTCGTTCGTAAGGCGGGCACGATCCTGGTGCAGGGCGAGATGAAGGAGTTCCCCAACTTCCCGCTTGAGAGGGTCACGACCAAGGCAATCACCATCAAGAGCGCCCGTGGCCACAGCTACCGGGCCTGCGAGCTGGCGCTCGAGCAGATCGCCTCCAATCGCTTTGCGCTCGAGAAGATCACCACCCACCGCTTCGGTCTCAAGGATGCAGCCCTTGCCATCCAGTCGGTCGGCGGCCAGGGCGTGCCCGATGTGATCCACGCATCGCTGTTGCCCTGGGAATAGGAGCGCATCATGACCCTCGGTTTTCGAATTGTGCCGCGTATCCAGAAGGTCGATGCGGCGACCATCGAGAAGTTCCGCACCCTGCCCGTCGCCAATGTCAGCGATGTGATGTCGCGCATGACGGCTGGCGGCCCCGCACTTCGCCCGATGCATGCCTCTGGCCAGATGTCGGGGGCTGCCTTCACCGTGAAAACGCGGCCCGGTGACAATCTCATGATCCACAAGGCCCTGTTGATGGCCGAACCAGGCGATGTCATCGTCGTCGACGCCGGCGCTGATCTCACCAATGCGCTCGTCGGAGAGATGATGCTTTCCCACGCCATGAAGATCGGTGTGACCGGCGTCGTCATCAACGGCGCAGTGCGTGACTATGGCTGGATCAAGGCGGGCACCTTCCCGGTCTTTGCCGCCGGTGTGACGCATCGCGGCCCCTATAAGGACGGCCCCGGCGAAATCAACGTGCCGATCGCCTTTGGCGGTATGGTCATCAATCCCGGCGACCTCGTTATCGGCGACGATGATGGCCTGCTCTGCGTGCCCTACGGCATGACGGAGGAGATCTACACACAGGCCAAGGCCAAGAACGAAGCGGAAGCCAGGACCGTGGCCAATACGCTTGCCGGCAAGCTCGATCCGAAGCTCTGGGTCGACGAAAGCCTGAGCAAGCTCGGCTGTGAAGGCCTGTAGGGCAGGAGGAATTGATGGCAACGGCAGTAATCGATGGTATCAGCACCCGCTATGAGGTGATCGGCAATGGTCCGCCTCTGCTGATGTTCTCGCCCGGTGGTTTCGACGCCACGATCGAGAAATGGCGCACACAGGGTATTTATGTGCAGATCCAGTTTCTGGAGCAGCTGCCCTCGCACTTCACCTGCATCCTTTTCGACCGCCGTGAAACCGGCCAGTCGGGCGGGCGGGTCGAGCGCGTCACCTGGCAGGACTATGTCGCGCAGGCGACTGGCCTGCTCGATCATCTCGGCATCGACAAGGCCCATATCATGGGTGGCTGCATGGGCTGCAGCGTGGCGATGGCCTTCGCCACGGATTTCCCAGAGCGGGTCGACAAGATGGTGCTTTTCTGGCCAGTTGGCGGCGCGCGCTACCGCATGACGGGTCATCAGCGCTTCGCCGAACATCTTGCCTTCGTTCAGCAGAACGGACTGCAAGCCGTCGTCGCACTCGCCGGGGAAGGCAACAAGGCCTTCGGCACAGATCCACGCGGCGGTCCCTGGGTCTCGGTTCTTCGCCACGACAAGGAATTCGCCGAACGCTACCTTTCGATGAATGTCGATCATTACAAGGCAATCATCGCCGGCATGCCGCGTGGCCTTATCGATCGTGACACGTCGCCGGGCGCCGAGCCCGAGGATCTTATCAGGCTCGACATTCGGACCCTGATCGTCCCTGGCGCCGATTTCTCGCATGCGACGTCGGCCGCACGCTACCTGCAGGAGTGCATTCCGGGCTCGGACTATTGGGATATCCCGGTCCCGCAGCTCGAGGCCGAAAACACCAATGCGCGAGTAATCAACTTCCTCTCAGGCAGTTGACACCGGAGTGACCTGGGGCCCCCGTTTTTCCGACGCCAACGCCCCAATGAAGCTCAATGGAGCGGAATTGTTTTTGGGCCTGTTCCTGTCCGGCTTCGCCGAAGTAACTCTCACGCACTTTCGCCGTGACGGATTGAAGGATGACAGGAAGTGCGTCAGCGACGGCTTGATCGTGGTGAATACCTTTTCCATGTGATCAAGATCCGGTGAATGTTGCGGTAGGAACGGTGCAGCAACGGCTTTGCGGGTGGCTGCTCGGATCGTGCCAGCCTTGTGGCAGCCGACATGATCCATGACTGGCATCTCGTCGGGATTGAGTGAGGTTGCCCGAGATCGCCCATCGCTTGTGTCCATCCATGCAACCGGGACCGGCCGCGCTATTCAGGCGGCATCCTTCGCCGGCCAGAATGTTGAACCTGCTTTGAACCCCGAAGATAATGCCCAACCCGGTTCCGCCTAAACAACCGAATTCTAGTAAAACTGGTCGAAATGAACCTGGCGCTGCGGGACGCCAAGGTCGATCAGCATTTTCTGGATGGCCTGCCCCATCAACGGCGGACCGGCGAAATAGATTTCACATTCCGGCAGGCGCTCGGCAAAGAGCTTGGCCGCGACCTCGTGAACGAAACCGCGATAACCGTCCCAGCCATCACCCTCCGCGGGCATGCCCGACACGACGGGATGATAATGCAGCCTGCTGCCGAAGCCCGGAAGCTCTTCCAGCATCTCCCGGCCGCAGATGTCGCGCGCCTCGCGGCCGCCATAGATGAAATCGATCCTCCGCCCGTCGAGTAGAGGCGATACCGCCGCCGCTCGCGTCACCGAGATCATCGGCGACAGGCCGGAACCGCCAGCAAGACAGATGATATCGCGCGGCGAATCCTCGCGCAAATAGGCCATGCCATAGGGGCCGTCGATACCGATCGGGTCGCCCGCCTTCAATCTGTCGAAAAGCATTGAAGTGGCTACACCATTGGGAACGCGCCGGACCTGGAAATGCCATTCCTCGGGCTGGTCGCCTCGGTTCGCCATCGAATAGGCCCGGCTGCCCTTAACGCCATCGAGCGTCAGCAGCGCATACTGGCCAGAAATAAAGGGAGTCGGCGTATCAAGGCAAAACCGGAATTCACGGATGTCATGGGTGATTTCCGTAACTCCCACGAGCACGCCCTTTTGGCGCACAGGCAAATGGCTGCTTTCATATTGCGGCATTAGCCGGAGCTTAATGAGACAGTCGGTGAGCGGCTTTGCCTGGCAGCCAAGACGGCGGCCGCGCTGGCGGTCCCGATCGCTAAGACCCGGCGCATCGGGCCTGAGTTCCTCGATCTCTCCTTCGAGAAGATCGAAACGGCAGTTGCCGCAAGAGCCGACATTGCATTCATAGGGAAAACCGAGACCGGCGCGAATAGCGGATCGCATGATCGTGTCACCGTCGGCGCAGGACCATCTCGTATCGGTCCCACTCAATGTCATCACGGTCATGCATTTCTCCTCATCATTACCTAAGACTATATCCTGGCTGGTAGCCCAGCCGTGACGATACGGCTGCCGCCGCTTCGAGAATTGCTGGCGCGAAACCTTCGATGGATTCGATCGACAGACGCTGAGACGGCCCGGCGACGCCTATCGCTCCGACTACCCCGCCCGATGAATCTCGAACCGGGGCGGCGATCGCTCGGATTCCCAGATCGCTCTCCTCGTTCTCGATCGCAAATCCACGATCGCGAACTTGCGCGAAAATATTCCGTACCTGGATCGGATCGATTATCGTATGGGGCGTCCGCTGCTCCAGCGGCTCACCCATGAGCTTGTCGATGACCGCGTCGCCACTGAAGGCAAAAATGGCGCGCCCCACAGCGGTGCAATGGGCAGGCTTTCGGGCTCCCAGATCGGACTTTATGGAAAGTGCCTGAGGGCTTTCAAGATCGTAAATGTGCATTACCTGCATGTCTGCGGGAATGCCAAGAAGAACGGTTTCTCCCGTATGTTTCCTTAGATCGAAAAGGTATGGGCGCGCCTCGTTCGAGAGGTTCATACGACGACGCACGAGAGTGCCGAGCCCAAAAAGACCGATTCCGAGACGATAGCGTTCGGTTTCCGGATTCTGCTCCAGAAACCCTTCCGCGACGAGTGTGACCGCCAAACGGTGAACGGTGCTCTTGGAAACTTTCAGTCTTTGAGCAAGAGCACTCACTCCGATTTCAGCTTCCTGTTCCGAGAACACCTTTAAGAGGCGTGCGGCCGTAGCAACGGACGACAAGCGGTTCCTTGTCGTCGGCTTGGTCTTTTTTTGGCCTGCCTTGTGAACCAACGGGGCATTCATGGTGGGCGTCTTCCATTTCTTGTCGAGAACTATGGCGTCTTCCATATCATAGCTCCGCAGACTTCCACACCATGACTGACAATCAAGCTCTCAGTGCTGACAGCATTTCGCCGATGTGCTCTTCTCCGTCCGAGATGACGAGCATTGCCGCAAAGGGCCTCATGGCCGTCAATGTGCGATGAAGTTCGTCCGACCGGGCCCGTGCGGCGTTCACGATCAACCCTGTCGTCATCTTGCTACGGACGAAGCACGCGTTGCCAATGATTTCCGCCGCATCTGCCGCCCCCCCCGCAGTCGCAACCATCACGACGATGTCAGCTTCTCCTATCTCTTCTGACAAGCTGAAAGTTCGACCTGTCAGGTCTTCCAGAACGGCGTCGACCGCCAAAATCTTCAGGTTGTCGTTGACGCTGGTTGCACCGACGAAGCTGAGAAGGTGTGCCGTCGGCAGATCAACCTCCTGCGCGAGACGTCGAAGGGCTGCGGTCCCGCGCTGATCAAGGGCGATGACCCTCGACTTCCGTGGGCACGAGTTCGGATAGTTAATGCGGTAGCGTGACTCCTCTTTGGTCGTCACGCGTGCGCTCTCGCTCAGTCCGAGTTGCATTGCGTCCTCCTTAGACGGTTGTCTGCGCTTTGCCACTGACGACGGTGAGGGCTTCATCGACGATATCGATGTATGCCTTCTCGACAGGTAGAACGATGGAGGCCGAACGAACGCGATGGTGTGCCGGGTCCACCCCCGGAGGGACGACGCCTTTCTCTGTAAAGGCTCTCGCCGCTTTCAACAGTCTATGGCGCGCCATGATGATCCCATTGTCCGTCGAGACGAGGTTTTCCTTGGTGCGGTCCACGACCGGCCCCATGCTCTCTTGCAGCGATGCATCCTGCATGGCGATACCTTCGACACCTGAGTATGTGATGCCCTTACGCTGGGCTTCGCGGTCCATCAGGTAGTCGTTGTCCTTATTCGCTGCCGGGCGGTAAGTGCCTGGGACATAGGCGACATGAATTCCCTTGCCGTCCTTCATTGCCTGGCGCTCTTCCGCCGTCAGCGCGCGGACCGGATGATAATCGAAGCTCCACGCCCAGCAGTTTTCGTCGTCAATGGGAATCCAGAAATGTCCGTGGACGGGATGGTCTCCGCGGGGCGGAACCATCGTGAAGGACGGCATTACCCAGGGGGTTATACGCCAGTAGTAGTATCCATCCTCTGCGTTGCGGCGGGCTCCGATAAAAAGTCCACCCTGCATGTCGGCGACCTCGAAGAAGGGACGGGCATCCGACATGTTGTACTGATTTCCACGCGATCCCTTGAAAAGCGGATCGCTATTGAGATTTCCGCTATGAAGCCAGGATACATGGCTGGAATCGATACCGCCCTCCATCGCCTGGAGCCAGTTGCACTCTTGCCAGCGTTTCGAGGTGAAGGTCTGTTCGGACGGAACGAGGGCGAATTCCCATTCCGGGTGTGGCGGCTGCTTGTCGGCAGGCCCCATATAGGTCCAGAGAATGTCGCCGACCTTAATCAAAGGATACGACTTCAGCTTGATTTTGCTGCAGTACCCACTCTCCGTTGGTTCGGACGGAACTTCGATGCACTGCCCAGTCCGGTCATATTTCCATCCGTGATAGGGACAACGAATACCGTGCTCTTCGTTGCGACCGAACCACAGCGATACGCCTCGATGTGCGCAAAACTCATCGATCAATCCGTAGCCGCCTTCGCTGTCACGAACCGCGAGCAAGCGCTCACCCAGCAGCTTGACACGAACGGGCGCGCAGTCGTTTTCCGGGAGTTCCTCTGCCAAGAGAGCGGGTATCCAGTAGCAGCGGAACATGTCACCCATAGGCGTTCCTATGTCGGTCTGGGTCAAAAGATCGTTCTGTTCTTTCCTGAGCATCTCTTCTCCTCCGGATTATACGACGTCGTGGCAGTGATCGTTCCAAAAATCCGATTGACGTCACTTATCTCTTTGCTAAACTGCCACTGTTCCTCTATAGGGAACGGCGTTTCGTTTTAAACTACATGTCGCTAACTGCGACGTCAAGCGGCAGGTAAGGGGAGGAGATTGTCGATGAACGACTTGCGCACGAGGTTGAGGGTATGTTCGACTGAAGATGTCGATTGGGACAGCGCGCTGAGGGTAGAAATCGAGGACCTCGTACTCGCAGTATTTAACGTCAACGGCATGTTCTACGTGACCGACGATCTCTGTACCCACGGACCCGGGTCGCTTTCGGAAGGTTTTCTGGAAGGCCACGAGATCGAGTGTGACTTTCACAACGGGAAATTCGACGTTCGCACAGGCCAAGTGACGGCGCCACCCTGCATGGTCCCGGTAAAAACGTATAATGTGACCGTGGAAGGAACAGATGTGATGATTGACGTTTAATTGCGAACGCGTGATCTGTGTGCTATCGCCGCCGGACAGAGACCGATTGCGGACATACACTTCGCTCCTACGCCGACCCGGAATTTGCGAGGATTGTTCGAAGAACCGAGACCTGACCAGCGCAACATCACCAACGTGAATCGGTCAGGTCGGATCGATTCACAAATGTCGTTGGACGTAGAGCAGTCGTCTTTGCGATTCTGCCGGCATGAGCACGCAGCCTTATTAGAACGCATCGATCCATCGAAGAACATGGCGCGCTACTATGCGCTGTCGGTCGAGCCGACGCTGTTCGGCGAGACGTCATTGACCCGCAGTTGGGGGCGGATTGGCAGTCGCGGTCAGCGTATGGTTCATCTCTTCCGATCAGAGCCGGAAGCGGTCGATCTCTTCCTCGAACTTCTACGTATCAAGCGTGGTCGGGGGTACCGATCGAGAACGTCTTAATGGGGCGTTGGTGCGCGGATCGTTAATCGCGGTGTGTTTCGGCGTCCAATGTTGGCTCTGACTCACTTTTGATGAAATCAAGTGCTGGCTGATGTTGGTTTCACACAAGGAATCAACGCCATGGGCCATTCGCTCCGACCGTCGACGCTCGTCCGTCGCGGCTTTATAGTCGACAATACAGCCATTGATGACGACGTAATGTTGATCGCAGCACGGTCGGCGAGCAAAGCAAGCCTTTGCCCGATCTGTGGAACAAGGTCGGAACGAATCCACAGTCGATATCAACGACGCTTGGCTGACCTGCCCTTGGTGGGAAAGCCCGTTCGGCTTGTCATTGAAGCGCGCCGGTTCCACTGCGATGCAGTGTTGTGCGGCCGGAGAATCTTCGCCGAGCGCTTCGACGGGGACATTCTCGCGCCTTCGGCGCGGCGAACCGCCAGGCTCGACCACATAGTCCATCATCTCGGGCTTGCACTGGGTGGCAGGCCAGCGGCGACCTTTGCCAAGAGGCTGATGTTGCCGGTAAGCAACGATACGCTGCTGCGCGTCGTGCGACGGCGCGGCAGTCCGCGCTTTGTCCCGCCGACCGTGATCGGGATCGACGATTGGGCGTGGCGACGTAACCAACGCTATGGGACCATCATCTGCGATCTGGAACGGCGCAAAACTATTGCTCTCCTGCCAGATCGGGAGCCATCGACGGCCCAGGCTTGGCTTTCGGAACAACCCCAGATCAGCATCGTAGCTCGCGACCGCGGCGGTGGTTACGCGACGGCCGCAGTCAGGGCGTTGCCACACGCCACCCAGGTCGCTGACCGCTGGCACTTAATGGAGAACTCCAGCCGGGCATTCCTCGATGCGGTGCGCAAATCCATGCGCCAGATCCGAACCGCGATCGGATCTGCCACGATCAATCCCAAATTGCTGACTGCCGCCGAGCGCATCCAGTACGAGGGATATCTTCGCCGCGAAGACACCAACGCCGCCATTCTCGACCTGGCCAAGTCGGGAGCCGCAATCAAGGAGATCGTCCGACAAACGGGGTACAGCCGCGGCCTGGTCCGGCGCGTGTTGCGTGGTCAACGCTCTGATGTCTTCCGTGTCCGCGAGAACTCGCTTGAACTCCATCTGCCGTGGCTTGACGCTCAATGGGCGGCCGGACAGCGGAACGGGACAGAGCTGTGGCGGCAGCTCAAGAACCAAGGGTTCCGCGGGTGCGTTCGCGTTGTCACCGAGTGGGCCACACGTCGTCGAAAAGCGGAGAAGGTCGACGAGGGCACCTTGAGCCGAGCGCCTTCGGCCAAGACCATCGCGCGTCTTATGACCATAGGTCGTGACGACCTCTCCAAGTCTGAGACCGTGACGGTTGCGACGATTGAGGGCGGCGCGCCGCTGCTCGTTGAGGCACGGGAAGCCATCGCCGCCTTCCAGGCGATGATCCGCAAGAAATCCCTCGCTGATCTCGATCCATGGTTGGAGAGAGCCCGAACGGGTTTGATAGCTTCCTTCGCCAACGGCGTCGTCAAAGACCGTGCAGCCGTCAGCGCCGCGATTACTTCGCCATGGTCGAACGGCCAGACGGAGGGGCAGATCACCAAGCTCAAACTTGTGAAACGCCAGATGTATGGCCGCGGGAAAATTGACTTTCTCCAAGCCCGCGTCATCGGCGCGGGATAAAATCCATCACCACCAAAACTGCGTCAGAGCCAACTTTCCGCGCCGATTGACACCGCGAGCGCTCGTTGTTCGTCTTGCCCTCTTCACGCTCACCAGTTCCGTCGAAATTCAATGGCGACGACATACTCCGTTCCGGCCCACCCCACAAATCCTCATGCTCCCCTCTTAAGCCGTTGACCAACCCGGAGATCAGCAGATCCTCGCCGCCCTGAAGGTGATCGGCGCCTTCCGTGTCCATGACGATCCCGTCCGTGCCATCGACGGCAACGACAGGGCTGTATTGCCGCAGCGCCCATAGCGCGAGCCGCTCAAGGGCAGCAGCATCAACAGCCGAATCAGCATCGACCATCGTGAGGTTCGCGACCACGGCCTGGGCTTTGCTCGCCGGCATGCCGACCTTCAGACGAAGTTTGCGTGCGGCGGTATCGGCCGCCGAGATCCACCGCTTCGACCCCGATTTGGAAATGACGACGAGCGGCTGATCAGCTGGCACGGCTCCCTCTCCATGTCGACGTATCCGGTCTGTTGGCAGAGTGGGGAAGTAGACACACACGACCCTTGGCATCACGGGCTCCTATTTCAAACTCAGCATACTCGCCTGCTTTCACGCGCATCAATTCCAACAGCCATCGGGGCCGGCCGACCCCTGCCACCGGCAGTTCCTCCGACGGAAGCACGCTCACCCTCCAGCGGGTCGTCGAGGCCGTCAGATTGCCAAAGTCCGACGCTTCCGTCTGGCGCCGCCATCTGCGTACGACGAGCCCCATGGTTCCTGTCTTTTCGGCAGCCAGCTGCAGCCGCCGGGATGCGACCATCGGCAACCGCACCAGCTCCCCGACCACGGCTGCCAAGCCACCGAAGGAGAGCCCTTCCTCCATAGAGGCCAGGACATCTTCCTCCTTGTCGCCTTCGCAGAAGATCACACGGTCGGGATGAAGGCCGGCCTGGGCGATGGCGGGAAAAAACAGGTCAGGTCTCGTCAGGCACCAGAGCACCTTTCCTTTCGAGCGCGCGGCAATGCCGGCGGCGAACAGTGCCGCCGCCGCGCCGTCCACAGTGCCCGAGCCGCCACCGGCGACCTCGTGAAGCGCGCCATAAGACAGCCCACCGCCCGGCAGACGCTCGTCCATTTCGCGAACGCCGAATGGCAACACGGCAGCCTTCTTTGCCGCGCCGCCTTCCAGGTGCGCAATACGATCCCTGAGTTCCTCGATGACCCGAGGGCTACGGACGCGCGACATCGTTCACGGACCTCCCTCGGCTCGTGTTGCATGGACTTCATGTCCCCGAAAATTGCTGGTGTTCTTCTTTTGTTCCGTGTCAGTGACAGAGTCAAGCCGGTCTTATCGAGCTTATTTAGGCTCCGCTAAAGGGCTGTAGGCGAAATGATGAAACGAATCAGGAGCCTAGGCTGCGGGAGCCAAGTGACTCCACCGCCTCATTTTTTTCCGCGTTTTGCACAAGGACCTGAAACATGCCGTGGCTTGATAGCGGCCCAAACGAAAAAGCCTGCCGCGGGAGGAAGTGCATCGCTTCGATAGGCAAATCATACAGGTTCTCCTTGCCTATCAAATAGACTTTGCTGCAGCGCAGTCATGCGGAGGACGCATACCAATTCCGATGGTGCGAGGTCGATCATTCAGAGCCGGAAGCGCTCCTGCCCAACTCCATGGAACAAAACGACAATCTGTTGCCTTTTGCTTGTTGAGGTCGCGTGCTGTGTCAACCGGACGTGACAGGGATGACGAACGCGATGATTTTCCGGTCACGGCCAACGAAACGGCAGTGGAGCGTCTCACCTGTCTGGCCCGCTCCTCATCCCGTCTTCATCCGAGGCGGGAGGCGGATGTGTATCGGGGACTGCCATGGCAAACGACAAGCTCTCGACCTACAAGCGGAAGCGCGATTTTCAGAAGACGCAGGAGCCGAGCGGCGCAGCGAAGCTGAATCCATCGAACCGCAGGCGCTTCGTCATCCAGAAGCATGACGCAACGCGGCTGCATTACGATCTGCGGCTTGAACTCGACGGTGTCTTCAAGTCCTGGGCGGTCACCAAGGGACCGTCGATGGATCCGCACGACAAACGGTTGGCGGTCGAGGTCGAGGACCACCCGCTCGACTACGGCGACTTCGAAGGCACTATCCCCAAGGGCCAATATGGCGGCGGCACGGTGATGCTCTGGGACCGTGGCTATTGGGAGCCGGAAGGCAACAAGACGCCGGAGCAGGCGCTGGCCAAGGGCGACTTCAAGTTCACCCTGGAAGGAGAGCGGCTGCACGGCAGCTTCGTACTTGTACGGATGCGCAATGACCGCGACGGCGGTAAGCGGACCAATTGGCTGCTTATCAAGCACCATGACGATTTCTCGGTCGAGGAAGACGGCGCGGCCGTCCTTGAGGAGAACGCAACGTCGGTCGCCTCCGGCCGAACCATGGAAGCGATTGCCGCCGGCAAAGGCAGGAAGCCGAAGCCATTCATGGTCCAGAGCGGCGACGTTCAGGCGGATGCGGTCTGGGACAGCAACCACGGTCTTGCTGCGGAAGAGCGCAAAGAAACCAAAACTAAAAGGAAATCAGCCCCAGCCAAAGCTGCCAAGCCAGTGAAGTCCGCCATGCCCGACTTCATCGCGCCGCAGCTTTGCGAAACGCTGGAACGCCCACCCTCGTCCGAGGGCTGGATCCACGAGATCAAGTTCGACGGCTACCGCATCCAGGCGCGCATCGAAAATGGTGACGTGACGCTGAAGACCCGAAAGGGCCTGGACTGGACGGCAAAATATCCGGCGATCGCGACATCGTTTGCAAACCTGCCGGATGCCATGATCGACGGGGAGATCTGCGCCCTCGACGAAAACGGGGCGCCGGACTTCGCAGCGCTTCAGGCGGCACTGTCGGAAGGAAAGACGGACGCACTGGTCTATTTCGCTTTCGACCTGCTGTTCGAAGGCGATGAAGACCTGCGGCAACTGCCGCTCACCGACCGGAAGGAACGGTTGCAGACATTGCTGAGCGATGCCGGCGAGGATCCACGCCTGCGGTTTGTCGAGCATTTCGAGACTGGCGGAGATGCCGTCCTGAAGTCTGCTTGCAAGCTCTCCCTGGAAGGGATCGTCTCGAAACAGGCGGATGCGCCCTATCAATCGGGCCGCACCGAGACCTGGGCGAAGTCCAAGTGCCGCGCCGGCCATGAAGTCGTCATCGGTGCCTATGCCAAGACCAACGGCAAGTTCCGCTCGTTGCTGGTCGGCGTCAACCGCGGTAGCCATTTCGTCTATGTCGGCCGTGTCGGCACGGGCTACGGCGCTGGCAAGGTCGGTGTGCTGCTTCCCAAACTGCGCGCGCTGGAAACGGCCAAGTCCCCGTTTACCGGTATTGGGGCGCCGAAAAAGGACCCCAATGTCGTCTGGGTGAAGCCGGAACTGGTCGCGGAGATTGAGTTCGCCGGCTGGACAGCGGACGGCCTGGTCCGCCAGGCGGCCTTCAAGGGCTTGCGTGAAGACAAGCCCGCAGCCGAAGTCGAGGCCGAAAAGCCGGCATCTCCGGCAAAGACCGACACTCCGACGCCAGCCGTGACAAAGCCACCCAGACCGTCGCGCGGCAAGAACGCCAAGGCCGAGGTGATGGGCGTCATGATCTCAAGCCCTGACAAGCCGCTCTGGCCGGATGCTAATGACGGAGAGCCGGTCACCAAGGAGGATCTCGCCCGCTATCATGAAACGGTCGGTCGTTGGCTGATCGACCATATCAAGGGACGGCCTTGCTCGATCATCCGAACCCCCGATGGTATCGGCGGCGAGCAGTTCTTTCAGCGGCATACGATGCCGGGAACGTCCAACCTGCTCGGACTGGTCAAGGTGTTCGGCGACAAGAAACCCTATCTCCAGATCGATCGGGTCGAAGGTCTTGCCGCCATCGCCCAGATCGGCGGGGTCGAGCTGCATCCCTGGAATTGCGAACCGGGCCAACCGGAAGTGCCGGGCCGTCTCGTCTTCGATCTTGATCCGGGTCCGGACGTTCCCTTCTCCAACGTCGTAGAAGCCGCCCGCGAGATGCGCGACCGGCTGGAGGAACTCGGCCTCGTCAGCTTCTGCAAGACGACCGGTGGCAAAGGGCTGCACGTCGTCACCCCGCTTGCGATAGCGAAGGGGAAGAAGTTGAGCTGGCCGGAGGCAAAAGGGTTCGCCCACGATGTCTGCCTGCAGATGGCCCGCGGGAACCCTGAGCTTTATCTGATCAAGATGGCGAAGAACCAACGCAACGGCCGGATCTTCCTCGACTACCTCCGCAACGATCGGATGGCGACTGCCGTCGCCCCACTGTCGCCGCGTGCCCGTCCGGGCGCCACCGTATCGATGCCGCTCACCTGGAGCCAGGTGAAGACGGATCTCGATCCGAAACGCTTTACCATCCGCACCGTGCCGGCGCTCTTGGGGAAGACGAGCGCCTGGCAGGACTATTGCGACGGGCAAAGGTCTCTGGAGCAGGCGATCAAACGGCTGGGCAAGATGATGAAAGTGGCGGCATGACATACGAGCGAGCGCATAGGCAGGACACTGATTTCGGCAACATCGACCGTTTGGCCCGCCTTCGCCGCATGCGCGGGCTGGCGCGGCTCATGGACACGGCGCTGCGCATTCCCGGAACGCGCTTTTCCTTCGGAGCAGATTCAGTGATCGGGTTGGTGCCTGTTGTCGGTGACTTCGCCGGCGCTGCAATTAGTCTCTACATCGTCAACGAGGCACGGCTCCTTGGCGTGCCGAACGACAAGCTTTTTAAGATGCTGGTCAATATCGGTTTCGACGCGGTGGCCGGCAGTGTCCCATTGGTCGGGGACCTGTTCGACGTCTACTTCAAATCCAACCGTCGGAACCTCGACCTCGTCCTGGAACACTTCGGTCTCGACCATTCCGATCTCGATCGCAGACGGTCGCCGCGCGATTGAACGGCCCTGTTCGACGGCCGCCGACATCCAGCTCAGTCGAGTTCGTAAACTGCAGCATTGTCCTGGATCTCACGCAACACTTTATAGGATGCGTGTCGCAGATTGCCGTCGTCGGTCCAGCCGCGGAATTCGATCTCGGCGATCAGCGTCGGTTGCGCAAAGACGTAATTCTTGCCCTTGAGCGGAACGGCCGGCGTCCTCGTCTTCAGCTTGTCGAGCGTCTTCTTCAGGTAGGCTGCGTCCTTTTCCTTGAAGCCCGTGCCGACTTCGCCGACATAGATCCAGTCGTGGCCACGCCGGGCAGCAAGCAGCAGGCTGCCGATCCCGCCTCGGGCGGTGGCGGACTGTTCGTAGCCGACGATCATGAAACTCTCGCTCTGAATGCATTTGATCTTCAGCCAGTCGCCAGTCCGGCCGGATCGATAGGGACGGTCCCGGTGTTTGGCGATAATGCCTTCCAGTCCAAGCGAGCGGGCGTTCTCGAGAAGCTCGGCGCCATCACCCTGGACCTCCTCGGAAAGCTGTATCGCGCCGACGGCTCCGTCGAGCAGGTCGGTCAGGAGATGCCGGCGGACCGACAGCTCGGTCTTCGTGAGATCGTGCCCGTCGAAGTATAAGAGGTCGAAGGCGAAGAGGACGGATTCCCCCGAGGCACGCTTGCCGCCGCGTCCGCCCAGCGATCGCTGCAGCGCTCCGAAGTCGGACCGGCCCTCGCTATTCAGCACAACAGCCTCTCCGTCGAGGATGGCTGTCGACACGCCCAGGTTTTTGGCAGCCTCCGCAATTGTCGGGAAGCGATGCGTCCAGTCATGGCCGCCGCGCGTGATGATCCGCACACCCTTCGGCTCGATGTGGATCGCGAGCCTATAGCCGTCCCACTTGATCTCGTAGGCCCAATCCGGACCAACCGGTGGAGCCGGCTTCAGCAAGGCAAGGCATGGCTCGACCCGATCGGGCATCGGATCGAAGGGAAGATTCGGCTGTGCCGGATCGCGCTTGCGACGCGGCTGCGATTTGGCGGAAAGACTGTCGTCCTGGAGAAGCGCCTTGGTGGGTCTTTTCATTTGCCGGCCCGGGTCTCGGCCGCGACCGATTTCTTCAGGGCATCCATTATATTGATGACATTGTTCGGGCCGGGCGCCGCGGCTGGCGCTTTCGCCTTGGCCTTCGACGGCTTCTTCAGCGCCTTCTTCTTTTCCGCGATGATGTCGAGCAACCGATCCTGGACCGGATCGATGACCATCTTCGGGTTCCAGTGCTGAGTCTGTTTCTTGATGAGTTGCTGTACCAGGGGAATCATCTCGCTGTCCGCTGTCTCGTCGTCGTCGATCCCTGCAAAATAGGTATCCTCGTCACGCACTTCATCCCCATAACGTAACGTCCAGAGGACGATACCCTTGCCGCGTGGCTCCAGCATGACGGCGCGTTCCCGGCGCGAGATCACAAGACGAGAGATGCCGACCATGTCCTGCGCTTCCATCGCGTCGCGGATGACGGAAAAGGCTTCCTGCCCGACGGGATCGTTGGGCGACAGGTAATACGGCGTGTCGAGCCAGATCCATTCGACACTGTCGCGCGGTGTGAAGGTCGAGATGTCGATCGTCTTCGTGCTGTCGAGTGCAACGTTCTCCAGCTCCTCGTCTTCCAGCATGACGTAATCATTCTCGCCGCGCTGGTAACCCTTGACCTCGTCCTCGTCTTTCACCTCCTTGCCGGTGACGCTGTCGACATAATGACTGACGACGCGGTTCTGGGTTTCGCGGTTGAGGGTGTGGAAGCGAACCTTCTCGCTCCCGGAGGTCGCCGGCATCATCTGCACCGGGCAGGTGACGAGCGAAAGCTTCAGATAACCTTTCCAATAGGGGCGAACGGACATGGTCTCCTCCGATCAGCCCGCGCGCCGCGTTGGCGCGGCCGCCGACTTCGATTTGGCGGCCGTCGCCGGTTTCGCGGCCTTCTGACGCGATACCCCCTTGTTGGCATTGGCGGCGGTGCGTTTCGGTTCGGCTTTCTTCCCACCAATGCCGGCGCTCTCTCTGAGAGCCTGGAGAAGATCGCTGGGCTTGGAGGCGGGCGGAGCCTTCTTCTTCGGTAGCGCCCTGCCCTCGATCTTGGCCTTCACCAGCTCGGCGACGGCAGCTTCGTAGCGATCGTCGAAGGTGCTCGCATCGAAGCTGCCCTTCTTGGTGCCGATGATGTGCTCGGCGAGCTCAAGCATCTCACCTTCGATCTTCAGATCCGGCAGCTCCTCGAACGCCTCTTCGGAGGAGCGCACCTCGTAATCGAAGTTCAGTGTGGTAGCGATCAGCCCTTTGCCGTGCGGCCGGATGAGAACTGTACGCACACGGCGGAAGAGGACTGTGCGGGTGATCGCGGCAACCTTGGCTTTTTTCATGCCGTCGCGCAAAAGCACAAAGGCATCGGTGCCCATCTTGTCCGGCGCCAGATAGTAAGGCTTGTCAAAATAGACGTCATCGATCTCGTTGCAGGGGATGAAGGCATCGATCTTCAGCGTCTTGTCGCTGTCAGGGACCGCGGCTGCCACTTCCTCGGGTTCAAGGATGATGTACTGCCCGTTCTCGATCTCGTAGCCCTTCACCTGTTCGTCCCGTTCAACCGGATCGCCGGTCTCGCTGTCGACGAACTCACGCTTCACCCGGTTGCCCGTCTTGCGGTTCAGCGTGTTGAAGGCGATCCGCTCCGACGACGAAGCCGCGGTATAGAGCGCCGCCGGACAGGCGACCTCTCCGAATTTGATGAAGCCTTTCCAATTCGCTCTTGGGGCAACCATGACGCAGAACTCCTGACACAACTTACGCGATTCAAGCGAATCGGTATGTAATTGTTCCGAGTCGAAACGAATCATTTTTCAACGACTTAGGCCAATCGCGCCGCTCGTTTTGCGAGTCTGCGCTAGAGTCTTGATTCAGGTGCATCTTTTCGCGGCCGCGCGCGTTTCTTCTTGCAGCACCCCAAGAGGAGTCCTGCCATGAGCAAGCGTGAACTGATCGATACCGGGACCGACAAACGTTACGTCCGCCGTGATAAGGAAGGCAAGTTCAAGGAGAGCGTCGACGTCTCGCGGTCGCTGTCCGCCGACGCTCGCCACGACGCCAAGCATGCTGCGAAGCCGGGTCAGGGCGACAAGGGTGACCGCAAGCACTGACGGAAACGCTTAGTGAAGCTCGCCACCTATAATGTCAACGGCATCAATGGCCGGCTCGAGGTACTGCTCCGCTGGCTGGCCGAAGCTCAACCCGACGTCGTCTGTCTGCAGGAATTGAAGGCGCCGGACGAGAAGTTTCCGCGCCGCGAGATCGAGCGTGCAGGCTATGGCGCCATCTGGCACGGCCAGAAATCCTGGAATGGCGTGGCGATCCTAGCGCGGGATCAGGATCCGCGCGAGACGCGCCGCGGCTTACCGGGAGACCCCGACGATAGTCACAGCCGTTACATCGAGGCTGCCATCGATGGGATCGTCGTCGGCTGCCTTTATCTTCCGAACGGCAATCCAGCACCAGGGCCGAAGTTCGACTACAAACTCCGCTGGTTCGAGCGGCTGCATTCCTATGCGGCGGAACTGTTCGAGCTCGATGTGCCCGTGGCATTGGTCGGAGACTTCAACGTCATGCCGACCGATCTCGACGTCTACAAGCCGGAGCGCTGGCGCGACGATGCGCTGTTTCGGCCTGAGGTGCGCGCAGCTTATGCCGAACTCATTGCTATGGGCTGGACGGACGCTGTTCGGCTGCTGCATCCGGAAGAGCGGATCTATACGTTCTGGAAGTATTTCCGCAACGCCTTCGCCCGAGACGCAGGCCTTCGCATCGACCATTTCCTTCTCAGTCCATCACTGCGGGAACGACTGCAGGCCTGTGGCGTGGACAAGTTCGCGCGTGGATGGGAGCACACCAGCGACCACGCGCCGGTTTGGATTGAACTGGACGACGGATAGCATATCTCAAGGACATATCGGGGCGGTCGTTTCCAGGCGCGCCACCCTTAGCGATGTCCGATGGCGAAACATAGGAGTGACGGCATGCCCGCTCAACAAGAATTCGATGCCGCGGAGTTCGCGGATCGCTTGGCGGCGATGACGGACGAAGAAGTGTTTTTAATGATGCAGAAGCTTGAAGAGGGCAGCGAGAGAATTCCTCCTAAAGATCGCGATGAGAGCGATGTGTTCGCCCAGATCGCCATGGTGGAGACGGCCATAGAGGATCGGTTCCCCGGCCAGCTGCTGGCACCGTATAAGGATTGGAAGCAACGCCGGATCGGTGGCTGATCAGGAGGGTTTTCGATGAGTGAGAGAAATCCGGAACGACTGTTTCAGCAACTGGACGATGTCGTCGCCGAGATCATCGATCGTTTCGCAAGTGAGGGCCATGGAACGGCACGTGTCATAGAGACGCTGCAGGACGTTCTGGCAAAGCGACAGCTCGCCTATGATCGTGACCCTGATCCGGCGGAGGAACCAATAGCGGAGCCTTCCAACGATTGGCCGGGCGCCGATAAGACATCAAACAGAGGCGAAGGGCCGTGACCATGCAAAACACGGTAGACCATCCGGCCGCCGGGGAGACGATACGCAGCCTCACGCGGACGCAAGAAGAAGCGCTGAGAGCGATCGCATTTTTTCGGCGGCAAAGAAAAGTCGGTCGCGGTTGGCTCGTGGGTGACAAGCGGCTATCGGAGAAGCTCGTCGAGCGGCTGGAAAAGATGGAACTGGTCGAGGAAAGCTTCATTCGCGGCGAACCGGTGCTGCAGTTGACCATTGTCGGACAGGCGATCAAGGCGCAGCTGCTTCAATAATCCCGGGTGACGTAGGATCGGCATGCAGCCGCCGTGGTCCCGATATTCAAAGCAACGTCGGCTGTCGTGGTAAGGATCGTTTTCGGTCAGGATAGCTCAGGTTTGACCACGCCGCTGGACCGGCTGAACTACCTCAGCCGGTCCAGAAGAAGATAAAGCGGTGATCGTTCGAGCGCTATCGGCAGTGCTACAATGTAGATCCCGCCAACGATCAGATCAAAGAGCGGACGGGAACGTGCCATCGTCCCAGACGTGTCTTTCATCGTGAAGAACATCATGATGCTTCCCGCCACCAATCTCAAAACGCCTTCCCACATCACGATCGATCCTCGGTTCTGCAGATCGCGGGCGCATAGAACGAGCAGCACGCCGATGAAGACGGCCATGCAGCCAAAGACGGAGCCCATCATCGCTTGAGGAGGTCCCAGGCCGCTCGCTTGATAGACCCTGATGTTGGCGCGGACGCCAGCGTAAATGCTGTATAGCGCCGTCAGGATCACAAATAAGCTCATTGCCTGGAGCATCGTGGCACGCCCTCTTGTTCGATCAGTTGACATGTCAACTTTAACCCCTCTACAGTTGATTTGTCAACCAATGGAGACTTTCGATGCCATTCGATTTCCGGGGAAGTGAAGTTCTGATTACTGGCGGGACAAGCGGGATAGGCCTTGGACTGGCAACGCGGTTCTTGGGCGCCGGAGCGCGGGTCGTGGTAACGGGCCGCAATCCATCCAGGCTTGTTATTGCAGATGAACGCCTTACCAATCTCGCAAGCGACGTAGGGAGCGAAACCGATCGTCTTCGGCTCGCCGCGCGCGTTTCAGAACTTCTGCCCAACTTGAATGTCGTCATTAACAACGCCGGTATTCAGCGACGGGTCAGTCTTGCTGCAGATGATGCGCCCTGGGTCGAGCGACAGGAGGAGATCGATATACTGCTGGCAGGCCCGATCCACCTCAATCATTTGCTGATCCCCCGCCTCCTTGCCCAAGACAGACCGTCGATGATCGCGAATGTCAGTTCGGGAGGCGCATTCGTTCCCCAGGTCTTCGCTCCGACCTACAGCGCGTGCAAGGCCGCTATCCATAGTTATACGATGGTTCTTCGGGAGGCGCTGGCCAACACGTCCTGCCAAGTAGTGGAAATCATACCGCCGGCCGTGCAGACACATCTAGGTGGCACCGAACCGCACGGCGCTCCTCTTGATGCGTTTTGTGATACGGTCTTCAGCGGGCTGGCTGCCGGACGGCAGAGGATAGGCTTCGGCTTCACCGAAGCCGACACGTTTGTCGCAGCCGAGAAACCCTATGAAGATTTATTTAGGCAGAGCGCAGAGCGGGCGAATGTCGCAGGATATCGATAAGAACGGACGAGATGAGCCGCAATCTCATCTCGACAGGCATGAACTCGCTCTATGGCAGGCGCTGAAAAAGATATCGGCCACGACAGCCAGCGTGATGAGAGGGGAGATTGGACCTGGCGTGAGCGGTGCTGATTTTTCCGTTCTGTCTCGTATCGAAGAGCTGGGGGAGCAGGGCCAGGTCCTGGCGCAGAGTGACCTGATGAAGTCGCTCGGCTGGGACAAGAGCCGGCTTTCGCACCAACTCACCCGGATGCAGGAGCGGGGCCTGATTGAGCGGCGGCGGAACGGCAGGGAGGCAGAAGTGGTCCTTCGGGAAGCCGGGCGCGCTTTGCTCGCCTCGGCGCGACCGAAGCAGGTAGCGATCGTGAAGAACTACTTGTCTCAGTTAACAGAGGCGGAAGCGGAAGCGATGGAAGCGCTGGCGGCGAAGCTCTGACGTCCGATCCAACGTATCTGCGATCAGATTGAATCCGTAAGCTCTTGAAAGACCTGACGGAGAACTGGCTAGCGGCGAAAAGGACGGCTCAAACGCCTCAGCAGTCATTAGCTTCCCCGTTCAAGCCTCTCAACTCCAGCATGGTGGTGTTCCGATGTGCTCTCTGAGCGCCAATGCGAAAACTTTGACCTTGGCCGATGGTACCTGCAGCGCGCGGAGAAGATAGATTCCGGTGGCGGCTTCATTCCATCGTTCGCCCGATAGCGACAGACGAACCAGATCACCTGTCTTCACCGAAGGACCCGCTACCCAGCCGGGCAAGAACGCCACACCCATTCCGGCCAAAGCCGCCCCGTTCAGCGCTTCAAAATCGTCCGACCGAAAAACGACATGTGCACAAGCCTCGCCTGTCGGCGCGCCGAGAACTGCAGACCATCCCAGAAGGTCGTTGCCATGCAGCTTGTCGAGAAGGCGATGATTGCGAAGGGCTGCTTCAGTTT
>NZ_CP076853.1:3837500-4017500 GCF_018987265.1 Rhizobium sp. WYJ-E13 | reverse complement strand
CCTCGACCGCCCCAATCGGTAGTCTGAAACAGCTATATATCCATGCCGATACGGAGTTTGAGAATGATTGTACTCGATGAACAACAGACACGATCCGCGCTGCCTTGGGCGGAGCTTATCGACGCCATCGAGGCAATGTTTCGAAGCACCTGCGTCATGCCCGTTCGCCATCATCACGATATGGAGGTGCCCGGGGAAGAGAATGCCACTCTTCTGCTGATGCCGGCATGGCTTCCCGGGCAATATGCAGGCATCAAGACTGTTTCCGTCTTTCCCGGCAATGTTCGCCGAAGCCTTCCAGCGATATTTGGAAGCTATCTGCTTTCCTCTGCAGCAACCGGCCAGATGCTGGCGGTAATCGAGGGCGGAGAACTGACGGCTCGACGGACCGCAGCGACTTCCGCTTTGGCGTCTCGTTGTCTCTCGCGAGCGAATTCGGAGGAAATGCTGGTCTGCGGTACCGGCCGACTTTCACTCAACCTCATGCAGGCACACGGGATAGTCAGACCGATCCGGCGCTACCATGTCTGGGGACGTAATAGCGAGGCGGCGGAGAAGGTGGCTGAGGAAGCGCGAGCACTTGGGCTGCGGGCGGAGGCTGTGAGCAATATTGAAGCAGCGGTGAAAACGGCCGATATCATTTCCTGTGCGACGCTCTCCAGCGAGCCGCTTATTCGTGGCGAGTGGCTTAAGCCCGGGGCCCATCTCGACCTTGTCGGCGCTTTCAAACCCAGCATGCGCGAGAGCGATGATGATGCCGTGCGTCGCTCCGCCGTATATGTAGATACGAGAGCCGGCGCGCTCAGCGAAGGCGGCGACATCGTCCAACCGCTGAAGAGCGGGGTATTGAAAGCAGACGATATACGCGGCGAGCTTGCAGAACTGATCTCCGGCAGCAGCGGTGGACGGAAGGACGATAAGGAAATTACGCTCTTCAAATCCGTTGGTGCAGCGCTCGAGGATCTGGCCGCCGCCATCCTTGCCTATGAAATGGTAACGGGCCGAAAGTGAAGACCAAGACTTCTTTGCCGGAGCTTCCGGTTTCGCATGTGCTGCCCGATATCAGCGCGGCGCTTTGCAAGGATAAGCGGGCGGTGCTTTCGGCTCCTCCGGGCGCCGGCAAAACGACGCTCGTACCGCTTCATCTGCTTGACCAGGCCTGGCGCGGCGACGGGAAAATCATCCTGCTGGAACCCCGCCGGCTGGCGGCGCGCGCCGCGGCACACCGGATGGCGTCCCTGCTGGGCGAGCAGGTGGGCGAAACGGTCGGTTACCGCATGCGCCTGGACAACAAGATATCGGCGAGGACGCGGATCGAAGTTGTTACAGAAGGCGTCTTCGCTCGTATGATTCTCGATGATCCCGAACTTTCCGGCGTCTCGACTGTGATCTTTGACGAATTTCACGAGCGGTCGCTGGATGCCGATTTCGGTCTTGCGCTGGCGCTCGACGTTCAATCGGCGCTTCGGGAGGATCTTCGCATCCTTGTGATGTCGGCAACGCTCGATATCGAGCGGGTCACCATCCTGCTCGATCATCCGCCTGTTATCGAAAGCACGGGGCGAAGCTTTCCGATCGAGATTCGCTATCAGGACCGGCCGGGCGGCGAGCGAATCGAAGATGCGATGGTGCGGGCGATCGTCGGTTTTCATGCAAGCGAATCCGGATCGATTCTTGCTTTCCTTCCTGGTCAGGCGGAGATCACCCGGACGGCAGAGCGGCTTCAGGGACGATTCGGCCCCGAGACGCTAATTGCGCCGCTCTACGGCAATCTCGGGCAGAAAGAGCAAGATGCGGCGATCCGTCCCGCAGCACCAGGTACGCGCAAAATCGTGCTTGCGACCTCGATTGCCGAAAGCTCAATTACCATCGACGGTGTGCGGATCGTGATCGACAGCGGTTTGCAGCGGCTGCCTGTCTTCGAGGCATCGACAGGCATCACCCGGCTGGAAACCGTGCGGGTGTCTCGGGCTTCGGCCGAGCAGCGCGCCGGCCGCGCCGGAAGAACAGAGCCGGGCATCGCCATCCGCCTATGGCATCAGGGGCAGACGGCGGCACTTCCGGCGTTCACGCCACCACAGATCCTTTCGAGCGACCTTTCCGGTCTCGTGCTCGATCTTGCCCATTGGGGCGTCCAGGACACAAAATTGCTCGCCTTTGTCGATCAGCCGCCGGAAACGACGATCAAGGAAGCCCGTGCGCTGTTGGTACAGCTCGGAGCGCTGGACAAGGACGGCGCGTTGACGGCGCGCGGAAAGGTGATGCGCGACCTCGCCCTGCCGCCGCGGCTGGCCGCCATGGTGGTTTCCGCTGGTGAATCAGGTCATGCCAAGGATGCGGCGCTGATCTCCGTGCTACTGACCGAGCAAGGGCTCGGCGGCACCAGTATCGATCTGGAAGAGCGTCTCCGACGTTTCAAAGGCGAAAAGGGCGAAAGGGCGGAGGCTTCGAGGCGGCTCGCGGGAAGGCTCTCGGAAGGCTTCAACAAGATTTCGAGTGCTGAACCTGCGCTTGCAGGAAGGCTTCTCCTGCACGCTTTCCCGGATCGGGTCGCACTTCAGCGCGGCGCGCGCGGGCGATATGTCATGGCAAATGGCCGCGGTGCGGAGCTGGCGGAGACCGAGCGGCTGGCTGGCAGCCAGATGCTGGTCATTGCCGACCTGACGGGCCGGGCTGCACAGGGGAGAATTCTGGCGGCAGCGGACATTTCCCGTGCCGACATCGAAGTTGAGCTGCCGGGCGAAATCCGGACGGACGATCAGACCTTTTTCGACGGGCAGAGCCGGCAGGTGCGGGCACGTCGAGCCACAAGGCTCGGCGCGATCGTATTCGAGGAAGCGCCGCTTCCACGACCCTCGGGCGAGGCGGTGGTACGGGCGCTTGCGCAAGGATTGCAGGAACTGGGACTCGATCAGCTTCCCTTTTCCAAGGAGGCCCTGCAGCTTCGGGAGCGGATCGGCTTCCTGCACCGGACGATCGGTGAACCATGGCCCGATATGAGCGACGAAGCACTGCTTGACCACATGGAAGACTGGTTCATCCCTTTCCAGACGGACGCGAGAGGACTTTCGGATATTTCCGTCTCCGGGCTCGCCAACGGGCTGATGGCACTCGTGCCGCGCGACCTGCAGCGCGATCTCGCACGGCTTGCACCAACGCATTTCGAGGCGCCAACGGGGCAACGCCATCCGATCCAGTATGACGGCGAAGAACCGACACTGACGATCAGGGTACAGGAGCTTTTCGGTCTCAAGCTGCATCCGGCGGTCGCCGGCGGACGATTGCCCCTGCTTCTGGAGCTTACTTCTCCGGCCCACAGGCCGATCCAGACGACCCGCGACCTGCCCGGTTTCTGGGCGGGCTCGTGGAAAGATGTGCGCGCGGATATGCGGGGGCGTTATCCAAGACATCCTTGGCCGGAAAAGCCTGATGAAGCGGCGCCGACGACAAGGGCAAAGCCCCGTGGTACATAATCTGCCTTCCTTGGAGCGCCGTGCGTCGATGCTGTAAGAGTATGGGCTGTAGGAGTCCGGCGTGATTGAGAAAACCGAAACCCAGACACGGGAAGACAGGCTGAGCAGCCGGCGGCTGCGCCTGCAGACCTTGGTGCGATTACGATGGCTGGCGGTCACCGGCCAGGCGGTAACAGTCTTCATCGTCGCGTTCCTGTTGAAATTCCCCCTGCCGCTGGTTGCCAGCTGCTCGCTGATTGCCGCACTCGCCGGGGTGAATTTCTATCTGACGATACGCTATCCGCCGACTCACCGGCTTGAGCCGCGTGCCGCTTTCGCGCTTTTGGGTTTCGACCTTCTGCAGCTCTGCGCGCTGCTCTTCATTACTGGCGGCCTTGCCAATCCCTTTGCGGCACTGGTCTGCGTTCCCGTCATCATTTCCTTCGCCTCACAGCCAATCCGCTACAGCACAGCATTGATCGGCTTTGCGATGGTCTGCATTACCGTGCTTGCCTTCTCGCCCTTTCCGCTTCCGTGGTACGACGGGATGGAAATCAACGTCCACAATGTCATGCAGTTCGGCGTCTGGTGTTCGATCGCGTCGACCATGGCCTTTGCCGCCTTCTATGCCTACCGGGTTTCGATGGAAGCAAGCCAGCTCGCCGACGCGCTTGCCGCGACGGAGCTGGTGCTGCAGCGGGAAAAACATCTCTCCCAGCTCGACGGGCTTGCGGCCGCCGCAGCCCACGAACTCGGCACGCCGCTTGCGACGATCAGCGTCGTTGCCAAGGAGATGGAGCGCGAGCTCAAGAATGACGACCGGTTCCGCGAGGATGTTCAGCTTCTGCGCAGCCAGAGCGAGCGCTGTCGCGACATCCTTCGCCGGCTGACGACGCTCTCTGCCGAGGGCGAGGCGCATCTGCGGCGGTTGCCGCTCTCCTCGATGATGGAGGAGATAGTGGCGCCGCATCGCGAATTCGGCATCAAGCTGGAGTTGATAGAGAAAAGCCCGCGCAGGGGCGAGCCCGTTACCGACCGCAATGCCGGCATCATGTACGGGCTCGGCAACCTCGTCGAGAACGCTGTCGACTATGCGCGAGAGAAGGTGACGGTCACGGTCGAGCACGATCACGAAAAGGTGCTCATCGTCATCGAGGACGACGGCAACGGCTACGCGCCCGATATTCTGACGCGTATCGGTGAACCCTACGTCACGAAACGGCAGAGGGAAGATACGGCTGGAGGCCTGGGGTTGGGGCTTTTCATCGCCAAAACGCTGCTGGAGCGCTCCGGCGCATCTTTGCTTTTCGAAAACCGCGATCCGGAAAATGCCGGCGCCCGCATTCGAATCGAATGGCCTCGCGTATTGATCGACGCAAATTCGACAAAATGACTTTGTGGGCATAAACAAGATATAAGCGGTTGACGCATTCGGACATTCAACCGCCGGGACCGTAGCGATGACAGATCAGAACCACGAGATTTCCGCCGGCTCCAGCGAGGAGCATATCGGGCCTGACCCGAGCTTGCTGATCGTCGACGACGACGGCCCGTTTCTGCGCCGTTTAGCACGGGCTATGGAGGCACGCGGCTTTCATGTGGAAACGGCCGAATCGGTGGCGGAAGGTGTGGCAAAGTCCAAGGGCCGGCCGCCGAAATATGCCGTGGTCGACCTAAGACTCGGTGACGGCAACGGCCTCGATGTCATCGAGGCGATCCGCCAGCGGCGCGACGACACGCGAATCATCGTGCTGACGGGCTACGGCAATATCGCCACCGCGGTGACGGCCGTGAAGCTCGGGGCTGTGGATTACCTGGCAAAACCTGCCGACGCCGATGATGTGTTTGCCGCGCTCACGCAACGGCCGGGCGAAAAGGCCGAACTGCCGGAAAACCCCATGTCGGCGGACCGGGTGCGGTGGGAACACATCCAGCGTGTCTATGAAATATGCGAGCGCAACGTGTCTGAGACGGCGCGCCGGCTTAATATGCACCGCCGCACATTGCAGCGCATCCTCGCCAAACGCGCGCCAAAATAATCAGACATCATCCACGTTGAACGGCTTGCCATTTGCCCATTCGGCCATCATCAGCCGCTGCGCAGCAGCGTGCGAAAAGTTTAGGGTCACGGCCTTGCGGGTCGCCGGCGGCAGACGGTGTTCAGGTGCTTCGCGAAGCATATGCGCCCCGTAACCATCTGAAAGAAAAAGGCCGCACTCCTCGGGGAAGATATCGACAGGCACATCCTTATGCGTCGCAAAGAACAGGCGGTCGCAATGCAAACGATAATCCGGCCATTTACGATCGACCTTAAAATCCTCGATCGACGTCTTGATCTCAATGATCCAGACCTCTCCCTTTTCCGAAAGCGCGATCAGATCGGCACGCCGGCCGCTCGCCAGCGGCAGCTCCGGCAGCACCGCATGGCGCATGTCATGGAGCAAAACCTGCATGCCACGGCGAACCATCATGGCTCTGTCCGATTGCCGGCCATCGATTAACGGATTGTTATTATAAACGCTCAAAATCGTCATGGATAACCCTCAGGTGGGGTTGGCTGTTGTTGCAAAAAAACCATGCGCTTCTAATTTGCGGCGCAGATGGATTTTGTCGCACCGCAGCAGCCTTGCAAAGTCAAAGTTAATCGAAAATAAACCATAAATAACGATGGTCGAAAGACTGTCTTTCATTGCCCCAAAACCTTCACGAGTCATCCATGCGCATCCGCAACGCATTCCCTGTATTTGGCCTGCTGGCGACCCTGGCACTGGCCGGCTGCTCCACAACGTCCGAAACCGCGTCCAACGACAAGGGCGCGGGTCCGACCGTTCAGACGGCACAAATCTTCAATGACGCCTATGGCGTAACGTCGGATGCCGGATACTCCCTGCCGGCAATCCCGATCGATCGCGTCAAGCCGGAATTCCGCCGCCAGATCGTCTCTTATCAGAGCGACGAACGTCCCGGCACGATTATCGTCAACACGCGCGAGCGTCACCTCTATTATATCCTGCCCAACGGCAAGGCCGTCCGCTACGGCATCGGCGTCGGCAAACAGGGCTTCGCATGGTCCGGCACGGCCTATGTCGCCTGGAAGCAGGAATGGCCGAATTGGCACCCGCCGAAGGAAATGGCCGTCCGTCGTCCTGAAATCGCCAAATATGTCGAAGACGGCATGGGTCCAGGCCTCACCAACCCGCTCGGCGCACGCGCCATGTACCTCTTCAATGAAGAGGGCAAGGACACGCTCTTCCGCCTGCACGGCACCCCGGAATGGGCCTCGATCGGCACCGCCGCTTCGTCGGGCTGCATCCGCCTGATGAACCAGGATGTGATCGACCTCTACAGCCGCGTCCGGCCAGGCAAGACCACCTCCAAGGTCATCGTTATCCAGTAGGCTAGGCACTGAATTCGGTATAAAAAAGGCCGCCGGTTTTTCGATCCGGCGGCCTTTTTATATCTTGCTTGCTCAGGTTCACGCAACCTGTTTCGCCTTGATCTCGATACGGCGGCGGTGCAGGACCGGTTCGGTGTAGCCGTTTGGCTGTTCCCTGCCCTTCAGGACCAGATCGAGTGCCGCCTGGAAGGCAACAGAATCTTCGAAATTTCCGGCCATCTTTATGTAGGCCGAATCACCGGCATTCTGCTGATCGACGACCGCCGCCATGCGCTTCATCGTTTCGATGATCTGATCCTTGGTGACGATCTTGTGGTGCAGCCAGTTCGCCATGTGCTGGGCAGAAATGCGCAGCGTCGCGCGATCTTCCATGAGGCCGACATTGTTGATGTCAGGCACCTTCGAGCAACCGATACCCTGGTTAACCCAACGCACGACATAACCGAGAATGCCCTGCGCATTGTTATCGAGTTCGCGCTGGATTTCTTCCGGTGTCCAGTTCGGCCGTACGGCAACCGGCACGGAGAGGATATCCGAGAGCTTGGCGCGAGCGCGATCCTTCAGGCCTTCCTGTAACTTGGCGACATTGATCTGGTGGTAGTGCGTGGCATGCAGGGTAGCGGCTGTCGGCGACGGCACCCATGCGGTGTTGGCGCCGGCTTTCGGATGGGCGATCTTCTGCTCCAGCATGGCGGCCATCAGGTCGGGCATGGCCCACATGCCCTTGCCGATCTGCGCATGGCCGGAGAGGCCGCATTCCAGACCGATATCGACATTCCAGTTTTCGTAGGCAGCAATCCAGGCGGCCTGCTTCATATCGCCCTTGCGGATCATCGGGCCGGCTTCCATCGATGTATGGATTTCATCGCCGGTGCGATCGAGGAAGCCCGTATTGATGAAGACGACACGCTCGCGGGCAGCACGGATGCATTCCTTCAGATTGACGGTCGTGCGGCGCTCTTCGTCCATGATGCCCATCTTCATGGTGTTGCGCGGCATGCCGAGCGCATCTTCAACGCGCGAGAAAATCTCGACGGCAAAGGCAACTTCTTCCGGCCCGTGCATCTTCGGCTTGACGACATACATGGAGCCGGCACGCGAATTCTTGCGGCGTCCCGACGGGCCGACATCGTAGAGCGCAATCAGGCCGGTGATCATTGCATCCATGACGCCTTCAGGTACCTCGTTGCCGTCGCGATCAACGATCGCCGGATTGGTCATGAGGTGGCCGACATTGCGCACTAGCATCAGCGAACGGCGGTGCAGCTCGAAGCTTTCGCCGCCTGGTGCCGTATAGGCCATATCCGGGTTGAGCTTGCGGACGAAGGTCGAGCCGCCCTTCGTCACTTCCTCCTGCAGATCGCCCTTCATCAGACCGAGCCAATTGCGATAGACGACGACCTTGTCCTCGGCATCGACAGCGGCTACCGAATCCTCGCAATCCATGATCGTCGTGATGGCCGACTCCAGCCAGACGTCGGAAATATGCGCCGGATCGGTCTTGCCGATCGGCGTCGAGGCATTGAGTATGATTTCGATATGGATGCCGTTATTCTTCAGGAGGATATGCGTCGGCGCATCTGCATCGCCGAGATAGCCGGCGAAATGTTCGGCATCTTTCAGGTCCAAAGCTTTGCCATCTGCGGCAGCGATCGCCAGAGCACCGTTCTTGACGGCGAAGGCGCCGACATTCTTCCAGGAACTGCCGTCGAGGGGAGCGGCGGAATCGAGGAAATCGCGAACCCAGGCAATGACCTTCTCGCCGCGCTTGGGATTATAACCCTTGCTCTTTTCGGCCCCGTCCGTTTCCGGAATGGCGTCCGTGCCGTAGAGAGCATCGTAGAGCGAGCCCCAGCGGGCATTGGCAGCATTCAGCGCGTAACGGGCATTCATGACGGGAACGACAAGCTGCGGGCCGGCAATAGAGGCAATCTCGGTATCGACATTGGCCGTCGAGACCTGGAAATCCGGGCCTTCCGGCAAGAGATAGCCGATGCCCTTGAGGTAGGACTGGTAGGCCTCCATGTCCGTCGGTGCACCGTTCCGACGATACCAATCGTCGATCTTCGCCTGAAGCTGATCGCGCTTCAAAAGCAGTGCACGATTCTTCGGCGCAAGATCGTGAACCATCGCCGAGAAATCGGCGAAGAACTTGTCCGCATCGATGGCGAGGCCCGGCAACGCCTCCTTCACGAGGAAATCATGGAGGACGGCTTCGATGAAGAGACCATTCTTTTCAATGCGGCTCATGCGGTGTCTCCCTTGCAGTGGCAGCTTTCTCGATGCTGCCACTTTGCCCGGCTTTCACTCACAGTCAATTCAGCAACAATTCGAAAGATTTATGCAGACCCGGAAATAGTCCGTCGCGTGACACGCATCGGGATGCCGTTCTGCGGCTGTGTCGTCAACTTCTGGACCGGCCAGGGATTCGTCTGGTCGGTGGAATCGAAGCGATAGCGATGCATCAGAACGGCCAGCGCGATCACCGCCTCCTGAAGCGCGAACGTCGCGCCGATGCAGACGCGCGGACCGGCGCCGAACGGCAGGAACTGGAAGCGACCGATAGAGGCGCGGTTTTCCGGCAGGAAACGTTCCGGCATGAAGGCGCGCGGCCGATCCCAATGAAGTTCATGACGGTGCAGAGTCCAGGGCATGACGAGCACGGTAACACCAGCTTCGATCTCGACCCGCTCGCCCTTGGCGCTTGTCCAGGAATCATTCGAGATAGCGGCCCGATTGATCGACGGGGCCGGCGGATAGAGGCGCAGAGCTTCCTCGAAGGCGGCGTGGGTCTGCGGCATCAGATCCGGCCATTCGACCGGTTCGGCGCCTGACGCGAGCACCGCATCAATCTCCCTTTCCATCGCCTCGCGGATATGTGGGCTGTTCGAGACGCAATAGAGCGTCCAGGCGAGCGCGCGGGCGGTCGTCTCGTGGCCGGCGCCGATGAAGGTGAGGATATTATCCTCGATCTCCTCTTTCGTCAGGCCATCGGGACCAGCCTGCTCTAAAAGCAGGGTGAGAAAATCGTTCGGCGCCTTGCCGCGGTCGGCCTTCATCTTGGCAAGCCGCATATCCATGGTGTTGCGCACGATGGTGCGGAATTTCTCCAGCACCTTCTGGCCGCCGATGCGTGTCACACGTGGAATCCAGGATGGCGCCCGCAACAAATCCATCGGATCGATGCGGCCCATGCGATGCAGCAACTCGTTGACATCATCGGCGAAGTAGCCGCTGGAGGTGACGATGTCGCCGGAAAACAGCGTGTCGGAAAGGATAGCAAACGTCAGCTCCGTCATGTCGGTGCTGATATCGAAAATCGTGCCGGCCTCACCGACATCAGCATATTTGCGGGCGTAGTCTTCCGACTGGCGCAGCATCTGGTCGGCGAACCCTTTTGCATGACGGGGCGTAAATACGGGCGCAACTGCCCTACGCGAGCGTTTCCAGACGGGGCCTTCCGCCGTCAAAAGTCCGTCGCGCAGGATCGGGCGCAGCACGAGCTGGCGAATGTCGGACATGCGGTAATTGTTGGCATTGTCGACCAGCACATGCTTGATGAGACCGGGATCGTTGACGATCAGCGTTCTCTGGCCAAAGAAACTGGTGCGAATCCACGGCAGCGTGTAGGACGGCTCGCCCCAGAGCTCCAGCGGATTGCGGAAAATCGTCCTGATGATCTCGAGCCGCGACGGCGGCACGGTACGCGGCAACGGTGCCGGAGGAACGAAGGGGTCCGGACGCATATCCATGAGCAAAGCCTTTCGCCGGAAATATAATCTTCCCGGCAGGCCCGGAGGTTAGAACAGGCCCTTCAACTCGTCCAGTTTGTCGTTGATCAGCCAGCCGTAATAATTCTCTTCCGGCCAGATCGTCGTGCCGGAGGAACGATTCTTGGCGGCAAGGGCTGCGGCACGCTTACGGGAATTGCCGACATTATAAAGTGTCGCAGTCACTCCCGGATTGTCGGAGATATCCACGCCGGCGATCTCCCTGTAGTCGTCGATCGACCTGCGGATCGAGGCGGCGACGAAGGCGAGCGAGATGTCGGGGTCCATGATCGCCTTATAGACCGAGCCAGCATTCTTCTCATTCAGCTTCGGATAGCCGGAAACACGACTGACCAGATCAGACAGCATGAGCGCCGTCAACGGATTGACCTGGCCGAGACCGAAGGTCTGGCCCGCATAGAAGGGCTGGAAGAAGACAGCGCTGAAGCGGTTGTTCGGAAAGCTCTTGCCGCCAATGGTTTTACCGCGGAAATCGCTTTCCCAGACATCCTCGCGGCAGGTCCAGAGCGTGTAGGAATCGCTCTTGCCGTTGCAAGCAGCAAATTGCGGCCGGTCGACAAAATCGTCGACGCTTTCGCCTTCATAGGCAAAACGGAAGCTCTCGCCGGCATAGGAGGCGGCTTTGACGTAATAGGCCTGGAGGCGGTCATAGGCGTCGACATTATAGGTGTGCTCGCCGACGATCGCGCCGATCACATGAATCGGGTTGATGCCATAGGCGTTTGAGACCTTCTTGATCTTGCCCATGAGTTCGTGGTCGGTCGATAGCAGGTCGTAGACCTTCTCATATTTGAGATCGAACGTCGTCTTTGTGCCCTTGGTGCGACGAACCGAAGCGCCAGGGATATCCGGCTGTTCGGCATGACGATTGCCGGGCGGAACGACCTGTACCGCAAGGGCAGGAGCCGAGCCCGCAATGGTCATGGCAATCACAAGGCTTGTCAAAAGGCGTCGCACGATCTGCTTTCCCGTCTTTCCCTGTCGTCTTTGTGAAGCGGCTGACTGGACCAGAATCTTGTCCGAATAAAGCCGGTACAAAAACAAAGCGGGCCTTTCACTAGAAAGTAAAAGGCCCGCTGTCGAGAGTTCGGATCGTCAAAGTTTCGGCATTACATGCGCAAAGGTAAAAAACGATGTTCGGCGATCACAGGATGAAGCGTGACAGATCGGTATTCTGCGCAAGATCGCCGACATGTTCACGCACGTAAGCGGCATCGATCTTCACGTCCGTGCCGGTGCGATCCGGTGCGTTATAGGAAATGTCGTCCAGTACGCGCTCCATGACCGTCTGCAGCCGGCGGGCGCCGATATTCTCGACGGAGGAGTTCAGGTGGACGGCGACATCGGCGAGCGCATCGATCGCATCATCCGTGAAGTCGAGTGTCAGGCTTTCGGTTTCCATCAGTGCCTTGTACTGGCGGATCAGGCTTGCCTCGGTTTCCGTCAGGATGCGGCGGAAGTCTTCCTTGTTCAGCGGACGCAGTTCGACGCGGATCGGCAGGCGGCCCTGCAGTTCGGGCAGCAGATCCGACGGTTTGGAAACGTGGAAGGCGCCGGAGGCGATGAAGAGGATGTGATCCGTCTTCACCGGGCCGTACTTGGTCGAAACCGTCGTGCCTTCAACGAGCGGCAGCAGGTCGCGCTGGACGCCTTCGCGGGAAACGCCGGCGCCGGCGCCGCCGTCGCGCGCCGCGATCTTGTCGATCTCGTCCAGGAAGACGATGCCGTCATTCTCGACCGAACGAACAGCCTCGCGCTGGATGACCTCGTTGTCGATCAGCTTGTCGGATTCGTCTCGGATCAAGTCCGTGTAAGATGCCTTCACCGTGGTGCGCACCTTCTTGGTGCGGCCGCCCATCGCCTTGCCGAACATTTCAGACAGGTTCAGCACGCCGATATTGGCGCCTGGCATGCCGGGGATTTCGAAGCCGCCCATGCCTGAACCGGCATCAGCCACTTCGATATCGATTTCCTTGTCGTCGAGCTCGCCGCTGCGCAGCTTCTTGCGGAAGCTTTCGCGGGTGGCGGGCGACGCCGTCGCGCCGACCAGCGCATCGAGAACACGCTCTTCCGCGCTCATATGGGCCTTTGCCTGAACCTCGGTGCGCTTTTTTTCGCGCACAAGACCGATGCCGACTTCGACGAGATCGCGGATAATCTGCTCGACATCGCGGCCGACATAACCGACTTCGGTGAACTTCGTGGCTTCGACCTTGATGAAGGGTGCCCCGGCGAGCTTGGCAAGGCGACGAGAGATTTCCGTCTTGCCGACACCGGTCGGGCCGATCATCAGGATATTCTTCGGCATGACTTCATCGCGCAGGCTCGGATCGAGCTGATGGCGGCGCCAGCGGTTGCGGAGTGCAATCGCCACGGCGCGCTTGGCCTCATGTTGGCCGATAATATAGCGGTCGAGCTCGGAAACGATCTCGCGGGGAGAAAAGGTGGTCATTGTGTATCATTCTCCTGGCGGTCCAGGGCGATGAGGAGTGCCCGGCCGTAATTCGTAGTTGTTTCGCCAAGTCTTTGAAAGCCTGCCTTGGTATAGGCTCTGATTGCGAAGATGTTGTCCGGATGAGGATCGACCAGCACGCGATTCTTCCCCCTATCGAAGAGCGCCCGGCAGAAATTCGCCATGAAGGCCGGACCGTGACCCTTTCCCAGAAGCGTTTCGACACCGATGAACTGATCGATACCGCAGGTGCCTTCGGGCTGGCCGTTCAGCGCGGCATCGTCTTCATCATCGAGATCTGCCACCTGAATGAAGGCAAAATCCCTGCCGTCGAGCGTCACTATATAGAGTTCGACTGTCAGATCACGCAGATGCTCCTCAATCGATGCCAGCGCCTTCTCCGGCTCGCCCCACCAACGGCGGACATGCGGCTGTTCCAGCCATTCGGCCAGAAGCGGCAGATCAGTCATCGTGACGAGACGGAAGACGTAATCCGTCATTCCACGTCCAGCGTTTCCACAATGACATTGTGGTTGGTGTAGACGCAGATGTCGGCAGCGATATCGAGCGCACGACGGGCGATCTCTTCTGCTGATTTATCCGTGTCCGCCAGCGCAAGAGCTGCTGCAAGCGCGAAATTCCCGCCGGAGCCGATGGCCGCGACGCCATGCTCTGGTTCCAGCACGTCCCCGTTACCGGTGATGGCGAGCGTTACCGACTTGTCGGCGACCAGCATCATCGCTTCGAGATTGCGCAGGTAACGATCGGTACGCCAATCCTTGGCGAGTTCGACGGCAGCACGCATCAGCTGACCCGGATACTGTTCCAGTTTCTTTTCGAGCCTTTCCAGAAGGGTGAAGGCGTCAGCGGTAGCACCTGCAAATCCGGCAATCACTTCGCCCTTGCCGATGCGGCGGACCTTGCGCGCGTTGCCCTTCATGACGGTCTGGCCGAGACTGACCTGGCCATCGCCAGCCACCACGACCTTGCCGCCTTTTCGAACTGTAATAATTGTCGTCATCAAACACCTGTTGCCCCAACTCGCGGGCTGTTCCAACGGGTCGAACATCGGCCCTGTTGAACCCTATGTAAGTGGGCAAGCCGCGATTGCAAATGGCCTTCCTTTTGTGGCCCTGCGCTTCTGGATATTTCGCTATCCGCCTGATAAGGAACCACGTTGATTTCAAGGAGAAAGCCATATGGCCGAGACCGCAGCGCGCCGCACGGGCAGCGTTTCCCGCAAGACCAATGAGACGTCCATTTCCGTTTCCGTCAATCTCGACGGCACCGGCAAATCGACGATTTCGACGGGCGTCGGCTTCTTCGATCATATGCTGGATCAGCTTTCGCGACATTCGCTGATCGACATGGAAATCGAGGCCAAAGGTGATCTGCATATCGACGACCATCACACGGTCGAAGATACCGGTATCGCTATCGGCCAGGCGATCGCCAAGGCACTCGGCGATCGCCGCGGCATCACGCGTTACGCCTCGATCGACCTCGCCATGGACGAGACGATGACAAAGGCTGCCGTCGATCTCTCCGGCCGCCCCTTCCTCGTCTGGAACGTTTCCTTCAGCGCGCCGAAGATCGGCACTTTCGATACGGAACTGGTGCGCGAATTCTTCCAGGCGCTCGCCCAGAATGCCGGGATCACCCTGCATATTCTCAATCACTATGGTGCCAACAACCACCATATTGCAGAGACATGCTTCAAGGCCGTCGCCCGCGTTCTGCGCACGGCGACAGAGATCGATCCGCGACAGGCGGGCCGTGTTCCCTCGACCAAGGGCACACTCGCCTGAGCCCCAGCAGGGAGCGTCAGATGGCATCCAGCTACGTTTTTCTTGTTCCGCCTGATGATCAGCGCCAGGACACGCGCACGATCCGCGACGGTTTCTCGTGGCTTGCCTTCTTCTTTCCCTGGATCTGGCTGCTGGCGCATCGCCTCTGGCTCCATGCAATCATCGCCTTTGTGCTGCAGGCAATCAGCGGCGTACTGATGGAGCAACCGGGTTTTGGACCAGCGGGACTGGCACTTGCCTTTGCCGTGAACCTGTTCGTCGGGTTCGAGGGCCAGAATTTCCGCATCCGCAATCTCGCCTCCCGCGGCTGGCGCGAGGAGGCCGCTATCGGCGCTTCCTCGATCGATCTTGCGGAAGCGATCTATTTTTCCAACATCGAGACCGGCGCCAATTTAAAGGCGCCCGAATGGAACCAGGCTTCCGGCCCGCAGGCACAGCAGGGCAATTCCACTTCGCTCGGTCTCTTCGGTTTTGACGGAGGACGCAAATAATGCGCGTCGCAATTATCGACTACGGCTCTGGCAATCTGCGCTCAGCCACCAAGGCTTTCGAACGTGCGGCCCGCGAAGCCGGCATCGAGGCCGAAATCAATCTGACCGACAAGGCGGAGATCGTTGCCGCGGCCGACCGTATCGTGCTGCCGGGCGTCGGCGCCTATGCCGATTGCCGCCGCGGGCTCGATGCCGTGCCTGGTATGACGGAGGCCCTGCTCGAAGGCGTCGAGAAAAAGGCGCGTCCCTTCCTCGGCATCTGCGTCGGCATGCAGCTCATGTCCTCGCGCGGTCTTGAAAAAACGGTGACGCAAGGTTTCGGATGGATTGCAGGCGACGTCGTCGAGATGACACCTGCCGACCCCGAGCTGAAAATCCCGCAGATCGGCTGGAACACGCTCGACCTGAAACAGGAGCATCCGCTTTTCAACGGTATTCCGACCGGACCTGATGGCCTGCATGCTTATTTCGTACACTCCTACCATCTCGCTGCCGAGAAAGCCTCTGACGTGATCGCCACCACCGATTATGGTGGGCCGATGACGGCCTTCGTCGGCCGGGATAATATGGCTGGTTCGCAATTCCACCCGGAAAAGAGCCAGAAGCTCGGACTGGCGCTGATTGCGAATTTCCTGCGCTGGGCGCCCTGAGGGCTGGCTTTTAATATGCGCGCCTTATTTCCCTAGTAAGGGAAGGCAGATACAGGAGCGCGCTCGATGCCGGCTTCACAAAAGACAGGAAAGATATTTTACAGGCTGCGGCCTGCCAGAGAGGGCCAGCCGCCGTTCCTCGATATCAGACTGCCCGGCGGGACGATCATCCGCCAGGTCGACGAAGCTCTGCATCGCAAAGCGCTCTCCAACGCTGCCAAAACGCTTAAAGAAAGGCTCGACCGCTGATGCAGGAGACCTTTCCGGGAAAAGAGAATTCTAGGCTGAGATCGGACGAGATAAGCGCCGGCGATTTCGCCGAAGCCGTGCTGGAATTCTATATCGAAGGCGAGGATGACCTGATCGGTCTGCTCGCTTATGCGCTCTATGAGCGCCAGAAGCGTGATTTCATCGTCAGCTATCGCAAGCGCAACGCCGGCCGTTCGCCCATTGAGGCGGAAATCGCGGCGGTGACGAGCAATTATCTTTCGTCCGATCTGCGCAACACGTTGCGCGACCGTGCGTCGCAGATCCTTTCAAGCTATGCCGAGACCTATGTCGAGGCCATGGAGCCGCAGATCCAGCTCGTTGCCACCAACAGCGAGGCGTTGCGGCAGGTGCGCGATATCGAAAATTCCGTGAAAAAGCGTACCGGCTTCTGGCGCCAGGTGGGGGTCGGCTTCACCGTGGCACTGCTGCTGATCGTCCTTTTCGCCGCTCTCACCATTGCCGCTGTCTTTTTTCGTTCGGATATCGTAGATGCGTGGAATGCACTGATAGTGCCCATGATGCTACGGACTTGAGACGAATGATCCTTTTTCCCGCGATCGACCTGAAGGGCGGACAATGCGTTCGCCTGAAGCTCGGCGACATGCAACAGGCGACGGTCTACAACACCGATCCGGCCGCCCAGGCGAAATCCTTCGAAGAGCAGGGTTTCGAATGGCTGCATGTGGTCGATCTCGACGGCGCCTTTGCGGGACATTCGGCCAATGGCGATGCCGTCGAGGCGATCCTGAAGGCAACGAAAAACCCGGTTCAGCTCGGCGGCGGCATCCGAACGCTCGCTCATATCGAAAACTGGCTTTCGCGCGGTCTGCGCCGCGTCATCCTCGGCACCGTTGCCGTGCGAGATCCAGCGCTCGTCATCGAAGCCTGCAAGACATTTCCGGGCCGCGTCGCCGTCGGCATCGATGCCAAGGGCGGCAAGGTCGCGGTCGAAGGCTGGGCGGAAGCATCCGAACTCGGCATCGTAGAACTCGCAAAGAAATTCGAAGGCGCCGGCGTTGCCGCAATCATCTATACGGATATCGACCGCGACGGCATCCTGGCGGGTATCAACTGGACCTCAACGCTGGAGCTGGCGGACGCTGTCTCCATCCCGGTCATCGCATCGGGTGGACTTGCCTCGATCGACGACATCAAACGCATGCTACAACCGGATGCCCGCAAGCTCGAAGGCGCCATCTCCGGACGGGCTCTTTATGATGGGCGGATCGATCCCAAGGAGGCGCTCGATCTCATCAAAGCAGCACGGGCGAAGGAGACTGTATAATGAGCCTGAAAGCCCGCATAATCCCCTGCCTCGACGTCAAGGACGGTCGTGTCGTCAAGGGCGTCAATTTCCTCAATCTGGTCGATGCCGGCGATCCTGTCGAAGCAGCCAAGGCCTATGATGCGGCCGGCGCCGACGAGCTCTGCTTCCTCGACATCACCGCCTCCTCTGACAATCGCGAGACAATCTTCGATGTCGTGGCACGCACGGCCGAGCAATGCTTCATGCCGCTTACCGTCGGCGGCGGCGTGCGGACCATTGCCGATATCCGCAAGCTGCTGCTGTGCGGTGCCGACAAGGTCTCTATCAATTCGGCTGCGGTCAACAATCCGGATTTTGTGGCCGAAGCGGCTGACAAGTTCGGCGACCAGTGCATCGTCGTATCGATCGATGCCAAGCGCCGCCTCACGCACAAAGTCGGCGGCGATAATTTCAGTGCCTGGGAAATCTATACGCATGGCGGCCGCAACGCGACCGGCATCGATGCGGTGGAATTCGCCCAGAAGATGGTTGCCCGCGGCGCCGGCGAGTTGCTCGTTACCTCCATGGACCGCGACGGCACGAAGATTGGCTACGATCTTGAGCTGACACGTGCGATTGCCGATTCCGTTCGCGTGCCGGTCATTGCTTCTGGCGGCGTCGGTGATCTCGACGATCTCGTGGCCGGCGTGAAGGAAGGCCATGCCAATGCGGTGCTTGCCGCATCAATCTTCCACTTCGGCACCTATTCCGTCGGCGAAGCGAAACACTATATGTCTGAGCGCGGCATCGCGATGCGCCTCGACTGAGTTTGGAAGCAGGACATGAGCGGATTTTCCCTTTCCGACCTCGAGCGAATCGTCGAAGAGCGGGCGAAGGCCTCTCCGGACGAATCCTGGACTGCCAAGCTGGTGGCCGGCGGACAGCAGAAAGCAGCCAAGAAACTCGGCGAGGAAGCGATCGAGGCTGTCATGGCCGCCGTCACCAACGACCGCGATAACCTCACATATGAAGCAGCCGACGTTCTCTATCACCTATTGGTCGTATTGAAGATTGCTGAAATACCGGTAGAGAATGTCATGACCGAACTTGCGCGGCGGACCGCGCAATCCGGCCTCAAGGAAAAGGCCAGCCGGCAGAGTTCATGAGTATCGCGACACAGATTATCGGGGTGGCGGAAAAGCTGGATCACTTCCAGACCGCTTCCTATTCCCCCTATCACTTCTTCACATCGGAACAGTGGGCAAAGTTTCGTGCCGACACGCCGATGACGCTGACGGCCGATGAGGTCAAACGGCTCCGCTCCATGGGCGACCCGATCGATCTCGATGAAGTCCGGCGCATCTATCTGTCGCTGTCGCGGCTGCTTTCGGCACATGTGGAATCCTCGCAGCTGCTGTTCGAGCAGCGCAACCGCTTCCTCAGCCTGTCGGATGTGGCGAAGACGCCGTTCGTGATCGGTATTGCCGGTTCTGTCGCTGTCGGTAAATCCACGACGGCACGTATCTTGAAGGAGCTGCTCGGCCGCTGGCCTTCCAGCCCCAAGGTCGATCTCGTCACCACGGACGGCTTCCTCTATCCCAATGCCGTGCTGAAACGCGAGAACCTGATGCAGCGCAAGGGTTTTCCGGAAAGCTACGATACGGGCGCGATCCTGCGTTTCCTCTCGGCGATCAAGGCCGGCTTGCCGGACGTGAAGGCGCCCTCCTACTCGCACCTCGTCTATGACGTGCTGCCGGACGAATACAAGATCGTCGACCGGCCCGATATCCTCATCTTCGAGGGCATCAATGTCCTGCAGTCACGTGACCTGCCGGCCGACGGCAAGATCGTGCCGATGGTGTCCGACTTCTTCGACTTCTCGATCTATATCGACGCTGAGGAAACGCAGATCCACAACTGGTATGTGACGCGCTTCATGCGGCTCAGGGAGACGGCCTTCCGAGATCCGAATTCCTACTTCCATCGCTATGCATCGATCAATGATGAAAAAGCGGTTGCGATCGCTGAAGACCTCTGGGCGAATATCAACCTCAAGAATTTGCGCCAGAACATCCTGCCGACGCGGCCGCGCGCCGATCTCATCCTGCGCAAGGGCAAAGATCATCTGATCGAACAGGTGGCGCTGCGCAAGCTTTGAGCAACGCAATTCCTGACGAAACCCTTGTTGGAATTGCTTCTACGGATTGACCCGGCGGAGCGTCAGATTGATGCGGCCGCCGTTCTTCAAAAGGGTCGAGGTGCCCGGGTAGATGCGGTCGACGCCGTGGAAGCAGAGCCGCCCTTCCCCGCCGAGAATGACGACATCGCCGCTCGACAGCTTGAGGGACATAGTCTTGTCGTTGCGGTTCACGCCACCCGCGCGAAACAGGCAGGTATTGCCGAGCGAAATCGAGACGACCGGCGCTTTCAGGTCGTTCTCATCCTTGTCCTGATGCAACCCCATGCGCGCCTCATCCGAATAGAAATTGACGAGGCAGGCTTCAGGCGTCTTATCGTAGCCCGAAACGTCGCCCCAGATCTCCAGCAACTCCGACGGGAGTGCCGGCCACGGCCTGCCGGTCACCGGGTGCATCGGCTGATAGCGATAGCCGCGCGCCTTGTCCGTCACCCAGCCGAGCGAGCCGCAATTGGTCATGCGCACCGACATCGGCTTGCCGGTGCCAGGCATGATCGGCACGTAGAGCGGCGCCTCGGCGACAATATTCCTCATGATATCGACCAGCGCTTCCTGGCGAGCGCAATCCAGATAGTCTGGCAGATGGCGGATGCCGCTTAGTAGCTCTGGCATGTCATTCTCCACGGCCCGGTCGGCCGCGCATCTTCTTGACTTCCGAGCGGCCGGATTTTTCCTTCAGGCGTCGCTCGATCGAGCCCTTCGTCGGCTTGGTCTTCTTGCGCGGCGGCGGTGGCGGCTTGGCGGCCTCAATGATCAATTCCTTCAGCCGCTCGCGTGCGTCCTCGCGATTACGGTCCTGACTGCGAAAGCGGCTTGCCTCGATCATCAGCACACCGTCCTTCGACATGCGCCTGCCGGCAAGCTTGATCGCATTGGTTTTGACCCTCTCGTTGAGCGAGGGGGAATTGGGAATATTGAAGAAGAGCTGGACGGCGGTCGAGACCTTGTTGACGTTCTGACCGCCAGGACCACCCGCCAGAACGAACTGTTCCGTCAGCTCCCATCCGGCGATGGTAATCCTGTCGTCGATATAAAGAGCGTCGCTGGCCATGCAGCCTTCTAGCGCATAATGGCCGCGAATTGAAAGCAGTGGAAACCCGGCGCTTGGGAACGCCGGGTTTCACGTGAATCTCCAGAAGTTTGCCGGCGGCTTATTCGGCAGCGACCTTGATGCCGGGGGCTGCGTCGCGCACACCGCCGTCGACATGGTCCTCGAACTTGGCGAAGTTGGCGATGAACATGGACACAAGCTTCTCGGCCTGCGCGTCATAGGCCTGCTTGTCGGCCCAGGTCGAGCGTGGGTCGAGGATGCTGGTATCGACGCCTTCGACTGCGACCGGAACGGCAAAGCCGAAATTCGGATCGGCGCGGAGTTCAGCCTTGGCGAGTTCGCCCGAAAGGGCGGCGGTCAGCAAAGTACGGGTCGCCTTGATCGGCATGCGCTTGCCGATGCCGTAAGCACCGCCGGTCCAGCCGGTGTTGACCAGCCAGCATTCCACGCCGTGGCGGCCGATCAGCTCCTTCAGGAGATTTCCGTATTCGGCGGGATGACGCGGCATGAAGGGGGCGCCGAAGCAGGTCGAGAAGGTCGCTTCCGGCTCCGTGACACCCTTTTCCGTACCTGCCACCTTGGCGGTGTAGCCGGAGAGGAAGTGGTACATGGCCTGCTCTGGCGTCAGCTTGGCGATCGGCGGCATGACGCCAAAAGCGTCGGCCGTCAGCATGATGATCGTCTTTGGATGAGGCGCAAGGCCGGTTTCAGATGCATTCGGAATGAAGTCCATCGGGTAGGCGCAGCGCGTGTTTTCCGTCAGCGACGCATCGTCGAAATCCGGCTCTCGGTTTTCGTTGAGAACGACGTTTTCAAGCACCGTACCGAAACGCTGTGTCGTGGCATAGATTTCCGGTTCGGCCTCTGCCGAGAGGCGAATGGTCTTGGCGTAGCAGCCGCCTTCGAAATTGAAGATGCCGTTTTCGCTCCAGCCGTGTTCGTCATCGCCGATCAAGGTGCGTGCCGGGTCAGCCGAAAGCGTCGTCTTGCCCGTACCGGACAGACCGAAGAAGACCGCAGCATCACCCGCAGGGCCGACATTGGCCGAGCAGTGCATCGGCATGACACCCTTTTCGGGCAGCAGGTAGTTCAGCACTGTGAAGACCGACTTCTTCATCTCGCCGGCATAGGAGGTGCCGGCAATCAGAACGATGCCGTTGGTGAGATCGCAGGCAATCACCGTTTCGGTGCGGCAGCCGTAACGCTCCGGATCGGCCTTGAAGCTCGGCAGGTCGATGATCGTCAACTTCGGCGCAAAGCTCGCGAGCGCGTCTGCCTTCGGACGGATCAGCAGGTTGCGGATGAAGAGCGAATGCCAGGCGAATTCGGTCACAACGCGGGTCGGGAGTGCCTGACCGGCGTCGGCACCGCCGATCAGGTCCTGCACGAAGAGATCCCTGCCCGCGGCATGGGCCAGCATATCCTTGTGCAGCAGGGCAAAATGCTCCGGCGACATCGGCTTGTTGTTATCCCACCAGATCTGGTCATCCGTATTCTCATCGCGGACGACGAACTTGTCGCGCGGCGAACGGCCCGTGTGCTGGCCGGTCGTGGCACGAAGAGCGCCCTGGGCTGTCAGTTCGGCCTCTCCCCGGCGAATCGCTTCCTCGTAAAGAAGAGCGGCAGAGAGGTTGTAGCGGACGCTCCGTACGTCGCCGAAACCGATCGTCGCCAGCTCGATTGCCTGGTTATGAACTCCGAACGTCTCCATAGCTTTTCCCTTCGCTGAGGCGCCTTGGCCGTTAAAATATAAGCGAAAGTAAAAGGAGAAATTTTAAATGGCAATAGGCTAGAACTTGGAAAATATAATAATATCAAATAATTAATCGATTTAAATTCCGAGAATCTATTTTAAATCGTTTGAAGACCTCCTGTTGAAACAACTTGTCGCACCACTTGCGATTGCGGCTCATGAGGACTGGCAATCTACCCCTTTATCTTTGCCACAATTTGTTCCACCTTTATCCTCCATAAGCGCGACCGGTCACGAAGACCGCCTGGGGAGACGAAATCCGGGAGATTGCGCACTGATGACGGAGACGAACACCATGCCGACAATCGCGCTCGTTGACGACGACCGCAACATCCTCACTTCCGTGTCGATTGCACTGGAAGCCGAAGGATATAAGGTCGAAACCTATACGGACGGCGCCTCCGCGCTGGATGGCCTGCTCGCACGCCCGCCACACCTGGCAATCTTCGATATCAAGATGCCGCGTATGGACGGCATGGAGCTGCTTCGTCGTCTTCGCCAGAAGTCGGACATGCCAGTCATCTTCCTGACTTCCAAGGATGAAGAGATCGACGAGCTCTTCGGCCTGAAGATGGGCGCCGACGATTTCATCACCAAGCCCTTCTCCCAGCGACTGCTGGTCGAACGCGTTCGCGCAGTGCTGCGCCGCGCTTCGAGCCGTGAGGCCGCCGCTACCGGCGGCGTTGCCACCGTCGGTACGCCAAAGGCAGGTGCGGTGCAGCAGGCCCGTTCGCTCGAGCGCGGCCAGTTGGTCATGGACCAGGAGCGCCATACCTGCACCTGGAAGGGTGAAGCCGTCACCCTCACCGTCACTGAATTCCTGATCCTGCATTCGCTGGCCCAGCGCCCGGGTGTGGTGAAAAGCCGCGACGCCCTCATGGATGCCGCCTATGACGAACAGGTGTATGTTGACGACCGCACCATCGACAGCCACATCAAGCGGCTGCGGAAGAAGTTCAAGATGGTCGATACAGACTTTGATATGATTGAAACGCTTTACGGTGTGGGTTACCGCTTCCGCGAAGCAGCCTGACGCTTCAAAGCGCAGGGAGAGACGAATGAGGGCGGCGGGCCGGCCAAGCTGGCCCTGCCCTCCGAAAGGGCCGTTATTGGCACAGTTGGTGCAGGAAAGGGATCTGGATGATGCGGAGGGCGTGAGCACCCGACGCGTCAGGGGTCGGCGTTGGTCGCATCCCTTCACCCTGATCCGCCGTATCTTCGGCAATGCTGTCTTTTCGAGCCTGACGCGCCGCATCGTCTTCTTTAACCTTGCGGCCCTGCTCGTCCTCGTCGGCGGTATTCTCTACCTCAACCAGTTCCGAGAAGGCCTGATCGACGCGCGCGTCGAGAGCCTGCTGACCCAGGGCGAAATCATCGCCGGCGCGGTTTCGGCTTCGGCTTCCGTCGATACGAACTCGATCACCATCGATCCGCAGAAGCTGCTGGAACTGCAGGCCGGCCAGAGTATCACACCGGTGCCGAACGACGAGGATCTCGAATTCCCGATCGATCCGGAAAAGGTGGCGCCGGTTCTTCGACGGCTGATTTCTCCGACCCGCACCCGCGCCCGCATTTTTGATGCCGACGCCAATCTGCTGCTCGATTCCCGCCATCTCTATTCTCGTGGCCAGGTGCTGCGCTTCGACCTGCCGCCAGTGGAGGAAGAAAAGCAGACCTGGAGCGAATGGTTTACGGCCCTCTTCAATAAGGCGCTGCAGCCGGGCAATCTTCCTGTCTACAAGGAAGCACCAGGTGGTGATGGTTCTATCTATCCCGAGGTGATGAACGCGCTGACGGGTGTACGCGGCGCAGTCGTGCGCACGACGGAAAAGGGCGAGCTCATCGTTTCGGTTGCCGTACCGATCCAGCGTTTCCGGGCCGTGCTCGGTGTGTTGCTGCTGTCGACGCAGGCCGGCGATATCGACAATATCGTGCATGCCGAGCGTCTCGCCATCATGCGTGTCTTCGGCGTTGCAACGCTCGTCAACGTGCTGATGGCGCTCGTGCTGTCCTCGACGATCGCCAATCCGCTGCGCCGGCTTTCGGCGGCGGCCATCCGGGTGCGCCGCGGCGCCAAGGAACGTGAAGAAATTCCAGATTTTTCGGCGCGTCAGGACGAAATCGGCAACCTTTCCATTGCGCTGCGCGAAATGACGACGGCCCTCTACGACCGGATCGATGCGATCGAGAGCTTTGCAGCCGATGTCAGCCATGAGCTGAAGAACCCGCTTACCTCGCTGCGCAGTGCCGTCGAAACACTGCCGCTCGCCAAATCCGACGATTCCAAGAAGCGGCTGATGGATGTCATCCAGCACGATGTCCGCCGCCTCGATCGGCTGATCAGCGATATCTCGGATGCATCGCGTCTCGATGCCGAGCTTGCGCGCGTCGATGCAGGTTCTGTCGATCTGGAAGTATTTCTGCGCGATCTCATCGACGTGTCGCGCCAGATCCGCAGCACCAAGAAGAAGGTCGACATAGACTATGCCGTGGATCGCAAGCCGAACGTCAAGACGCGCTTTGTCGTTAAAGGGCATGACCTGCGTATCGGCCAGATCATCACCAACCTGATTGAAAATGCCCGCTCCTTTGTGCCGGAACAGGACGGCAAGATCACGGTGCGTCTGGTCCGTACCCGCTCCCGTTGCGTGGTCTATATCGAAGACAACGGTCCGGGGATCCAGGCCGAGAATATCGACCGCATCTTCGAACGCTTTTATACCGACCGACCGGAATCCGAAGGTTTCGGCCAGAATTCCGGCCTCGGGCTTTCCATCAGCCGGCAGATCGCCGAGGCGCATGGCGGTTCATTGCGGGCCGAAAACATCGTCGACGACGAGAGTGGTAAATTGCTTGGTGCCCGCTTCATCCTTGCCCTCCCGGCCGATACCGCGGCATGATCAACATCCACGCCACCGCAATCGTCATTGGAAAGACCGGCCTGCTGTTCACCGGCCCTTCGGGCTGGGGCAAGTCGATGACCGCTTTTACCTGCATGGCGGAGGCGCGGCGGCAGGGGATATTCTCTGTCCTCGTGGCCGATGATCAGGTGCTTCTTTCGAAACAGGACGGAGCAATCACTGCCGCCTGTCCGCCAGCCATTGCCGGGCTTATCGAACTGCGCGGCACGGGCATCGTGAAGCACGATCATATTGCCCAGGCGGCGATGCATTTTGTAGTCCTGCCAGGCAGCGCCAGCGGCGAGAACCGGCTTCCTGCGGAAGGAGAAACCGCCGTTCTTGCCGAGGGTTTCGAGTTGCCTGCACTGCGATTGTTGCCCAACCTCCCCCTGCCCCTTGCAGTGTTGACGGCAAAAGCGCCGGAAATCGGAAGTTGAGGCCTTCCGGACGGCCTGATACGGCTTATATATTTATATTTTTATCTTGCACTTCGGCTTTTGATCGCCAAGATGTGCCCCCACCGGTGGACGTAATTGCTGCGTTGCGATATTGGGGCCACGGTTTGCGTATGCCATGGGAGCAGTAATATCATGATCGGACTTGTGCTTGTCACTCATGGCAAGCTGGCTGAAGAGTTTCGTCATGCCGTAGAGCACGTCGTCGGTCCTCAGAAATTCATCGAAACGGTCTGCATCGGACCGGAAGACGATATGGACCAGAGACGACAGGACATTCTCGAAGCCGTTTCCGGCGCAGACGACGGCCATGGCGTCGTCATTCTCACCGACATGTTCGGCGGTACACCTTCCAACCTCGCAATCTCGGTCATGAGCAGCGGCCATACCGAAGTCATCGCCGGCGTCAACCTGCCGATGTTGATCAAGCTCGCCGGCGTGCGCGGCGAGAACAATATGGAAAAGGCGCTTGCCGAGGCTTCCGAGGCCGGCCGCAAATACATCAACGTTGCGAGCCGGGTCCTGAGCGGAAAGTAAGAAACCTCCATGACACCGCTTTCCCGGGAACTCCTGATCATCAACAAGCGTGGCCTGCACGCGCGCGCTTCGGCAAAATTCGTCCAGACTGTCGATGCCTTCGATGCAACGATCACCGTTTCCAAGGACGGCATGACGGTCGGCGGCACCTCGATCATGGGTCTGATGATGCTTGCGGCGAGCCCCGGCTCCAGCGTCGTCGTCTCGGCGACCGGCAACCAGGCGGCTGAAGCGCTGAATGCCCTCGACGAGCTCATCCAGAACAAGTTCGGCGAAGAGATCTGATCTCCAGCGCCATATAAAGATATAAAGACTTCTTTATATCCCCGTTGCCTTCCCGAACGAAGCCTGCTAAACGGCGAGCATGATGTGCATTCCGCACGCGTTCAATCCGTTGCGGTCATCGTCGCGTCCTTGCGATGGTTTTGAGACGTTTCAGCCTGGAGAGCCCTAATGAGCATTGAAAAAGATTATGTCGTCGCCGATATCGGCCTTGCAGATTTCGGACGCAAGGAAATCACCATCGCTGAAACCGAAATGCCCGGCCTCATGTCCTGCCGCGCCGAATTCGGTGAATCGAAACCACTGAAGGGCGCACGCATCACCGGCTCGCTGCACATGACGATCCAGACCGCCGTTCTCATCGAGACTCTGGTTGCCCTCGGCGCCGAAGTCCGCTGGGCTTCGTGCAATATCTTCTCGACGCAGGACCATGCCGCAGCAGCAATCGCCGCTTCCGGCGTTCCGGTCTTCGCGATCAAGGGAGAGTCGCTTGAAGATTACTGGGTTTACACCGACAAGATCTTCCAGTGGGCCGATGGCGGCCTCTCCAACATGATCCTCGATGATGGCGGCGACGCCACCATGTATATCCTGCTTGGCGCCCGCGCCGAGGCCGGTGAGGACGTTCTCTCCAACCCGCATTCTGAAGAAGAAGAGATCCTCTTCGCGCAGATCAAGAAGCGCCTCGCCGCTTCCCCGGGCTGGTTTACCAAGCAGCGCGATGCCATCAAGGGCGTGACCGAAGAAACCACGACGGGCGTCAACCGCCTCTATCAGCTGAGCCAGAAGGGCCTGCTGCCGTTCCCGGCCATCAACGTCAACGACTCCGTCACCAAGTCGAAGTTCGACAACAAGTATGGCTGCAAGGAATCGCTGGTCGACGGTATCCGCCGCGGCACCGACGTGATGATGGCCGGCAAGGTTGCCGTCGTCTGCGGTTACGGCGATGTCGGCAAGGGTTCTGCCGCTTCGCTCTCCGGTGCCGGCGCCCGCGTCAAGGTTACGGAAGCCGATCCGATCTGCGCCCTGCAGGCTGCCATGGACGGTTATGAAGTCGTTCTGCTCGAGGACGTCGTTTCCTCGGCCGATATCTTTATCACCACGACCGGAAACAAGGATGTCATCCGTATCGACCACATGCGTCAGATGAAGGATATGGCGATCGTCGGCAATATCGGCCACTTCGACAACGAAATCGAAGTTGCAGCACTTCGTAACCTCAAATGGACGAACGTCAAGCCGCAGGTCGACCTGATCGAGTTCCCGAAGGGCAATCGCATCATCCTTCTTTCTGAAGGCCGCCTGCTGAACCTCGGCAATGCGACGGGCCATCCGTCATTCGTCATGTCGGCTTCCTTTACCAACCAGACGCTGGCGCAGATCGAGCTCTTCACCAAGCCCGGCCAATATGAAAGCAAGGTCTACATCCTGCCGAAGCACTTGGATGAGAAGGTTGCGCGCCTACATCTCGACAAGCTCGGCGTGAAGCTCACCCAGCTCAGCGAAGAGCAGGCTGCCTATATCGGCGTGAAGCCGCAGGGTCCTTTCAAGTCGGACCACTACAGGTACTGATCAAGTCTTAGATATCCACAAGATGTGGTGGCCCCGGCATTGACAAATGCCGGGGCTTATTTTTTGGGCGCTCTCTTTCCGACGATTCCCTTCCGAAGTATTATTTTAAGACTTGATTCGTGGCTCGGAGTTCTTCGTTTTCCACGAAAATGGGATGTCTTGTCGTGATGCGGCACATTAAAGGACGGAGACATACCGCCGATGTCGAAAATGAAACACAGCCTGCTCGGTCAGGCGGAGGATAGCGCTTATGCTGCTGACCGCCCGCTTCCGGCAGGCCAAAAATATGGGTTTGCCGCGGTCTTCTTGACTGCAAGGCAAAAAAACTGGTCTTTGGCACGTATTGCAAAGCTGTGCGCTGTGAGCACCGCGATCTTCGTCCCGGCTTGGCCGGTTCTGGCGCAAGCAGAGCCCGTCATCGGCGGGTCGGCGCATCTTTTCACCTCCTCGCAGGTTGTCGGCCTTTCCGTCGTCATTGGCGTGATTTCGGCTGCCCTGCTTTCGACGCTCTGGCTGGTGCGCCAGCGTGGAAATCTCGAAAATGAGAGCCGCGAGATTCGCTCGGCGCTTTCGGATGCGCAGCAGCGCATTTCCCAATATCAGGCGCTTATTGCCGACAAGAACCGGCGTATCGTCATCTGGGACGGCGTCGCTCGGCCTGAACTCCTCGGTCAGCTTCCACCGGAAACCGGCGCGCCGCAGGACAATGAATTCCTTGCCTTTGGTCTCTGGCTGAAGGCACGCTCGGCTTCCGAACTGGAACGGGCGATCGGGCGGCTGCGTGAGCAGGCCGAAAGCTTCGACATGGTGGTCGAAACAATCCGGGACGAAGTGCTTGAGGCCCAGGGCCGCGTTTCCGGGGGCCGCGCCTTCGTTCGCTTCGTGGCGCTCAACAATCTGCGCGCTGAACTCGCCGAACTGAAGATCGAGCGCGATCGGTTGATGACGTCGATTTCCGCCTTCCAGACCATGCTCGATGCGATCGACATGCCGGCCTGGCAGCGCGATACCGCCGGCCGCCTGACCTGGGTCAACCATGCCTATGGCGATGCCGTCGAAGCGCAATCACCCCAACAGGCCGTTAATGAAGGCCGCGAAATCCTGACAACCGTTGCCCGTGAGCGGATCCGCGCCACGGCAATGCCGGAATCGCCTTTCCATGACACGATTTCGACCGTCGTGCGTGGCAACCGCACGTTCTTCGACGTGGTTGACGTCAAGGTCCCGAGTGGCTCTGCCGGCATTGCCGTCGACGTCTCCGATGTCGAAGCGGTTCGCGCCGAGTTGGAACGCACACTGAAAAGCCATGCGGAGACGCTCGACCATTTGGCGACGCCCGTTGCCATCTTCGGCGGCGACCGCCGACTGCAGTTCTACAATCAGGCCTTCGTCGCACTCTGGGAACTCGATATCGCGTTCCTTGAGAGCAAGCCCGACAATAGCGAACTCCTGGAGCGCCTGCGCGCCGCCAAGAAACTGCCCGACCAGTTGAACTGGAAATCGTGGAAGGAAACAGCGCTTTCCGTCTATCGTTCGCTCGATACGCAATCTGACCTCTGGCACCTGCCGAACGGGCAGACGCTGCGCGTCTTCGCCACGGCGCATCCGCAGGGCGGCGCGACCTGGGTCTTCGAGAACCTTACGGAGCAGGTCGATCTCGAAACGCGCTACAACACGCTGGTGAAGGTTCAGGGCGAAACGATCGATCATCTGTCGGAAGGTGTTGCGGTCTTCGGACCTGACGGCCGTATTCGCCTCTCCAACCCAGCCTTCCGGGCTCTTTGGGGCGTTACCGAGGCGGAAGCCAAGCCCGGCACGCATATTCGTGCGATCGGCGAGGCCTGTGCGCCGTCCTATGACCAGCCCGACGGCTGGAAGACCTTTGCCGAGCTGATCACCAGCTTCGATGATGAGCGCCGTTCCAGTCAGGGAACGCTCGAACTGCTGTCCGGCCTCGTTCTCGACTTCGCGGTCATCCCGCTGCCGAACGCGCAGACCATGCTGACCTTTGTCAACATGACCGACAACGTTCGCGCCGAACGCGCACTGACGGAAAAGAATGAGGCGCTGCGCAAGGCAGACGAGCTGAAGAATGACTTCGTGCAGCACGTCTCCTACGAACTGCGCTCGCCGCTGACGAATATCATCGGTTTCACCGATCTGTTGCGCACGCCGGGCGTCGGCCCGCTGAATGAACGGCAGGCGGAATATATCGACCATATCGCCACCTCGTCGTCGGTACTGCTGACGCTCGTCAATGACATCCTTGATCTCGCCACCGTCGATGCCGGCATCATGCGGCTCAACTATGCGGAAATCGATCTTGCCGATCTTCTGGACGACGTCTCCCTGCAGATCGCCGACCGGCTGCAGGAAAGTGGTGTTTCACTTGAAATCACCGCTCCGGCCTATCTCGGCTCGATCGTTGCCGACCCGCAGCGGCTGAAGCAGATCCTGCTGAAGCTTCTGGCCAATGCCGCCAACTTCTCGCCCGAGGGTACAACGATTGCGCTCGAATGCCGCCGGGAAGGCACGGATTTCGTCTTCTCTGTCAGGGATCGCGGCCCCGGCATTTCTCCCGAAATGGTGGCTACGGTCTTCGATCGCTTCGCGACCGGTGCCAAGAGCGGAAAGCGCAGCGGAGCGGGGCTTGGCCTTTCGATCGTCGACAGCTTCGTCAGCCTGCACAACGGCGAGGTCGGCATCGACAGCGAGCCGGGCAAGGGGACGACGGTGACCTGCCGCATCCCTTCCATCGACATGCCGCATTCCGTCGCCGCCGAATGACGCAAAGCGACGAAATCTCGCTTTTTCTGGAAAACGAGGCAGCGACCATCTGCCTCGGCAACGATTTGGCGCTGGCGCTGAAAGTGGGCGATTGCTTGGCATTATCAGGCGATCTCGGCGCCGGAAAATCCTCACTCGCACGCGCATTCCTGCGCGCGATGGCGGATGACGACGGGCTGGAAGTTCCAAGCCCCACTTTCACGCTGGTTCAATCCTACGAGCTGCGCATTCCGGTCTCGCATTTCGATCTCTACAGGCTCGGTGATCCCTCCGAGTTGACCGAACTCGGCTTCGACGAGGCGCTCGATAACGGCATCTGCATCGTCGAATGGCCCGAGATGGCAGAAAGTGAGTTGCCTGAAACACGCATCTCGCTGCGGCTTGAACACGAGGCTGCCGGCAGGCGGGTGACAATCACGGCACCGGAGAAAACCGCGGCACGTATCCGTCGCGTGCTGGCGATACGCAACTTCCTCGCCGCCGCCGGCTGTGGTGATGCCAAGCGGCGGTTCCTTGTTGGCGACGCGTCACTCCGCGCCTACGAATCGATCTATCCCGGGAAGGGCAATCGCAAGATCCTGATGGACTGGCCGCCGTTACCCGACGGTCCGCCGGTTCTGGACGGCAAGCCTTACCCCAAGGTCGCGCACCTTGCGGAAAACGCCTATCCGTTCGTAGCAATTGCCGGTGCGTTGCGGCAGCGGGGCTTTGCGACGCCGGAGATTTACAAGGTCGATTACGACCAAGGCATCCTGCTGATCGAGGATCTCGGCACTGAAGGCGTGCTCGATACCAGCGGGCGACCAATCGCCGAGCGCTACCGGCAAAGCGTCGCCTGCCTTGCCCATCTTCATTCCATGCAGATTCCACAGGATATCCCGGTTTCGCCCACGCATATCCATCATATTCCAGACTTCGATCGCACGGCGATGAAGATGGAAGTGCGGCTCGTGCTCGACTGGCATATCGCCTGGAAGCGCGGTACCCCGCCCACCGACGCAGAGCGCGAGGAATATCTCGCGATCTGGGACCATTTGATCGACGAACTGCAATCGGCAGAAACCAATCTCCTGCTGCGCGATTTCCATTCGCCGAACATCATCTGGCGCGGACACGAAAGCGGTATCCGCAAGATCGGCATCATCGACTTCCAGGATGCGATGATCGGGCCGACTGCCTATGATCTTGCTTCCATCGTTCAAGACGCCCGTGTCACCATCGAGCCGGATCTCTTCCGGCACCTGATGGACGATTATCTGTCATTGCGGCGCACTGAGCGTGGTTTCGACGAAGCCGGATTCTTGAAGGCATGGGCAATCATGTCAGCGCAACGCAACTGCAAACTCGTCGGACTCTGGGTACGGCTCTTGCAGCGAGACGGTAAACCCGGCTATCTGCAACATATGCCGCGCACGCTGTCCTATCTGAAGGTGGCGCTGGAACACGAGGCGCTTGCCCCCTTGCGCGAATGGTGCACAAGGACTGGAATAGTCCCAGTCGAATCATAAGACCGGATCAGCATGACCGTCAGACAAGCCATGGTGCTGGCCGCGGGGCTCGGAACCCGCATGCGCCCAATCACCGACACGATTCCGAAACCCCTGGTGAAAATCAGCGGAAAGCCGATGATCGACTATGCGCTGGATTCACTCGTTGATGCCGGCGTCGAACGCGCGGCCGTCAATGTTCATCATTTCGCCGATCAGATGGAAGACCATCTGAGACACTATCGCGGACTCGATATCCTCATTTCCGATGAGCGCGATGCGCTGATGAATTCCGGCGGCGGTCTGGCAAAAGGTCTCAAGCTGCTCGATCGGGAGACGGTCTTCGTCATGAATGCCGACCTTTTCTGGATCGGTGAACCCGCGGGGCAACCGAGCAATCTACGGCGCTTAGCCGGATTCTTCGATGCGGAGCGTATGGATATGGCGCTACTCTGCGTGCGTATCGAAGACACGACGGGTCACAACGGCAAGAACGATTTCAGCCTTGCTGCCGACGGACGGCTGACGCGCTATCGCGACGATCCCTCCAATCCAGTCGTCTATGCCGGCGCGATCGTCATGAACCCTGCGCTGCTCGACGATGCGCCTGAAGATGCCTTCAACCTCAATATCTATTTCGACAGGGCGATTGCCCGAGGCAGACTTTTCGGCATGCTGATGAACGGCCATTGGCTGACCGTTGGCACGCCTGATGCGATCGGCGAAGCAGAGGAAACGATCCGGCGGTTCCGGACGTTTGCGTGACGAATGGCGGAGCGGCACCAGCCACGCATTCTCACGATCCCGTCTGGCGTTCCCTTCCTGAAAACGCTGGCGGCATCGCTCTGCGATGGACGCCTGACGCCACTCTTCCGGCATGATCCTAGCGATCCGCTGTCTCTTGCCAAGGTGACGATCTATTTGCCGACACGGCGAGCCGTACGCGTGCTACGTTCGGAATTCGTCGATCTGCTTGGCGGCCGTTCGGCAATCCTGCCGGTCATTCGCCCGCTGGGAGAGACAGATGACGACAGCGGGTATTTTGACGAGGCGCTGCCCGCAACGATCGACCTTGCGCAGCCGCTTTCCAATACGGCACGGCTCCTGGAGCTGGCGCGGCTCATCCTTGCCTGGCGCAACAAGCTGCCCGAGATCGTCCGGCACATCCATTCGGAATCGCCCCTCGTCGCGCCCGCCAGCCCGGCGGACGCCATCTGGCTTGCCCGCAACCTGGCGGAACTGATCGATTCGATCGAGACCGAAGACCTCGCATGGTCTGAGCTCGCAAAGCTCGATACCGGTGACTATGCGGCCTGGTGGCAATTGACGGCCGAATTCCTACAGATCGCCAGCGCCTTCTGGCCGGATCGGCTTGTCGAGCTCGGCCGTTCCTCGCCGGCCCGCCATCGCAATGCCATTCTGCGCGCCGAGGCCGCCAGGCTTTCGACGATAAAGCCTGCCGGGCCGATCATCATTGCCGGTTCGACGGGTTCGCTTCCTGCCACCGCCGACCTCATCAGCGCCGTGGCCAGCCTGCCTGAAGGCGTTATCGTACTCCCTGGTCTCGATCTTTCCATGCCGGAGGAACACTGGCGTCTGGTTGCACCCGATCTCCTGCCGGGCCAGCGGGCCAATCCGGCGAGTCGCACACATCCGCAATACGGTCTTGCCATACTCTTGAAGCGCCTGAAGCTTACTCGCGGGGATGTGCAGCCGATCGCGGAATCCGAGGCCGCCCTGCGCTTCCGTGCCGAAATGCTCTCACGCGCGCTGACGCCATCCGAAGCGACAAGCGAATGGGGCGAATGGAAAAAAGACTTGCCCGAAGGAGCCGTCGCCGACGCGTTCGCGGATGTTTCGATGATCGAAGCCGCAAACGAACGTGAGGAGGCAACCGCAATCGCCGTTGCCTTGCGGCTTGCGCTCGAGCGGCCGGGCAGCGACGACGAAAGCCGGGCGGCGCTTATCACGCCCGACCGCAATCTTGCCCGCCGGGTCATGGCGGAGCTTTCCCGGTTCGGCATTCTCGCCGACGATTCGGCTGGTACGCCGCTTTCGGCGACGCCACAGGGAACGCTGCTGCAATTGCTGCTGGAGGCGAGTCTGCGTCCCGGCGATCCCGTTGCCATCGTCTCGCTGCTGAAACACCCGCTTGCCCGCTTCGGGCTGGAGCGCGACTTTCTGACTAGCTCGGTGGAAGCGCTGGAGCTTCTGGCGCTGCGCGGCGGCGTGGCGGAGGTGGATATAGGATCGCTCGAACCCTTGCTCGACCACCAGCTTGCGGAACAGGCGCTCGACAGGCATGCGCCGGTTTGGCGCAAATCGTTGCCGCCAGGGGCAATCGATATGGCCCGACAGCTTGCCCGGCAGGTGGGACGCGCCGTCGAGCCGCTCCTATCGGTGCTGGCGCGGCATCCCGGTAACGGCGGCCAGCCGAAAGGCATTACGCTCTCGCAATGGGCCGAACGAACGGGCCGTGCTCTGGAAGGCGTCGCTGCCGATGAACACGGCAATCTGGCCGGCCTCTGGTCCGGAGAGGCTGGCGATGCCCTTGCAAGCCTGCTTGGTGAGGTGATCGACACTGACGGCCAGATGGAGGCGGAGGGGCCGCAATGGATCGATATCATGCAGGCGCTGTCGGCCGGACATGCCGTCAAGCCTGGTGCGCTCAGTCACCCTCGCCTCTTCATCTTCGGTACGCTGGAAGCCCGTCTGCAGAATGTCGATACATTGATCCTCGGCAGTCTCAATGAAGGATCGTGGCCCGGCCAGACCGCCAACAACCCCTTCATCTCCCGCATGATGAAGACGGAAATCGGGCTGGAGCCGCCGGAACGGCGCATCGGCCAGCTGGCACATGACTTCGAGATGGCGAATGGCACACGCCACCTCATCTATTCACGCGCGCTGCGCCAGGGCTCGACGCCGACGGTCGCCTCCCGATGGCTGCAGAGGCTTCTGGCGCTCGGCGGAGAGCATTTTGAAGGGCAGTTGCGCGAGCGTGGCGCCCGTTTCGTTCACTGGGCGGGCCAGATCGATCAAGGCGACAGCCAGGCAGCGGCACAAAGACCTTCGCCCAGGCCGCCGCGGGAGCTGCAGCCCAAATCCTATTCCTTCAGTGAAGTCGGCCGGCTGCGTCGCGACCCCTATGCTATCTATGCGCGGCGTGTACTGCGACTCGATCCCATCGACGCCTTCAATCGCGATCCCGGCGCGGCAGAACGCGGCACGCTCTATCATAAGATCATCGACCGCTTTGTCCGCGAGGGTCATATAGCCGGGACACGAGAAGCGGCTACGGCGATGGAAGTCATTCTGACCGAGCTCTTCGATATGGAGAAGCTGCCGCCGCATATCGACGCCGTCTGGCGGCCACGCTTCCGCGAAGTCGCACGTGCCTTCATGAAGTGGGAGGCCGGACGACAGCCCGATATTCAGAAGAGGCTGACGGAAGTGAGAGGCGGAGTCGAACTCGACGGTATCGATATCCGGCTCACTGGCGTTGCGGATCGCATCGATATCAAAGGGCCTGCCAGTGCCGATATCATCGACTACAAGACCGGTTACAACCCCTCTCCGACGCAAGCCCGCGCATTGCTGGACCCGCAGCTTGCGCTCGAGGCAGCCGCGCTTCGCGCAGGTGCCTTCCGCGATGCAGGCAGCCTTGTACCCAACGATCTTCTCTATGTCCGCCTGCGGCCGGGCAGCCGCTTCCTAGTCGATAAGGTCAACAACGAGGAAGCGAGCAGCGACAAGGCGAAATCGGCGATGCAGCTCGCTGAGGAATCGATCGATCAACTCGTGAAATTCGTCACCCTGTTGCAGTCGGGCGAAAAGGGCTTTACCTCCCGGCTGATCCCCGCCCAGCAATTCGACTTCGGTGGCCATTACGACCATCTCGCCCGCGTTGCGGAATGGGCGACCGCCGATCCGGATGGAGGCGGCGATGATTGATCCGACCGCGCTTCCCGAGGGTGACGATCCCGGCACCTGGATCGGCTGGACGACGATCCAGCAGGCGATTGCCTCCGATCCCGCCCGCTCGGCCTGGGTATCGGCCAATGCCGGCTCCGGCAAGACACACGTCCTGACGCAGCGGGTCATCCGGCTGCTGCTTGCCGGCGCACGTCCGTCTGCGATCCTCTGCCTCACCTATACGAAGGCCGCCGCTTCCGAAATGTCGAACCGTGTTTTCGAGCGGTTGGCGGAATGGGCGATTTTCCCCGATGAAGAACTCTCCAAGCGCATCACCCAGATCGAAGGTCGTGAGCCGGATTCTCTGAAACTTGCAGAAGCTCGGCGCCTGTTCGCCAAAGCGCTGGAAACGCCAGGTGGGCTGAAGATCCAGACGATCCACGCTTTTTGCGAAGCGCTGCTGCACCAGTTTCCGCTGGAAGCAAACGTCGCCGGGCACTTCTCGGTTCTCGACGACCGAGCAGCCGCAACGCTGCTGGCCGATGCGCGCCGCTCGCTGCTGACGGCAACGGCTCCGGAGAATGACCGGGACCTCGCTGAGGCCTTCGCCTATGTGCTCAATCTCGGCGATGAATCCGGGCTTGAAAATTTGCTCGGCGAGATCGTTGCCAACCGCAACGCCATACGCCGCTTCATGACCGCAGCCGAACAGCACGGCGGCGCCGACATGTTGCTGCGAAAGAAGCTCGGGCTCTCACCCGATGATACGGAACAGAGACTGGCCGAACGATACTGGCCGCTTCCGGGGCTCTCGGGTACGGTGCTTGATCTCTACCTGTCGCTCGCAGCTGGCAAGGGCGGAGCGAAGGCGCAGGACGTCGCCGAAGGCCTGCGCAGCGCAGCGCGCGAATCCGACATCGCGATACGGGTGCAGATTCTGGAGAAGGTTTTTCTGACGTCAAAGGGTGAGCCGAAGACGGACGGGCAATTCTTCGTGAAGGCCATGCTTGCCGAGGCGCCACAGCTTGCCGATGCGATCGCCACGGCACGCGCTCATGTCGTCAATTGTCGGAACCGGCTGAAGATAATGCGGATGCATACGGCGACGCATGCCGCTCTCGTGCTCGCAGATCGCCTAAACGGGGATTACGAGGAGCTGAAAAAGCAGCGCAGCCATCTCGACTTCGAAGATCTGATTACCCGCACTGCCGATCTGCTCACCAAGAGCGGCGTCGGCCCGTGGATCCATTACAAGCTCGACCAGGGAATCGACCATATTCTCGTCGACGAAGCGCAGGATACCAGCCCCATTCAATGGAGCGTCATCCAGTCGCTGGCGGAGGATTTCTTCTCCGGCGAAAGTTCGCGGCCCGTGGTTCGCACGCTGTTTGCGGTGGGCGACGAAAAGCAGTCGATCTACTCCTTCCAGGGCGCACGGCCGGAGCGGTTTTCTGAAGAGAAGGAGCGGACGCAGCGCCGGGTGCTGAACAGCGGCCTTGACTTCTCGACGGTTCGTTTGCCGCTCTCCTTCCGTTCCACGTCTGACGTCCTGCTCGCTGTCGACCATATCTTCACCCCGCCGGACAATGCGCGAGGTCTCGGCATGGAGCCGGTCGTCCATCGGTCCAGCCGTATCGGCCATCCCGGCGCTGTCGATCTCTGGGAAATGGTCGTGCCTGATGTCATCGTGAGGGATGAAGACTGGACCGCTCCCTTCGACGCGACACCAGAAAGCGCCCCAGCGGCCATCCTGGCGCGGCGCATCGCCCATACGATCGGTACCCTCGTCGGCCACGAAACGATTATCGAAAAAGGCAAGGAACGCTTCATCGAGGCCGGTGATATCCTTGTTCTCGTCCGCAAACGCGACGCCTTCGTCAATGCGCTGACGCGCGAGCTCAAACGGCGCGGCGACATTCCCGTTGCCGGCGCGGACAGGCTTGTGCTGACCAGCCATATCGCCGTCCAGGATCTGATGGCACTTGGGCGTTTTCTTCTCTTGCCGGAAGACGATCTTTCGCTTGCTGCCGTTTTGAAGAGCCCGCTCTTCGATCTCTCGGAAGAGGATATTTTTGCGATCGCTGCGCTGCGTGACGACAATGAAAGTGTCTGGGACCATCTTCGCAAATACGCGGCCGACGGCAACGAGCGGCTTGGCGCGACCGTCGCAAGGCTAGAACTCTTTCTCGCCCAGTCGCGAAATCTCTCAGTCCATGATTTCTATGCCCGGGTTCTCGGCAGCCATGGCGGCCGGCGTCAGTTTTTGGCCCGGCTCGGCACCGAGGTCAGCGATATCCTAGACGAATTCCTCACTTTTGCGCTCGATCACGAGACGTCGGCGCTTCCGGGCCTGCAATCCTTCATCTCGACACTGGAGCTCGAGGCGCCTGAAGTGAAACGCGAGCAGGACAAGGGCCGAAACGAGGTGCGCATCATGACGGTGCATGCCTCCAAGGGTCTTGAAGCGCCGATCGTCTTTCTGGTGGACGGAGGTTCCAAGGCCTTCACTCACACGCATCTGCCAAAACTGCGGCTGATCGATACCGAACCTGGCGAGCCGCCGATACCGCTCTGGATTCCGGTCAGCGATCTCGGCAATTCGTTGACATCAAGCGATACGACCCGCATTCAGCTGCTTGCCGAGGAGGAATACCGGCGCCTGCTCTATGTCGCAATGACGCGCGCAGCCGATCGGCTGATCGTCTGCGGTTATCGCGGCGTACGGTTGAACAACGATACCTGGCATCTAATGATTTCCACCGCGCTCAGCGAAGAGCATCCGCATGTCCAGAAGGCGAGCTTTTCAGGCCCTGATGGGGAATGGGAAGGCGTCCGCTGGCGTGTGCCACAGGTCGAACGCAGCTTCGAGCGGATGGATCGCAGCCCGGAACAGGCAAGCGGCGAAACGGTCCCGCCGGACCTTTTCCGCCCTCTTCCGCCGCAGAAACAATTGCCGCGGCCCCTCAGTCCTTCCGGCGCTGGCACGATCATTGATGAGGAGGCCGATAATCTGCTGGTGACCTCACCGCTCTTCGGCGACCCTGAAAGCAGCGATCGCTCTCTGGAAAAGGGCCGCCTCATTCACCGGATGCTGCAGGCACTTCCTGATATTCCAGTGGAGGAGCGGGCTGAGGCGGCAAAACGTTATGCCGAACGCGCGGCGCGATTCTGGCCGACAGTCGAGCGGAGAGCTCTGGTCGATTCGGTCGTGAAACTTTTGGAAGATCAAAGGCTACGAGCCGTCTTCAACGTCCATGCGCAGGCCGAGATTTCGATCATGGGAACGTTGACGCTGGAGGGGCGGGAATATGCGGTTTCCGGCCGCATCGACCGGCTTGCCGTCCTGCCCGAAAGCGTCGTTATCATGGACTACAAGACAAATCGTGTGCCGCCGGTAAGCGACGAGGCCATCCCCTTCGCGCACAAGGCCCAGCTTGCGCTCTACCGGGAAATCCTGAAGCCGCTCTATCCTGCCAAGCGGATCGACTGCATGCTGGTATATACGGAAAATGCTACCATCCATATGCTCAGTGAGCAGGCTTTGGCTTCTGCACTTGCAGGACTCAACACAAAGTGAAATATCGGACATTGAAATTCCGGCACCGCACCCTCACATCTTGTCCAACAGCAAATTCCGGTAAAGGAGCAGCCTATGGCTACCGTTAAGGTCGATATCAACAACTTCCAGTCAGAAGTTCTGGAATCGGCAGAACCCGTCGTCGTCGATTTCTGGGCCGAGTGGTGCGGTCCGTGCAAAATGATTGCTCCAAGTCTTGAAGAAATCGCCACGGAACTGGCCGGCAAGGTCAAGGTTGCCAAGCTCAACATCGATGAAAACCCGGAACTGGCTGCCCAGTTCGGCGTTCGCTCGATCCCGACGCTTGCGATCTTCAAGGGCGGCGAAGTTGCCGACATCTCCGTCGGTGCAAAGCCGAAGACGGCGCTTTCCAACTGGATTTCCAGCGCATCCTAACGATATCGATGAATTCGATGAGAAAGGCCCGGCATATGTCGGGCTTTTTCATTTGGGCGGCGTGCCGTTTTCCGCCAGCACATCGCCGACGAGATAGAGCGAGCCGCCGATGAGAATGCGGGGCGGTGGCGCTGCCGGGTCAACGGCCGAGGCGATGGCGTCCAGAGCGTCGGTGACGGATGACATCGGTTCTGCGACAAGGCCGGCATCGCAGGCAGTATTGGCGAGAATGACCGGATCGATCGTCGCTTCGCTGCCGCGGATCGGCACGCAATAGACCTTTTCCACCAATCCTGCAAAAGCCCTGAAATAACCGACCGGATCCTTAGTGTTGATCATGCCCGAGATCAGGAACAGCGGACGGGGTTGACGCTCTTCGAAATTCGCCATGGCTTCGGCGATCACTTCACCAGCCCCCGGATTGTGGCCGCCATCGACCCAGATTTCCGATTTCGCCGGTGCATGGCTCAACAGCTTGCCTTTCGTCAGCCTCTGCAGGCGGCCAGGCCATTCCACCGTTTCCATCGCCTTTTCCATCATCGGTTCGGTAACGGTAAAGCCCGCAGCCTTGACGGCACGGATGGCGGCTGCGGCGTTCGCATATTGATGCCGGCCGGGAAGGCGCGGCAATGGCAGGTCGGCGAGGCCGAATTCATCCTGATAGATCAGCCGGCCATATTCTTCATGGGCCATGAAATCCTGGCCGAAGACGGCGCTTGGGCAGTTCAGCCGCTCGGCAGTCGACATCAGCACGTCAAGTGCCGCGTCATATTCCTGATGGCCGATGACGACGGAATGGCCACGCTTCATGATACCGGCCTTTTCCGCCGCGATCAGTTCCACGCGATCACCGAGATGAGGCTGGTGATCCAGCGAAATCGGCATGATAACCGAAACGGCGGGGTCCTCGACGACATTCGTCGCATCGAAACGACCGCCGAGACCAACTTCGATGATTGCGGCATCGGCCGCATGTTCGGAAAACAGAACAAAGGTGACGGCCGTCAGGATCTCAAAGATGGTGATCTTCTCACCATCATTGGCCTTCGCCACTCGCCGCAAGGCCTCGGCAAAGACGGCATCGTCAACCAATTGCCCACGCCCACCGGCAACGCCCAGACGGTAGCGTTCATGCCAATTTACGAGATGTGGGGACGTATGGACATGAACGGCGTAGCCGCCTGCCTCCAGAAGTGCGCGGCAAAAGGCCGATGTCGAACCCTTGCCATTGGTACCGGCGATATGAATGACGGGAGGAAGATTGCACTCGGGATTGCCGAGTGCTTCCAGAAGACGCTTGATGCGGTCCAATGACAGATCGTAGCCCTTAGGATGTAATCCCATGAGCTTTTCGATCTCCTGCGCCGCCTCACTCACCGAGATCTGGCCTCTGTCCGTCATCGGCCCGCCCTATCTTGTGAGGTCTGCTGCTCAGGCGCTCGCCGCCAGAGCAATCACCCCATTGGCATCATTTGCTGCCGTTGCCGGCTTCTTGGTCAGGATCTTCAAGAGGCGTGCCAGCGTCTCGGGGATATCGTGACGTTTGACGACCATGTCGACCACGCCATGCTCCAGCAGATATTCCGATGTCTGGAAGCCTTCGGGGAGCTTTTCACGCAGCGTCTGTTCGATGACGCGCTTGCCGGCAAAGCCGATTTCGGCACCCGGTTCGGCCAGATGAATGTCACCAAGCATGGCGTAGGATGCGGTCACGCCGCCGGTGGTCGGATTGGTCAAGACCACGATATAGGGCTGGCCAGCTTCCTTAAGCATATCGACGGCAACCGTCGTGCGTGGAAGCTGCATCAACGACAGGATACCTTCTTGCATGCGTGCGCCGCCGGAGGCCGGGAACATGACAAGCGGGCACTTTTCCGCAATCGCGCGTTCGAAGGCTTTGACGATCGCTTCGCCGGCAGCCATGCCAAGCGAGCCGCCGATGAAGTTGAATTCATGAACGACCGCGACCAGCTTCAGGCCCTGCACGTTGCCGAGACCGGCAAGGATCGTGTCTTCCTGCTCTGTCTTGAGGCGGCTGTCGCGCAGACGGTCGCTATATTTCTTGGAATCGCGGAACTTCAGCGGGTCCTGGGCGACCTTCGGCTGCGGCAGAGCTTCGTATTCGCCCTTGTCGAACAGGTCGGCAAGGCGCGCCTTGGCCGGCATCTTCATATGATAGCCGGAGGCAGGGATAACCCACTTGTTGCTTTCCAGGTCCTTGTGGAAGACCATCTCGCCCGTTTCCGGGCACTTGATCCAGAGGTTCTCCGGCACTTCGCGACGGCCCAGCATGGAATTGATCCGCGGGCGAACGTAGTTAGTGATCCAGTTCAACTCGAATACTCCTATTGACTAGTGCCAATGTGGGGAAACTATTCGGCAGCAACAAGGCGCGCCGAACGCGTTCCTGTGGAAAGACCTCGAACCAGCGTCGCAACGGCCTGAACCGTGTCTGCCGTCGCCTTTCCATCCGCCGTCAGGCTGGTGGCCACCTGGTTAACGATCGCGGTACCGACGACCACGCCGTCAGCCGAGGCGCCGATCACCTTTGCATGTTCCGCCGTCTTGACGCCGAAGCCGACGCAGACCGGAAGGTCAGTATGCTCCTTGATGCGCCTGACAGCACCCGAAACCAGCGACGGGTCCGGCAAGGCTGAACCGGTGATGCCGTTCATCGAGACATAATAAACGAAGCCCGACGTGTTCCTCAAAACGGTCGGCAGGCGCTTCTCGTCCGTCGTCGGCGTCGCCAGACGAATGAAATTAATGCCCTTCCTCAACGCCGGGATGCAGAGCTCATCGTCCATTTCCGGCGGCAGGTCGACGACGATCAAGCCATCGATGCCGGATGCCAGCGCATCGTCGAGGAACTTCTCGACGCCGTAGATATAGATCGGGTTGTAGTAACCCATCATGACGATCGGTGTTGCGTCATTCACCTTGCGAAAATCGGCGGCGAGCTGCAGCGTCTTCTTCAGCGTCTGACCGCCCTTCAAGGCGCGCTGACCGGCCAGCTGGATTGCCGGACCATCGGCCATCGGATCAGAGAACGGCATGCCGAGTTCAATGATATCTGAACCGGCTTCCGGCAGCGCCTTCATGATGCCGAGCGAGGTCTCGTAGTCGGGATCGCCGCCCATGAAATAGGTTACGAGCGCCGGGCGACCTTCCGCCTTCAAATCGGCGAAGCGTTTATCCATACGTGCGGTCATATCTCTTACTGCCCCATTCCCAGGATCTTGCCGACGGTGAAGATGTCCTTGTCGCCGCGGCCGGAGAGGTTCATCAGGATGATCTCGTCCTTGCCCATCTTGGGCGCACGCTTGATAACTTCGGCAAGCGCATGCGAAGGCTCAAGCGCCGGAATGATACCTTCGAGTCGCGTCAGCGTCTGGAAGGCATCGAGCGCCTCATGATCCATGATCGGCACATATTCGGCACGACCAATATCATTCAGCCACGAATGTTCCGGGCCGATACCGGGATAATCGAGACCAGCCGAGATCGAATGGCCTTCCTTGATCTGCCCGTCATCGTCCTGCAGCAGATAGGTACGGTTGCCATGCAGCACGCCGGGCGAGCCGGCCGTGATCGAGGCGCAATGTTCATCACCCTGCAGGCCCTTGCCACCGGCTTCGACGCCGACGATCTTGACTTCCTTATCATCAAGGAAGGGATGGAAGATGCCGATCGCATTCGAACCACCGCCAACGGCAGCAATGACGAGATCAGGCAGGCGGCCTTCGGCCTCAAGGATCTGCTCTCTGGCTTCCGTGCCGATGACGGCCTGGAAATCGCGCACCATTTCCGGATAGGGGTGGGGACCGGCGGCGGTGCCGATCAGGTAGTAAGTATTGTCAACGTTGGTGACCCAGTCACGCAGCGCCTCATTCATCGCATCCTTCAAGGTGCCGCTGCCAGCCGTAACAGGCTTTACCTCGGCACCGAGCAGCTTCATGCGGAACACATTCGGCGCCTGGCGCTCGACGTCGGTCGCCCCCATGTAGACGACGCAGGGCAGGCCGAAGCGGGCGGCGACGGTGGCGGAGGCCACGCCGTGCTGGCCGGCGCCGGTCTCAGCGATGATGCGCGTCTTGCCCATGCGCTTGGCGAGCAGGATCTGGCCGATGCAGTTGTTGATCTTGTGCGAACCGGTATGATTCAGCTCTTCACGCTTGAAATAGATCTTGGCGCCACCGAGATGCTCCGTCAGGCGCTCGGCATAATAGAGCGGGCTCGGACGGCCGATATAGTGGGCGCCGAGATGCTTCAATTCCGCCTGGAATTCCGGATCATCCTTCGCCTTGTTCCACTCTTCCTGCAGATCGAGGATCAGAGGCATCAGGGTTTCGGCCACGAAGCGGCCCCCGTAAATGCCGAAGCGGCCGTCTTCGTCCGGACCGGCGCGGAAGGAATTCGGTTTAGGCGTCTCGTTCACTTTCAACTCCCTGAGGTCGTTTCAGGCATACATGCCTGTTCAACCGCATCGAAAAACTCATCGATCATGTCCAGGCTTTTCACGCCCGGAGCGCTCTCGACACCGGAAGCGGTATCGACACCCGGAGCCCTGGTCATCGCCAGCGCCTGCCCGACATTGGCCTTGTTAAGCCCGCCGGAAAGCATGTAGTCGACGTTGCCGTCAAGCCAGGTGAGCAAACCCCAATCAAAGGAAACGCCGTTGCCGCCTGGCAATTCAGAGCCTTTCGGCGGCTTGGCGTCGAAAAGGAAGCGGTCGGCAATGCCGATATAGGCCTCGACCCTCTTCAAGTCATCCGCAGTGCGGACCGACAATGCCTTGATGACCGGGATGCCATACATCGCCTTGATGGTGAGCACGCGCTCGGGGCTCTCGCTGCCATGAAGTTGCAGCATATCGGGGCGCAAAAGTGCAACGATTTCATCGAGATCGTCATTGGTCGGATCAACCACGACAGCAACGATCTTCGCCTTGCCACGCGCCGGCTCGGCGAGCTTGCCGGCAATATCAGGCTCAACGTAACGCGGGCTCTTCTGGAAGAAATTGAAGCCAATGTGTGTCGCTCCGCGCTTCAATGCGCGCTCGACAGTCTCAGGCGTCTTCAAACCGCAGATTTTGATATCCGGTCGCATGGCAGCGAAGTGACACGAAACGGGCGAAGAGTCGAGCCAATTTGCAATGCCGGCCGCATTTAACGCGGCGCTTAATCGAAGTCTATCGCGTGCAATTGGCTGCCGTGACGCTTCAGCCAGGACTTCGCCTCTTCCATGTGTGGGCAAAGCCTCTTGCAGAGCGCCCAGAAGTGCGGACCGTGGTTCATTTCCTTCAGATGCGCAACCTCATGGGCGGCGAGGTAATCGATCACCGAAGGTGGCGCCATGACAATGCGCCAGGAGAAGCTCAGATTTCCTTCCGAAGAACAGGAACCCCAGCGGCTGCGGGTATCCTTCATGGAAATCGAGCGGATCGGCGCCTTGATGGAGCCGGCATGCAGGCGCGACAGTCTCTCAAGATCGGCGCGGGCTTCCTTCTTGAAGAAAGTGGCGATGCGCCGACCGATATGTTCCGTCATGCCGCTGACGCGAAGTACTGCTTTACCGTCGACCATGACGGCCTCGGTCAGCCCGCGCAGACTGCCGGTATGCTGGATGCGATGTTTGACGCCCCGAAAGAGAATATCGCCGCCGTCGTGCAGACCCGTATCGGTCGAGAATTTCGCAAGCTTGGTCAGCAGCCAGCCCTGGTGTCTATCCAGGAAAGCGTTGACTTCGCGGGCGGCAAGCCCCTTTGGCACAGTCATCTTCAGGGCTCGGCCGCCCGGCTCGATACGCAGCGTAATCCGGGTGGCCCGATCATGCTGCTTGATCGTCAAGGGCATGAGGCGGCCGGCAACATCGAGCGTCCGCGTTTCGGGCGGCGCCGGTTTTCTTGTCGGGCGGCGGATCTTCGGAAGCGGAAACATAGGGATTTTCTATACGATTCGGCGGAAATCCGCGCAAAGAAAAACCGGCATCGGGAGCGATGCCGGCCGTAGATTTTTGTGATCACACTTTACGGCGTCTGGTACTCTGCGACTGGGCCATTGTCGTCGCGTCGGCCGTTCTTGCGCTCGCGCATGAAGCGATCGAATTCTTCCTGATCCTTGGCGCGGCGGAGCTCGCGCAGGTAGGAATCGAATTCCTCACGCATTTCATCGAGCTTGCGGCGCTCCTCCTCTATACGATCGAGCTCGGCCTTGCGCCAATCGTCGAAGGCGACGTTGCCCGTCGAGAAATGCGGGCGGTGACGGCCATGCGAACGGCGGCAGCCTGCAAAGAAGCCATCGGTCGCCTGGTTCACGTCACGCTTGAAGCCGCGCAGGCGCTCGCCGAAGATGATATAGGCAAGCATGGCCAGCCCCAAAGGCCAGAAAACCATGAAGCCAAGGATCATCAAGGCAACGGTAGCCGGAGTCCAATCCGGGCGAAGCAATGCTGACTGGTTCATCGTGCGGTATCCTTGCGTTCAGCACCCGACACGATGCCGAGTGCTGGAAAACCAGATGGTTACCGCCGAACCGGCCTTCAAGACGATTTCAGGTTAAATCGGACAAGGCTTTGAATCGATAACATTAAATCAGCGTTTTCTAACTCACACCGATTTGCCGCCCTTGATGACGCGCTGTACCGGTGGTTTCGTCGCACGGGAATGCTGGCGCGTGAAGGAGACGATACGGGGCGCGATCTCGCGGCGGAAGCGGGAACCGTTGAAGACGCCGTAGTGACCGACATCCGGCTGCAGGTAATGCATGCGCATCTTCTGAGGAATGTTCACGCAGATGGTCTGCGCAGCCTGCGTCTGGCCGACACCCGAGATATCGTCATTCTCGCCCTCGACCGTCAACAAGGCGACGTTGCGGATCGCGGAAGGGTCTACGCGTTTGCCGCGATGCATCAGTTCGCCCCTCGGCAGCGCGTGCTTCATGAAGACCTGTTCGACAGTCTGCAGATAGAACTCCGCAGTCAGGTCCATGACGGCGAGATATTCGTCATAGAAATCTCGATGCTTTTCCGGCTCGCCGTCGTTCTTCACGAGATGCATGAAGAATTCCTTGTGGGCAATCAGATGCCGATCGAGGTTCATCGACATGAAGCCTGAAAGCTGCAGGAAGCCGGGATAGACAGGTCGCATAAAACCCGGTTGCGGCCAGGGCACGTTCATGACGACGTTATCGGCAAACCATTCGAGCGGGCGCTCCTTGGCAAGCTTGTTGACGGCCGTCGGATTGATGCGAGTGTCGATCGGCCCGCCCATCAGCGTCATGGACGACGGCGACAGCGGATCCTTGACTTCTTCCATGATGGCCGCCGCCGCCAGCACCGGCACCGAGGGCTGACAGACGGCGATGACATGGGTGTCATGACCAAGGAAATGCAGCATCTCGATAACGTAGTCTATGTAATCCGAAAGATCGAAGGTGCCTTCCGTCATCGGCACCATGCGGGCATCGATCCAATCGGTGATGTAGATATCGGCGCTCGGCAGCAATGCCTCGACGGTGCCCCGCAGCAGGGTCGCATAGTGGCCGGACATCGGCGCGACAATGAGAATGCGTGGATCGTCGCTGTGACCGGCCGGGACATCGCGGGAAAAATGCAGGAGGTTACAGAAGGAGCGCGCCCAGACGACTTCCTCGCGCACCGCAACCTTCTTGCCGTCGATCAAAGTTTCGTTGAGCCCGAATTCCGGCTTGCCGTAACGGCGGGTCGTTCGCTCGAACATTTCGAGACTAGCGGAAATGGTGCGGCCCATCGGGGTCTGCGAAAAGGGATTCAGCGGATTGGAGTAGGCAAAACGCATGATATCGGCTGCAGCGCGGAACGGTGCTAACGCTGCATGGTTCAATTCATAAAGCTGGTAGAACATGGAGGGCGCCACCTTTCTCTATCCGGCAAGACGACACCAATTGAAGGGCGTCGGACTCTTTCCGTTAATGCTGGCACAACAACGTAGGCTAACAGTTTTTTGTTGCACAGCAACATAACATTACAGTTTGAAAGAAAAATGCCGGAAAATTGATCTCCCGGCATTACCTTGGCGCATAAAGTTTAAGCTTTTCCGCAGGAAAAACAGTTAACGATCCGCAACAAAGAGTTGCTTCTGAGTGCCGAGACCTTCGATACCGAGTTCGACGACGTCACCGTCCTTCAGGAAACGTGGTGGCTTCATGCCCATGCCGACACCCGGAGGCGTGCCGGTAGAAATGACGTCGCCAGGCTGCAGGGACATGAACTGGCTGAGATAGTACACCACGAAGGCGACGCCATAGACCATGGTCTTGGTGGAGCCGTCTTGCATCGTCTGCCCGTTGACCTTGAGCCACATACCGAGGTTCTGCGGATTCTCGACCTCATCCTTGGTGACGAGCCAGGGGCCGATCGGCCCGAAGGTGTCGCAGGACTTGCCCTTGGTCCACTGGCCGGAACGCTCGGTCTGGAAGGCGCGCTCGGAAACGTCATTGGAGACGCAGTAGCCGGCAACATAATCCAGGGCCTCGGCTTCGCTCACATATTTGGCGGTCTTGCCGATAACGACGCCAAGCTCGACTTCCCAGTCGGTCTTTTCGGAACCGCGCGGAATCTGGACATTGTCGTTCGGGCCGACGATCGCCGACGTTGCTTTCATAAAAATGACGGGTTCGGGGGGCACGGTCGCGCCCGTTTCGGCCGCATGGTCTGAGTAATTCAGCCCTATGCAGATGAATTTTCCGGTGCCGGCAACGCAGGCTCCGATACGGCCAGGGGCCAGTTCCGGCAGGCTCTTCGGATCAAGGGCTGCAATCTTCGCAAGGCCTGCGGGCGTGATCGCTTCGCCGCCGATGTCGGCGACATGGGCAGAAAGATCGCGGATCTTGCCATCGGCATCGAGCAGGGCCGGCTTTTCGCGGCCCGCTTCTCCAACGCGCATCAGCTTCATGAATATCCTCCTCATGGAAAGCGGGTGCGCCACCTATGAACGAATTATTCATCGGTGTCATTATGCCTTTCCGCGGAAGCGGTACGCCCGGCTAGAAAATTTCGGTGAGTTGCGGTCCGACAGGAACGATGCGGGTGGGATTGAGGCTTTCGATCGAATAATAGCCGCGCTTGATGTGATCGAAATTCACGGTCTCGGCGATGCCGGGCCAATCCAGCATTCGGCGGCAGAAAGCCCTGAGCTTGGCATAATCGGAGAGGCGCCGCAGATTGCATTTGAAGAGGCCATGATAGGCGATATCGAAACGCACGAGCGTGACGAACAGGCGAATATCGGCTTCCGTCGGATGCTCAGCAAAAAGGAAGCCGCGTCCCTCGAGCTGCGGTTCGATCCAGTCGAGGCATGCGAAGACCTCCGCAAAAGCCTCCTCATACGCGATCTGCGTCGTCGCAAAGCCGGTGCGATAGACGCCATTATTCAGTGACGGATAAATGCGCTCGTTGAAGGCATCTATCTCGCTGCGCCGAGCGGCCGGATAGAGATCAATGTCGCCATGCGCGAGATCACCAAAGCCGCTGTTCAACATGCGCAGGATATCGGACGATTCGTTGTTGACGATCGTTGCGCGCTTCTTGTCCCAGAGAACTGGAACCGTCGCTCGCCCGGTGAAATCCGGATCCGACTTGGTGTAGATCTCATGCATATAGGTGGCACCGTTCAACTTATCCGCAGTCGCGCCAGGATAATCGCCAAAACGCCAGCCCTGCTTGCTGAGTGCCGGTTCGACGATCGAAACCGAAATGGCGTCTTCAAGCCCCTTGAGCGTGCGGCCGATCAGCGTGCGCGAAGCCCAGGGGCAGATATAGGCAACATAGAGATGGTAGCGCCCTGCCTCGGCGGAAAAACCACCCTCGCCCGTCGGACCCGCGCTGCCGTCAGGCGTGACCCAATTGCGGAATCTCGATATCTGACGGACGAAACCACCCTTCTCGTCCTTCGCCTGGACCGGCTGCCAGTCTTCGGTCCATTTCCCATTCACCAGCATGCCGTATCTCCTGATCGACCGGATTTGCGCTGCTTTACCGGGAGTTCCGCGCGCGCGTAAGGCCAGTTTCTGGAAACAGATTGTGCACTGGCTGCGACCAAACTCTGCTTGCCAAGCAAGCGAGCGCGGAAATATCACTTAAGCGATCTCTGCGGTGGAACCCCCGTCCATCGCCAACTTCCGGAAGCCAGTATGACGAAAACCAATAGCCGCGAATCCGAATATGCAATCGATCCGATGTTTCTCGACCGTTGGTCGCCCCGCGCCTTTACCGGCGAGGTCATCGAAGAGGCTCAGCTGCTGACACTGCTCGATGCCGCACACTGGGCACCGTCCTCCGCAAACATGCAGCCGTGGCGGTTCCTCTATGCATTGAAGGGCTCCGAGCATTGGGAAGAATTCGTGAGCCTGCTCGTCGAATCCAACCAGGAATGGGCAAAGAACGCTTCGGCGCTGATCTTTGTGGTCTCGCGCAGCTTCAACGGCGCTCGCAGCGAGGGACGCTCGAGCTATACGCATTCTTTCGATGCCGGCACAGCCTGGGGCCATCTTGCCATGCAGGCCCGTATTTCCGGCTTCTATGCCCATGGCATGGGCGGCATCAAGCATGACGAGATCAAGGAAAAACTCGGTGTTCCCGATGGCTATCGCGTCGAAGCCGGCATTGCCGTCGGTCGCATTGCCGACAAGAACACCCTTTCCGAGCGCAACCGCGAGCGCGAATTTCCGAGCCAGCGCAAGCCGCTTTCGGAAGTCGCCTTCAACGGTCATTTCATCGGCAACGATTGATTACAAATAAAAAGTCCCGCAAGCCTGATGGCTGCGGGGCTCTTTCGCGACCGGTTTCGGTCAGATATCGAGGTTTGCGACGCTCAGCGCATTTTCCTGGATGAATTCGCGGCGTGGCTCGACCTCATCGCCCATCAAACGAGCAAAGAGACCGTCGGCATCGGTCGCATCGCTGACCTTGACCTGCAGCAGCGAGCGAACGTTCGGATCAAGTGTCGTTTCCCAGAGCTGCTCCGCATTCATCTCGCCGAGGCCTTTATAGCGCTGCATCGTCAGCCCCTTGCGGCCGCTGGCGAAAATCGCATCGAGAAGAGCACGCGGGCCGGAAATTTCGACATCGCCATCGCGCCGGCTCAGTGCCGGCGGCGTCTGATAGATTTCCTTCATGCGTGGTGTCAGTTGATCGATAAGACGGGCATCCTGGGAGCCGATCAGCGCCATATCGAGCACAATGACTTCCTTGACGCCGCGGACCATGCGCTCCAGACGAATGCCGCCCTCGCTGGTGAGGCTGCCTTCCCAACCACGTTCAGTTTCCTCGGCGATAATATCGAGGCGCTTGGCCACTTCTATCGCCAGTTCCTGAGCGCGCTCGGCATTACTGACCAGTTCGGCATTGAGCGCGCCGGCAATGGCTGCCTGCTCGACGACCGCGCGATTGTAACGCGAATGCAGATTGTCGAGCAGCGCGCGCAGACGCAGGGCATCGTGAATGACCTCGTTCAGGTCCTGCCCGACGCGGACCTCACCGCTGGCGAGCTTCAGCGCCGCATCATCGAGACCCTGGCCGATCAAATAGTCTTCCAGTGCCTTTTCATTCTTGACGTACTGCACCGACTTGCCGCGCGAGACCTTATAGAGCGGCGGCTGGGCGATATAGAGGTGGCCGCGTTCGATCAGCTCCGGCATCTGGCGGAAGAAGAAGGTAAGCAGCAGCGTGCGAATGTGGGCGCCATCGACGTCAGCGTCCGTCATGATGATGATCTTGTGGTAACGCAGCTTTTCGGCGTTGAATTCGTCCTTGCCGATGCCGGTGCCGAGTGCAGTGATCAGCGTGCCGATTTCCTGGCTCGACAGCATCTTGTCGAAGCGGGCGCGTTCGACATTCAGGATCTTGCCGCGCAACGGCAGGATCGCTTGATTTTCGCGCGAGCGCCCCTGCTTGGCCGAGCCGCCTGCCGAGTCGCCCTCGACGAGGAAAACTTCGGACTTGGCCGGATCACGCTCGGAGCAATCGGCAAGCTTCCCGGGAAGCGAAGCAATATCGAGCGCACCCTTGCGGCGCGTCAATTCGCGCGCCTTGCGAGCGGCTTCGCGAGCAGCAGCGGCTTCGACGACCTTGCCGACGAGAACCTTGGCTTCACCGGGATGTTCTTCGAGCCAGGTGCTGAGCGCCTCGTTGACCAGGCTTTCGACAACCGGACGCACTTCCGACGAAACAAGTTTGTCCTTGGTCTGCGACGAGAATTTTGGATCCGGCACCTTTACCGACAGGACGGCGGTCAGGCCTTCGCGGCAGTCATCGCCGGTCAGCGTCACCTTTTCCTTCTTCGTGATGCCAGAGGTATCGGCATAGGAGGTGATCTGGCGTGTCAATGCGGCGCGGAAACCGGCCATATGCGTGCCGCCATCGCGCTGGGGAATATTATTGGTAAAGCAGAGCACGTTCTCGTGGTAGCTGTCGTTCCACCACATGGCAACTTCGACGGTAATGCCGTCCTTCTCGCCGCGGATCGCGACCGGCTTTTCGACGAGCGGCTTCTTGGCGCGATCGAGATAGGAGACGAAGGCCTCGAGGCCGCCGTCATACATCATCTCTTCCTGCTTGATGTCGGAATGACGCTTGTCGGTGAGCAGAATGCGGACGCCGGAATTGAGGAAGGCCAGTTCGCGCAGGCGGTGCTCAAGCGTGCCGTAATCGAACTCTGTCATGGTGAAGGTTCCTGAGCTCGGCATGAAGCTAACTTCCGTGCCGGTCTCGTTACCGGCTTCGCCGGTCACCTTCAGCGGCGCATCGGCAACGCCGTGGGTGAAGCTCATCTCATGGATCTTGCCCTGGCGGCGAATCTTCAGCTTCAGCCACACCGATAGCGCATTGACGACCGAAACGCCGACGCCATGCAGACCACCCGAAACCTTGTAGGAATTCTGGTCGAACTTACCGCCAGCATGCAGCTGGGTCATGATGACTTCGGCAGCCGATACACCTTCACCGCTATGGATATCCGTCGGAATGCCGCGGCCATTATCCGTCACAGTCACCGAACCATCAGGATTAAGCGAAACGGTAACGATATCGGCATGGCCGGCGAGCGCTTCGTCGATCGCGTTATCGACGACTTCGTAGACCATATGGTGAAGGCCGGAGCCGTCGTCGGTATCGCCGATATACATGCCGGGGCGCTTGCGCACGGCATCAAGGCCTTTCAGAACCTTGATGGAATCTGCGCCATATTCGGTGTTTACGCCGTTTTCCGTCGCGGGTGCATCGGTCATTCTGTCGAGATTTTCCCTGTTGTCGTCAGCAACGGCGCGCCTTGCGAATCACCGGCTTTTTCAATGTTGAATATAGGTTTTTTGCAGCGAGTTCCCAATGGCAAGGCCCTAAAACAAGGCATAAATCAGGGGATTATGACGCTTTTCCGTCCCCTTTGCCGCCATTTTCAAGAAACGCCGATAGCCGGGCGATATCGGCGCTGTCAAGGTTGCGAATTCGCTTGGCAAGGCGATTGGCGAATTCGGTATATTCGGACGGCAGGCCCGAAGTATCCACGATCACACGCGGATCGGAAGAGCCTGCAACGAGGAAGAGTTCCTCGGCCTCATCCCAGATGATGTTGAAGTAGCCGGCGATGCGCTGCAGGAGATCGAAGCTCGGCACGCCGCGCCTTCCATGCTCGAGCGCCGAGAGATAGGCAGGCGAAACATTCAGGGCGGCCGCCATCTGTTTCTGCGTCACGCCCTTGCGGGCGCGCAGCTTGCGGACTGCTTCTGCAAACGGCGTCACGACGTTTCTCCGGAGCGCCGGGAGAGGCGGATATAGAGCGCACCCTCGCCACCATGATGCTGGGCCGCCGACTCATAGGACGAAATCAGAAAGCGGAATTCCGGCTTGGAGAACCAGAGCGGCACGGCACGTTTCAAGGCGCCTTCGCTACCCATGGAGCTGCCCTTGCCAGTAATAACGAGGACGTGCCGCATGCCGCGTTCATGCGCCCGAATGAGGAAATCGAGCAGGAAGGAATGTGCTTCGCTCTGGACCATGCCGTGAAGGTCGATGCGCGCTTCCAGTGCCAGTTTGCCCTTTGCGATCTTGCGCTTGACCGGCCGCTCCAGCGGATGGTGGACGCCCGATGGCTGTTTTGCGGGCATCTGCGGTGCTGGCTGCTGCAGCTGAGGTGAAGCCGTCTTCTGCTTTTCGGCCTTTTCCTGTTCGGCCGCTGCTTCGGCTTCCAGCAGGAATGCGTCGAGCGCGGTCAGCTCATCCGTCTTGCCAGGCATAGGCCGGGTGCTGCGGGCTACCCTGCCCCAGAGGATTCTTTCGTCCGAGCTGAGCTTGCGGTCCTTCGCCATCAGAGGAACCTCGCTGCAGCGGTATTCGGAATGAGAATTATAAAATCGGCATCGTTGCGCACCGTCCCTGCCAGTTCTCCCGCAGCATAACCCGAACCGGTGAAAATGTCGCCGCGTGCGGGGCCGAGGATTGCCGAACCGGTGTCCAGGGCCAGCATCAGCCGCTGAAACGGCTTGCCGCCATCAAGATGCGTCAGGCTTTCGGAACGGATGAAGAATGGAAAGCCGAAAGTATGGATCAGGCGGTCAACAGCGAGCGAGCGACCCGCAAGCAATGGCACCTTCGCTGCGGCGATCGGCCCCGCATTCGGATCGTCCACCGGCGCCTCCCGAAAGAAGATATAGGAACGGTTATGCCATAGGATTTCGTCGACCTGGTCCGGATGGGCAGCAAGCCAAGCGCGGATCGACTGCATGGATATGTTGGCGCGGTCAATTTCGCCACGGTCGATCAGCAGCTTGCCGATAGCCGAGAACGGGTGGCCGGCTTTGGCGGCATAGGTGATACGTCCGATGCTGCCATCGGGATAATGCAGACGAGCGGCGCCTTGGACATGGACGAAAAAAAGATCGACCTTCGATTTCGCCCAGGCGATCTCAAGTCCGCAGCCTTCGAGATAGCCTTGATCGATGTCGCGACGATCTGGATAGGCATCGATCAGCTCGTCACGCAACCGCCCGAAAACGTAAGAACCATCGAGCTTGCCCGGACGATTTTGATCGTCGAGGTCGATGAGGTCGTCCGGGCGCCGGTAGATGGGAAAACGGTAGGTCGCATCCTGTCTGTCGGAAACGTCGATTTCCGGTTCGTAGAAGGCGGTGACGAAACCACTGACGCCGTCGGCCCGGACAATCCGGAACGGCTGACAGTGCTTTTCAAAAAAGGCGCGGGCTTCCTCTGCCGAGGACGGACGAAACGCCTCTGCTTTCTCTAGCAATGGAAGAAGATCGGCTGAACTCAGCCCCAGCGAACCGGTACGATATGGGTTCGTTTCGGAAATATGACGGCGACAGCTAGCCATGACTTCAAAAAGGCTGGAGGGATCGTCATCCCTCCAGCCTTCCATTGCGTCGAAACTGACCGCCTGAAGGGCAAAGCCGGCTGCGTCACTCATGTTCCGATTCGGTCGCGACGAGTTTCCAGTTGGGGTCGCGCGATCGCGTATCGCGAGCGAAGGTCCAGAGGTCGTTGACCTCGGCGACATTTTCGGCATCGCCTTCGATCAGTAGGTCGCTCTTGTCGTAAGTCGCTGAGATCAGCTGGCTGATGATGCGCACAGTAATCTGCGCCTCGCTGCCCTTGGTCTCGGCATGGGTAATCTCGGCCTTGTCGATGCCCACGAAGGTGGACTTCATCTTCTCGCCTTTGTTTTCGCGATCGCTGATCGCCGCGTCGAAGCCGTCATAGACTTCCCGGGAGAGAAGATTCTTCAGCGTTTTGCGGTCGCCATCGGCAAAGGCCATGACGATCATCTCGTAGGCCATGCGGGCGCCATTCAAGAATTCCTTCGGGTCGAAGGAGGCATCGGCTCGGTTGAGCGCGCGCAACGATTCGTTCAGCGGCGTGCCAGCCGGCGCGAAAGCGTCGATGGCGGAAAAGCGGTCTTCCTCTTCGCCATTCACATCGCGCCGCGGCAGAGTTACGACCTTGCCGGCATCGGCGCTATCGGTCTGCGCGGCATCCCGTGGCGTATAGAGATCACGCGGCGGCTTCTCATTTCCGGTGCGACGTCCAAGAACGGACCGAAGCTGAAAGAAAATCAGCACCGCCGCCACCAAGAAAAATAAAGTGATGAAGTCGTTTGAACTCATATCCCGCCGTTCGCTGTTAACATCCCTAATATCTAACCCCATATAGTCCGGCTATACGAATGATTCAAATCATGGCTGGTATCTTCGCCAGTGCCAAGAGGAGCCCGAGCCACTCGGGGTAAAGAGATGCGTTTTTCCATGCTGCCGGTTTTCGGGCTGCTTCTGCCGCTTGCCGAGATCGCCGGCTTCGTGATTGTCGGCCGCGCAGTTGGACTTGCCGCGACGCTGGCGCTTGTCGTGCTGGGCTTTGTCGTCGGTTCATTCCTCTTGCGCCGGCAAGGTATCAGCATCCTGCGTCGCATGTCCGCCGAAGGGCGCAGCGGTACCATGCCCGGACGGGAATTGCTCAATCCGGCGATGACTGTAATCGCCGCGCTGCTCTTCATCATCCCGGGCTTTCTCTCGGATATACTGGCGATCCTGCTTCTTATCCCGCAGGTTCGCAATCTGCTTTGGCAGTCGATCGCAAAGCGTTTCGTTGTCGTTGGTACGGCCGGCGGCGGTTTTTCGGCTTCCTCGCGTCCGGATTTTCGAGGTCGACCAGGCAAGTCGAGCGATTCAAAGGTGGTCGATCTCGATGAAGAGGACTATCATCGCGAGCCGAACGGCAAGTCGCCCTGGTCCGGCAAACAGCTCGGCGACTAATGCGGCGGCGTATTAACTGCGCCGGAGGCCCAGGGTTGTAAGCCTATCCCCGAAATGTTAGATGGCGGCACCATTCAATGCCCCTCGAGGAAAAGCCCATGGCAGACGATAACAGCAGCAACGGCGCAGCGAGCCCGACCCTTTCGATCCTTGCCCAATACGTCAAGGATCTTTCCTTCGAAAACCCGGGCGCACCGCGCTCGCTTCAGGCCCGCGACAAGGCACCGGCGATCAACATCAATGTGAACGTCAACGCTAACCCGCTGTCCGAAACGGATTTCGATGTCGTGCTGTCGCTGGTCGCTGAAGCCAAGGAAGGCGATAAGACGGTATTCCATACCGAGCTCGTCTATGGAGGTGTCTTCCGCGTTGCCGGCTTCCCGCAGGAGCACATGCTGCCGGTTCTCTTCATCGAATGCCCGCGCATGCTCTTCCCGTTCGCCCGCCAGATTATTGCCGACGTCACCCGCAACGGCGGCTTCCCGCCGCTGATGATCGATCCGATCGATTTCGCGCAGATGTTCGCGCAGCGCGTTGCCGAAGAGCAGGCCCGCTCCAAGGTTCAGGCCGTTCCGAACTGAGCGGCTCTCACAGGCTGGATATTCAAATGCCCGGGCAAAAACCCGGGCATTTTTGTTTCAGTCGAATTGATCGTATTTCGACCAGACCGCCTTCTGTCCAAGTTTGGCGATCAAGGCGTTGTGAGCTTCGGCTTCCTCTTCGCTCAATCGCGGCGCCAGCGGCCGCGGCCGTTCGATGATGGTGGCGACGATAACATCTTCCACCACGACTTCACCCGTGCGCTGGCTTGCGGGACCCGCAAGACCGAGTGCTGCCTGCCGACCGCCGATCATCTCGATATAGACTTCGGCCAGAAGCTCGGAGTCGAGCAGAGCGCCGTGTTTCGTGCGGTGCGAATTGTCGATGCCATAACGGCGGCACAACGCATCGAGCGAGTTTGGACCCATAGGGTGCTTACGGCGGGCAAGCGAGAGCGTATCGACGACCCGATCCGGCAGGATGGGTGGCAAGCCGATCCGAGCTAGTTCGGAGTTGACGAAACCCATATCGAAGGTGGCGTTGTGAGCGATCCATTTGCCGTCGCCGAAAAATTCCAGGATCTGGTCGACGACATCAGCAAAGGGCGGTTTGTCCTTCAGAAATTCGTCAGTGATGCCATGCACCGCGAGCGCATCCGGATGAACCTTCTGGTCACCCGGATTGACGAAAAGATGGATCGTCCTTCCTGTCGGAAAATGGTTGAGGAGTTCGATGCCACCGATTTCAATGATGCGGTCCGAGCGATTGTCGAGGCCGGTGGTTTCCGTATCGAAAATGATTTCACGCATTCGGGGCTTGGTCCTTCGCTATCCGTCTTTTCAGGTCGGCGATGATTTCAGCCACCCGCTCTTTTGCTGCCTCGATGCCGTGGCCACTATCCACGATGTAATCAGCCCGGCGGCGCTTTTCCGCATCGGGTATCTGGCGGGAGAGAATCATATTGAATTTCTCCTCCGTCATGTTCGGACGCGCAAGCACTCTTTCACGCTGAACCTGTGGATCGGCGCTGACGACGACGATTGTATCAACCCTTTGCTCGGCACCGGTTTCGAAAAGCAGGGGGATATCGAGGACCACCATCTCAGCCCCCACTTCTTTCTGTCGCTCCAGAAATTCGCTTTCCCGTTTACGCACCAGAGGATGGACGATCTGCTCCAGCCTTTTGAAGCCATCGGCACTCTGCGCGAGCTGCCGGCCAAGCTCCTGACGGTCGACAGCACCGTTTTTCATCGTGCCGGGAAATGCGGCATCGACCAAAGGGGCTGCCTCGCCAGCATAGAGATCATGGACGACCGCATCGGAATCGTTAACCGGAACACCAGCTTCCGCAAAGAGCTTCGCCGTCGTCGACTTGCCCATTCCGATGGAGCCGGTGAGACCGATCTTCAGCATCAGTGTTTTTCCATATCCGCTATTATCAGAGCCCGCAGCGTTTCATCGACGACGGGCCGTTTGCCGAACCATTTTTCAAATCCCGGCACGGCCTGATGCAACAGCATGCCAAGGCCATCGACAATGACAAAACCTTGCTCCTCCGCCTGAGCGAGGATCGGCGTTTTCAGCGGCACATAGACAATGTCGGTACCGACAGCATCCGAGGCCAGCGGCGAGAAGTCGATCATCGGTGCCGCGTCCCCATCCATTCCAAGGGACGTGGTGTTGACGAATAGTCCGGCCCCTTTCATCACTTCGCCGAGAGCCGCCATCGTATGGGCATGGACCTTCGGGCCGAAGCGGTCGGCCAGTTCCCGCGCCCGCTCGACCGTGCGATTGACGACGTGGATTTCGCTGAAGCCTCGGTCACGGACAGCCTGGATGACCGCTCGGCTCGCACCGCCGGCGCCAAAGATCACGACCCTATCGTGCCGGTCCCAGCCGGGATGGCGTTCATCGAGATTAGCAGTGAAGCCTCGGCCATCCGTGTTGGTTGCGACAAGTTTTCCGTCCTCCAGCCACAGCGTATTCGAGGCGCCGAGTTCTTCCGAGAGCTCATCGGGCTGATCGGTCAGTTTGAAGGCCAATTCCTTGTGAGGGATTGTGACGTTGCCGCCGATGAAACCGGCCCTGCCGTCTCGCAGGGAGGCGATAAAATTCGCAAAGGCTTCCGGGGCGACCTCATGGGCGCGGTAACTGCCGGGCAGATTGAGCGTCTTCAGCCAATGACCGTGGATCAATGGTGAACGCGAGTGTCTGACTGGAAAGCCCGTGACAAACGCTTTCGGCCCTAGTGTTTCACGTGAATCATCCATCGATCGCTTCCAGTTCCCGGAGTTTTGCAAGGAGCGGTAACATCGGCAGGCCAAGGATTGTGAAATAGTCGCCGTCGATTTTCTCGAAAAGCTGGATCCCCTCCCCCTCCAGTTGATAGGCCCCGACGCTCGCCAGTGCCTTTACACCGACGCGTTCCAGATGACGCGCAATGAAATCGTCCGTCAGCGGTCGCATCTTCAGTTCGGCGTGCGCGACGTGCCGCCACAAGACTTCACCGTCTCTGACGATTGCGATCGCGCTGTTCAGGCGATGTGTCTTACCTGCAAGCACACGCAGATGATTGGCAGCATCGGTCATATCTTCCGGTTTGTGAAAAACCTGAGAGCCAAGTGACATCGTCTGGTCCGAGCCGATGATCAGCGCGGCGCTGAAGCGCCGGCTGACATATTCCGCTTTTGCCTCCGCCAGAACGAGCGCTACTTCATCCGGCGTAGCCCCCGATTTTTCCAACGGCGCTTCTATTGCCCGCTCGTCTATCTGAGCAGCATGTGCTTCGAAAGCGAGGCCGGCATTTTCCATCAGCATGTGGCGGAACGGGCTCGACGATGCAAGAACGAGCTTCGGTGTCATCCAGGTCCTCGACAACAATTCAGTTGTTCAGCGCTTAACGCAGCTTCGGCCGCAGGGCAACGATGGCCGCCGCCGTTTCCTCGATCGAGCGCCGCGTCACATCGATCATCGGCCAATTATGCCGGGCACAGAGGGAGCGTGCATATTTCAGCTCCTCCGAGATTGCCGCCCGGTCGGTATAATGCTCGCGGTCGAAACCGGGTGTCGTTCCGAGCAGGCGATTTTCCCGAACTTGGGAAATCCGGTCGGTGGTGGCGATGAGGCAGACGATCAGGGGTCTGGTTGCAGTCAGCAGACCCTCGGGCAAAGGCACGCCATAGACGATCGGTATGTTCGCCGTCTTGATGCCGCGGTTTGCAAGATAGATACTGGTTGGTGTTTTTGACGTGCGGCTGATGCCGACGATGACGACATCGGCTTCGTTATAGTCTTCATGCATCTGACCGTCATCGTGATCCATGGTGAAGTTCAGGGCTTCGATACGGGCAAAGTATCCGGCGTTCATGACATGCTGGGCGCCGACGCGGCGCCTTGATGGCGCACCGAGATAGATCTGGAACGCACCGATGACCGGCTCCAGGACATTGACGGATGCCACACCCATCTCCGCACAGCGCTCATCGATGAGGCTTGCGAGTTCGCGGTCGACGATCGTGTAGAGCACGATGCCGGGTTCATTGTCGATTGCCTGGAGAACCGGCATCAATTGCCTGCGATTCCGGATCAGCGGATAGACATGTTCGATTGGCTGGGCGGACTTGAATTGCGCTGATGCGGCCCGGCCGGCCGAGATGAGAGTCTCCCCGGTCGAGTCAGAAATCAGATGCAGATGGAAGAAGTTGGTTCTGTTCTCCACGCTATTTTCCGTCGCCTGTTGAAAAGACTGGATGGCGAAGAGCTAATGGGCCGGGGTGGACCGAGGCAAGGGAAAACCTGCCTCTTTATCCACATTCCGGTTTTTGCGTTGTCATATCTTCGATGCTTGTGAATCAAGGGGACGATGTCGATATGTCCTTCATTGGTCCACAGCCTATCCACAGAGACCGTTTCGAACCGGTATTGGCGAAGCCTCTGGAATCTTTTCAGGATTCGGATTTTCCATGCTTTTCAAAACGAGAGGCAATTTTTTATTCTAATTGTTCCGAGCTGCGTGACAATTGGCGTCAGTGGTGGATGGATTTTAATCCTTGATAGACACCGACTCTAAGAAATAGAAACCTTTTAAAATATCTTTGGATTTTTATAGGGAAGAAGCGCTTGAGCGAAATGCGCCGGAAAATCATGCGGGTTCTCGACGGTGAAACTCTGACCCCACCTCCTCTCTGGCTGATGAGACAGGCAGGCCGGTATCTGCCTGAATACAGAGAAACACGCGCCAAGGCTGGAAGTTTCCTCGATCTCTGTTATTCGCCGGACTATGCCGTAGAGGTTACGCTCCAGCCGATACGGCGCTACGGCTTTGATGCTGCCATCCTGTTTTCGGACATCCTGGTTATTCCTGATGCGATGAAGCGCAATGTGCGTTTCACCGAGGGACATGGTCCGGAAATGGATCCGATCGATGAGGCGGGTATTGCCGGTCTGGATGGAGAGAATGTCGTCGGCTACCTGCAGCCGGTGCTGGAGACGGTGCGGCGTCTGAGGAAAGAGCTTCCTTTGGAGACGACGCTTCTCGGTTTCTGCGGAGCGCCGTGGACGGTGGCTACCTATATGATTGCCGGTCACGGCACACCGGACCAGGCGCCTGCCCGTCTCTTTGCCTATAGGCATCCGCGCGCGTTCGAGCATTTGCTGATGTTGCTTGCTGATGTTTCGGCCGACTATCTCGTGGCGCAGATCGATGCGGGCGCTGATGCGGTGCAGATCTTCGATTCTTGGGCCGGTGTTCTCGGCGAGAGAGAATTCGAGGCTTTTGCTATTCGGCCCGTTGCTCGCATGATTACTTCCATCAAGGCGCGGCGGCCGCAGGCGCGGATCATCGCCTTTGCCAAGGGGGCGGGTTACATGCTGAAGACCTATCGGCAGAAGACGGGCGCGGATGCGATCGGGCTCGACTGGTCCGTCCCGCTCGCCTTTGCGGCCGAGCTGCAGAAGGATGGACCAGTGCAGGGCAATCTCGATCCGATGAGGGTCGTGGCTGGCGGTCGTTCGTTGGAGGAAGGTATCGACGACATTCTTCAGGTGCTTGGAAATGGACCGCTGATCTTCAATCTCGGTCACGGCATCACACCGCAGGCGGATCCGGAGAATGTGCGCCTGCTCGTCGAGCGCGTGCGTGGCGCGGGGGCTGCGTGATGGAAAAGCAGACGGATCAAAAGCCGGGTGCCTATGCCCGCCGGCGGGCGCATTTTGCGCTGATCTTCTTTGCACTTCTTGCCGTCGGGCTCTTCGCCTGGAACCCCGACAATCTCTATCTCTGGATCAAGGCTCTCCACATCATCGCGGTGATCTCGTGGATGGCCGGGCTTTTCTACATGCCGCGGCTTTTCATCTATCACACGGATGCGGAACCCGGTTCGGTTCAATCCGAGACCTTCAAGGTGATGGAGCGCCGCCTGCTCAGGATCATCATGAACCCGGCCATGATGCTGACCTGGATTCTCGGTCTTTATCTTGCCTGGTCGGTTTATGATTTTCAGGGGGGCTGGCTGCATGCAAAGATCGGCTTGGTCGTCCTTCTGACGATTGTCCATATCTTTTTCAGCAGGGCTGTGCGGGTGTTCGAACGGGACGAGAACCGTCGCTCGGCTCGTTACTGGCGCTTCATGAATGAGGCACCGACGGTGCTGATGATCCTCATCGTGATCCTCGTCGTAGTGAAGCCTTTTTGATGCCTGGGATGGTGCGGGTTAAATTTCAGTCATTTTAAGCAGCCCCCTTGCGGGCCGGGTTCCGACTCGCTATTTTCCGGCCATCTCATCTTCGTGGCATGTGTGTAGAGTTCAGTCGCCTGCGAGCCCTTTCGCAGTACCGAATACGACCCAACATCGCCTTTCCCCTTCTAAAATAAAGAGTATTGGTCACTTCATGGCTGAAATGAAGCTTCAGGAACTTAAGAGTAAATCCCCGACGGATCTTTTGGCTTTTGCCGAATCGCTCGAGGTCGAGAATGCGAGCACGATGCGCAAGCAGGAGCTCATGTTTGCAATCCTCAAGGTTCTTGCCAGTCAGGATATCGAAATCATCGGCGAAGGCGTTGTAGAAGTCCTGCAGGATGGTTTCGGGTTTCTTCGTTCCGCAAATGCCAACTATCTGCCCGGCCCGGACGATATCTACATCTCTCCTTCCCAGATCCGTCGCTTCTCGCTGAAGACCGGCGATACGGTGGAGGGTCCGATCCGTGGTCCGAAGGAGGGCGAACGCTATTTCGCGCTTCTAAAGGTCAACACGATCAATTTTGACGATCCGGAAAAGATCCGTCACAAGGTCCACTTCGACAACCTGACGCCGCTCTATCCGAACGAGCGTTTCAAGATGGAACTTGATGTTCCAACCTCCAAGGATCTTTCGCCGCGCGTCATCGATCTCGTGGCGCCTCTCGGCAAAGGCCAGCGCGGTCTGATCGTTGCTCCGCCGCGTACGGGTAAAACGGTTCTCCTGCAGAACATCGCTCACTCGATCACCGCGAATCATCCCGAATGCTATCTGATCGTTCTGCTGATCGACGAACGTCCGGAAGAAGTCACGGACATGCAGCGGTCGGTCCGCGGAGAAGTCATTTCGTCGACATTCGATGAGCCGGCGGTCCGGCACGTTCAGGTCGCCGAAATGGTGATCGAAAAGGCCAAGCGCCTTGTGGAACACGGCCGCGATGTCGTCATCCTGCTCGATTCCATCACTCGCCTTGGTCGAGCCTACAATACCGTCGTTCCTTCCTCGGGTAAGGTTCTGACCGGTGGTGTTGACGCGAATGCCCTGCAGCGCCCGAAGCGGTTCTTCGGCGCAGCACGCAATATCGAAGAAGGTGGATCGCTGACCATTATTGCGACAGCGCTCATCGACACCGGCAGCCGTATGGACGAGGTCATCTTCGAAGAGTTCAAGGGTACCGGTAACTCGGAAATCGTTCTCGACCGCAAGGTTGCCGACAAGCGTATCTTCCCCGCGATGGATATTCTCAAGTCGGGCACCCGCAAGGAAGATCTGCTCGTTCCGCGGCAGGATCTGCAGAAGATCTTTGTCCTGCGCCGTATCCTTGCTCCGATGGGCACAACTGATGCAATCGAATTCCTCATCGACAAGCTGAAGCAGACGAAGAATAATGGTGATTTCTTCGACTCGATGAATACTTGATCATTAGCCGGATTCCTCAGATTGAGGCTGGTGGGTCGTTACGCGACCGCCAGCCTTTTTCTGTTTTAAATTGATCCGGAAATGAACCGATAGGCTGAAGACCGTATGGAAATGTGGAACGATACCATATTCGCTCTTTCAAGCGGCGCTCCGCCGTCAGGCGTGTCTGTTGTTCGTGTCAGTGGTTCACAGACACGTCTTATCCTCGAAGATCTGATTGGCAAGGTTCCCTCACCAAGATCTGCTGTCTACCGAACGATTCGGACTCGGAACGGTTTGACGATCGATGCTGGAGTGGTTCTCTTCTTTCCGGGTCCGTCCTCCTTCACCGGAGAGGATTCCGCAGAGTTCCAGGTCCACGGTTCGAAAGCGGTTATATCAACTCTCTTGAGAGAATTATCGTCGTTTCAGCAAACACGGCTTGCGATGGAGGGAGAATTTAGCCGCCGTGCCTTTGAGAATGGCAAGCTTGATCTCGTTGAGGTTGAGGGACTAGCTGACCTCATTGCGGCCGAGACTGAAATGCAGCGTCGCCTAGCCCTTGAGCAGAGTTCGGGTGGTTTGTCGCGCATATATGATTCGTGGGCGGAACGAATTACGCATTCTCGAGCGTTGATCGAGGCGGAACTTGATTTTCCAGACGAAGATGACGTTCCGGGGTCTGTTTCGGATCAGGTCTGGACGTCGCTGACGGAGCTCCGAAGAGAAATGGAGGATCATCTTTCCCTAGCGGAAATGGGAGAGATTGTGCGCGACGGCTTTAAGGTCGTTATTGCCGGGGCGCCCAATTCTGGCAAATCCAGCTTGATGAATTGGTTTGCACAAAGGGATGTGGCAATTGTTACCGATATCGCCGGGACGACGCGTGATGTGCTTCATGTGGACATCAATCTGAATGGCTATCTGGTCAAGCTCTACGACACAGCGGGCCTGCGAGACACAGTCGATGTCGTGGAGCAGGAAGGTATCAAGAGGGCACAGGCGGCACTGACCAACGCCGACCTCGTCCTTTTCCTCACTGATATGGGTTCGGCGGTACCAGTGGATCCTGCCGACTTGGAGCGGGCCTCATCGCATGTTATTGTTGGTACCAAACGCGATCTCTATCCTTCGGCCGAATCCTATAAGCTTCAGGTTTCCACAATGACGGGTGAGGGTCTTCCGGAGCTTCGGGACTACGTTTATTCCGTCATCGAACAGAAGTTTGGGGGATTATCCTTATCCGTCCCGACACGTGAGCGGCATAAAGAGTCACTTTCGAAATGTTTGACTGCCCTATCGGCCGCAATCGATCAGACGGAGCAGAGCTTGGAGATCAGAGCAGAATCTTTGAGGCTCGCAGGTGATCATTTGGGGCGCATTACCGGACGCGTTGACGTCGAAGATCTTCTTGGCGTTATCTTTTCGGAGTTCTGTATCGGAAAATGATTCACGTGGAACATTCGATGCGACCGCACGCGAATAGTTTCACGTGAAACCTTTTGGAGTTGCGCATGAGCGCCAGTAGTTATGATGTTATTGTGATCGGTGGTGGCCATGCCGGATCGGAGGCAGCTGCAGCGGCTGCGAGAATGGGTGCGAAAACCGCTCTAATCACACATCGCCGCGACACGATTGGTGTCATGTCCTGCAATCCGGCCATTGGTGGGCTTGGCAAAGGACATCTCGTGCGTGAGATCGATGCGATGGACGGTCTCATGGGCCGCGTTGCTGATGCGGCGGGCATCCAGTTTCGAATGTTGAATAAGAAGAAAGGTGCAGCGGTCCGCGGTCCGCGCACGCAAGCCGATCGCAAGCTTTATCGTCTTGCGATGCTGGATGCCATTGAGGCCATCGAAAACCTTGAGGTAATCGAAGGTGACGCATTTGACCTAAATATAAGGGATAATCGAGTCGCCGGCGTAATAATGAAGGATGGAAGGCTTTTTGCGAGCCCTTCCGTCGTTATCACCACAGGCACATTCCTACGGGGTCTTATCCATATAGGAAACGAGAAGACCCCCGCTGGTCGCACGGGGGAGCCGCCTTCCCTGGGGCTTTCGGTGACGTTCGGGCGCTTGGGCCTGAAGCTGGGTCGGCTAAAGACGGGGACACCCGCGCGCCTGAGTGGAAAGACGATCGATTGGGAATCGGTTGGGCGCCAGGCAGCGGACGATGAACTGATTCCCTTTTCTTTCATGACGGATCGCATTGTGAATCGGCAGGTCGAGTGCGGAGTTACGCGGACGACCGAGGCAACGCATCGCATCATCGTGGAGAACCTGCAGAAATCGGCAATGTACTCGGGTCAGATCGAAGGCATTGGCCCTCGCTATTGCCCTTCAATCGAGGACAAGCTCGTCAAGTTCGGCGAGAGGGATGGTCACCAGATCTTCCTGGAGCCTGAAGGGCTGGATGACGACACCGTCTATCCGAATGGCATCTCGACCTCGCTTCCTGCCGACGTGCAAGCCGCTTTTATCAGAACAATCCCAGGCCTTGAACATGTGGAAATCTTGCATCCCGGCTATGCGATCGAATATGACCATGTAGACCCGCGGGAGCTGTCGGCGACATTGGAGGTCAAGAGACTTCCGGGGCTCTTCCTTGCTGGCCAAATCAATGGAACGACAGGCTACGAGGAGGCTGCCGCGCAGGGGCTTGCCGCAGGTCTCAATGCTGCGCTTTCGAGCAGCAGTTCTGCGCCCTGTATCTTCAGCCGCGCGGACTCCTATATCGGTGTGATGATCGATGATCTGACTTCACGCGGCGTTACGGAACCATATCGAATGTTCACGTCGCGAGCGGAATATCGATTGACTCTTCGCGCTGATAATGCTGACGCCCGACTTACGCCGATGGCAATCGATCTCGGATGTATTTCCGTAGATCGACGCGACCGGTTTGCGGCATATCAGAGCGAACTCCGGAGTATCAGATCACTGCTCCAATCGCTGTCGGTAACGCCTAGCGAGGCTCGTCGTGCAGGCCTCAACCTTAATTTGGATGGTCAGCGCCGGACAGCCTATGAACTTCTTTCCTATCCCGAATATGGTTTTGAGGATCTGGGCAAGATATGGGAGGGTTTGGGCTCTTTCTCCAAGAAGGTGGTGGAGGCGCTGGAGATTGAAGCAAGCTATTCGGTCTACATGGACCGTCAGGCTGCGGCTATTGAAGTACAGCGACGAGATGAGGCGCGTTTGATCCCTGGTGATTTTGATTACAGCCTTTTGTCGGGGCTCTCGAACGAATTGAAGAATAAGCTCAGTGTACAAAAGCCCGCTAATATCGCTCAGGCTATTAAGGTGGAGGGCATGACACCAGCGGCAATTTCGCTCTTGCTGGTATATCTGCGTCGTGGCGAGGGTACCGGTAAGCAAGTCGCATAGCGACTGCAAGGTTTGAGAGTCTTCAGGAATGGAATTAAACGGTTTACGTGTTTCACGTGAAACACAGCAGCGTCTGCAGTATTTCGCGGAGCTTTTCACAAAATGGGCCAAGGCGATCAACCTTGTTGCTCCTTCCACTATGGACGATCTGTGGAGCCGGCATATCGCCGATAGCGCACAAATCTTCCAGATCTCCCCTCGCCCTCAAACTTGGGTCGATCTCGGGAGTGGCGGCGGTTTCCCCGGAGTGATCACCGCGATCTTCCTGGCGGAACAGCGAGCCGGCTGGGTCCATCTGTTGGAGAGCAACAACAAGAAGGCAGCATTTCTGCGCACCGCCCTGCGAGAAACCGGCGCGAGAGGCGAGGTGCATGCTATCCGAATCGAGGATGCACCAGCTACTGTCCCTGCCTGCGATGCTATTTCCGCTCGAGCTCTCGCTGATCTCGAAAAGCTGATCGAATTTGCGTCGCCCTGGATGGTTGGCAAGGAAAATAGCCGCGCGTTTTTTCATAAAGGCCGGGATTACCAGAGGGAAATCCAGAAAGCGCATGGTCGCTGGACCTTCGATCTGCTAGAACACAATAGCGCTGTTGAGCAAGATTCTGTAATTCTCGAAATATCAAATCTCCGGCGCTTGGTTTAACAAAGCGGATATTGCGGCAATGGCTGGCGAACGTAATCGGATTATCACCATCGCAAATCAGAAGGGTGGTGTTGGTAAGACGACCACCGCAATCAATTTGGCAACCGCCCTCGCCGCCATCGGTGAGCGGGTGCTGATTATCGATCTGGATCCACAGGGTAATGCAAGCACCGGTTTGGGTATCGATCGTCGCAATCGTAAGCTTTCCTCTTACGATCTGATGATTGGGGACGCTGGCGTCGCTGAGACCGCGCTGGAAACGGCTGTTCCTAATCTCTTTATTGTCCCGTCGACGATGGATCTTCTCGGGGTCGAGATGGAAATCTCCCAGCAGAGCGATCGCGTCTTCAAGCTCAGGAAGGCATTGTCCTCTTTAGAGGCGATGTCTTTTTCTTATATCCTCCTCGACTGCCCGCCCTCTTTCAACCTCCTGACGATGAATGCCATGGCGGCTGCCCATTCGGTACTGGTGCCGCTGCAGTGCGAGTTCTTTGCGCTTGAAGGTTTGAGCCAACTGCTGGAGACGGTCAACCAGGTGCGGCGGACGGTCAACCCCCAGCTTGACATCCAAGGTATCGTGCTGACGATGTTCGACGCCCGCAACAATCTGGCGCAGCAGGTCGTCAACGACGTGCGGACCCATCTCGGCGAGAAAGTATATCACACGCTTATCCCGCGGAATGTCCGTGTTTCAGAGGCGCCTTCATATGGCAAGCCGGCGATTCTCTACGATCTGAAGTGCGCCGGCAGCCAAGCCTATCTGCAGCTCGCATCGGAGGTCATCCAGCGGGAGCGGCAGAGACTGGCAGCCTGAAAGAGTGGATGACAGCGTAAGCGAGTTTTGGACATGAATGACGATACATCGAAAAGACGGCTTGGCCGCGGTCTGGCAGCTCTTATAGGCGAAATGGATCAACCTGTTCCGGCTGAGGCGGAGCGGTCAGCGGTCAGCGCCGACCGAATGATCCCCATTGAGTTCGTCACTCGCAACCCTCGCAACCCTCGTCGTTTCTTCGATGATGCCGAGCTTCACGATCTTGCAAGTTCGATCCGCCAGCATGGTATTGTGCAGCCGATCGTCGTCAGAACACTGGCGCGGGATCGTTATGAAATCATAGCCGGCGAAAGACGTTGGCGTGCTGCCCAGCTGGCGGGTTTGATCGAAATCCCTGTTATCATCAGGGACGTGGACGACAAAACGGCGCTGGAAATTGCGATCGTTGAGAACGTCCAACGCTCCGATCTCAACGCTCTCGAAGAGGCGCTTGGCTATGAGCAGCTTATTGCCGAATATGGATATACCCAGAATGATCTCGGTGAGATTATCGGTAAGAGTCGCAGCCATGTCGCCAATTCCTTGCGGCTGTTGAAGCTGCCTGATCCTGTCCGTGACATGCTGGCCGCCGGAAGTCTGTCCGCAGGTCATGCGCGTGCGCTGGTTTCGACGTCGGATCCCTCCGCACTCGCGCGTACAATCGTCTCTAAGGGCATGTCGGTACGCGATGCGGAGAAGCTCGCGCAGAACGACATCAAGGCGCAGTCGGAGCCCCAGACGCCCGTTCAAAAGAATCAGAAGGATTCCGATACGTTGGCTCTGGAGCGTACGCTGTCAGATACGCTTGGGCTCGATGTGTCCATCAATCATAAGGCGAGTGGCGGCCAGATCCGTATTTCCTACAAGTCTCTGGAGCAGCTGGAGGAAGTCTGCCGGCTTCTGGAGCGACGCTAATCAGGCTTGGGGGCGCCTTCCCGATTGCAGTGTAGTGGAGAGCAGCGTCTGCATGGCGATGCTGTCTTCCAATATTTGCCGCTGTCTCGTCTGTAGGACAGCGGCCTGCAGACGTTTTGTTTCACGGGAAATAGCGTCTGCGCTCCAGCTTTTCAACGCTTGTTCTATAATCGGCTTGCGCCGGAAATGAAGATGCCTGCCTAGCGTCTGCATTACTTGCGCGAGCGGCAGTCTCTTCTCATCCATCTCCGCGCGCATCGTATCGAGAAGCTGAAATTGTCGAAGGCAGGCCTGGAGAACTAGAAAAACCGAGGTCTTGGAACTCGTGATCTTCTGCATTGCATGCAAGAAGGTATTGCTGTCGCCACCTAATATCGCATCAACAGCATCGTCGACTGAAATGGCGCTAGCGTCACCAATTATTTCGGTGACGTGATGATCATCGATCGTTCCCATGCCCCGGCAATAGAGCGCCAGTTTGCGAATCTCATTTCTGGACGCAATTCTGTCGCCACCGATCAGGGTGATGAGAGCCTGCCGGGCAGCCGGGGTTATGCCCAGTCGTTCTGCGGAGAGTTCGCTGTCGATCAGTGCGTTAAGTGCGCGGCCATCATCGGCGTAGCAGGGGATGGCGACTGCTGTGCTGCGGGCAGCCTCGACCGTCTTGCGTAAGGCCGATCCCTTCTTCAGGTCGCCTGCTTCAACGATGATACTGGCTGCCTCGAGGGAAGCACCTGATAGAAATGAGACAGCATCGACGAGATATTTCTCGTTTGCAGCACCCCTCACCCATATCAGCTTTTCACCGCCGAAAAGACCAATCGACTGGGCTTCGTCGACCAGCCGGCCAGGCTCTTTCTGAAGATCGCCGACATCGAGCTTGGTGACAGAGAAGGGATCGTTCTGGTCGATGCCAGTCTTTCCAGCGATCATACTGGCACGCTCAGAAACAAGTCCGCGGTCCGGACCATAGATCAGATAGATGCGGTACAAACGTGCGGATTTCTGCAGGAACCCTTCGAACTCATGGGATTTGATTTCCGCCACGCCACCGCTCCCTTAGCGGCTGAGTGCGGCGGCGAGATCCGCTCCCACGAATTCGGCCGCCTGGTTGGCCGCGCGATTTTCCGCATCGAGAATTGCTCGCTGCTTGGCAAATTCCTGGCTCGGGAAGTCAACGAGAGACGTTGCCGAGCGGCTACCTGCCTTGATGATCTGATTGTCTTTCGTCGTCCGCAACGTATAGCTGACCGTCACGTTCGCGCGTCCTGCACGAGACGTATCGGAGGATTGAACAAGCAAAGTATCGGCAACGTATGACGAAACCTGCATATCAACCATGTAATCCGGCTTCTCAACTTCACCGGCACCGCGGGAAGCCAGGAAAATCAGACGATTGCGAACTACCTGTCCGACACGCGTACTTGCTTCGGAAAAGCCGACGGAACCGAGCTTTTCGGTAACGCCGGTATTTTCGGAATAAAGTGGCCGGACCTGGCAGGCGGAAAGGAACGCTGCGGAGGCAAGGATCGTTACGATGCCGGCGCGGCGCGCAAGCTTGCGGGCGAAATCAGACGACAATGTTTACAATCCTCTGTGGAACTACGATGATTTTCTTCGGTGCCTGACCGTTCAAGACATTCTTCACCGCGTCCAATTCCAGCACGGCTTCGGTGACGGCATTCTGATCTGCGTCGCGCGAAATTGTCAATTCGGCGCGCTTCTTGCCGTTGATCTGCACCGGAAGGATCACGTCGTTTTCGATGACGAGCGATTCATCATAATCCGGCCAGGCCGCATGGGCGATGAGGTTCTTGTTGCCGAGGGTCATCCAGCATTCCTCGGCCAAGTGTGGCGTCATAGGTGCAACGAGCTGGACCAGGATCTCGGCCGCGTTTCGGATAGCAGCCCGATAAGCTAGATCGCCCTCGCCGCTCGCCACTTTCGTCAGCGGGCCCGCCAGCGCGTTGACGAGTTCGTAGATGCGGGCGACTGCCTTGTTGAACCAGAGCCTGTCGTAATCGTTCTGGACGGCCTTCAGCGTCTTGTGCGCAAGCTGCGAGATCGCCAGTGCTTCGCCTTCCTTTGCCGGCTTGGGTTCGACGGCGGACAGTGCCTCTGCCGCTTCAGAAATCAGGCGCCAGAGGCGCTGCGTGAAGCGATGAGCGCCTTCGACCCCGGCTTCGGACCAGATGACGTCACGATCGGGCGGAGAGTCGGACAGAACGAAGAAACGCGCAGTATCGGCGCCGTAGGACGCGATGATATCGTCGGGGTCTACAACGTTCTTCTTCGACTTCGACATCTTTTCGATGGAGCCGATGGCGATTTCCTCGCCTCCATCAAGCAGATAGGCGCTGCGCTTCCCATCGATCTCCTCGATGCGGATATCGGCGGGCGAAATCCATTCGCGGTGCATGCCGGTGCCGCGGCTATAGGTTTCATGGACCACCATGCCCTGAGTGAAGAGGCCCTTGAAGGGCTCCTTGACGTCTACATGGCCGGTCTCGCGCATCGCCCGCGTGAAGAAGCGCGAATAAAGCAGGTGCAGGATCGCGTGTTCGATACCGCCGATATACTGGTCGACCGGCAGCCACCGATTGGCTGCGGCCGGGTCCGTCGGCCGCTTCTCCCAGGGTGCCGTGAAGCGGGTGAAGTACCAGCTCGAATCGACAAAGGTGTCCATCGTATCCGTCTCGCGACGCGCATCCTTGCCGCATTGCGGGCAGGAGACGTGACGCCAGGTCGGGTGGCGATCCAGCGGATTGCCGGGCTGATCGAAAGTCACATCCTGCGGCAGCTTTACTGGTAGATCCTTCTTCGGAACCGGGATGACGCCGCAGTCATCGCAATGGATGATCGGGATCGGGCAGCCCCAGTAGCGCTGGCGGGAGATACCCCAGTCGCGCAGGCGGAAATTGACCTTGCGTTCGCCCTGCGGCGCATTACCGAGCATGGTGGAAGACAGCTTGTCGGCAACGACCTGGAAGGCTTCGTCCGTCGACTTGCCATCGAGGAAGCGCGAGTTGATCATTACGCCTTCGCCGTCATAGGCGACATCGCCGACGGTGAAGCTTGCGGCATCGCCGTCCTTCGGCATGACGACCGGCACGACCGGCAGACCATATTTATGAGCGAAATCCAGGTCACGCTGGTCGCCGGAGGGGCAGCCGAAGATGGCGCCCGTGCCATAATCCATCAGAACGAAGTTGGCGACATAGACCGGCAGCTCCCAGGAAGGATCGAGCGGATGTTTCACGCGGATGCCCGTATCCATGCCTTTTTTCTCGGCCGTCTCGAGTGCGGCAAGAGAAGTACCAGCGCGGCGGCATTCCTCGCAGAAGGCTTCGATATCGGCATTCTTGCCCGCCATCTCCTTGGCGAGGGGATGATCGGCGGCGATCGCCAGGAAGGAAGCGCCGAACAGCGTATCCGGGCGCGTTGTATAGACCGTTACTTCAGTTTCGCCCGCGGGTGCGGTTTCCGGAACGATTTCCCAGCGGATCGTGAGACCTTCGGAGCGGCCGATCCAGTTCTTCTGCATCAGGCGCACTTTTTCCGGCCACTGGTCGAGCGTATCGAGCGCGTCCAGCAGGTCCTGGCTGAAATCGGTGATCTTGAAGAACCATTGCGTCAATTCGCGCTGTTCCACCAGCGCGCCGGAGCGCCAGCCACGGCCGTCGATGACCTGTTCATTGGCGAGAACGGTGTTGTCGACCGGATCCCAATTTACCTTGGACTGCTTGCGGTAAACGAGACCCTTTTCCAGGAAGTCCAGGAAAAGGTGTTGCTGCTGCTGGTAGTATTCGACGTCGCAGGTCGCTAATTCGCGCGACCAATCCAGCGACAAGCCCATCGCCTTAAGCTGTGCCTTCATCGAGCCGATATTCTGATAGGTCCAGGAGGCTGGGTGTACGCCGCGCTCCATTGCCGCATTTTCTGCTGGCATACCGAAAGCGTCCCAGCCCATCGGATGAAGGACGTTGTAGCCCCGGGCGCGTTTGTAACGTGCCACCACGTCACCCATGGCATAGTTGCGGACATGGCCCATGTGGATACGGCCCGACGGATAGGGGAACATTTCCAGGACGTAATATTTCTCGCGCGGATCGGAGTTGTCGGTCTCGAAGACCTTTTCCTCGTTCCATTTTTGCTGCCAGCGGGGCTCAGCATCGCGCGGATTGTAACGTTCGGTAGCCATGGTATCAGAATTTCCGGAAAATCAGGGGAGGTTGGTCGAGACCTTCACCATGAAACCAACCAAGCGTCAAGTTTTGCGGCCGCTTCAGACGTTCGATCTCGGCTTTGGGGTGATATCTTGGAGAGAAGTCTTGGCAAGGCCACTGCAGGTGATTAGTGCATTGCCAGTGAATTATGTGTGATGTCGAGGCCGAGCGATGGAACTTCAAGAGCGGTTGAACGAAGTACGATCCAAGATCGCCACGGCGGAGCGGGATGCGGGTCGTTCTGCGCGCTCTGTTGAACTCGTGGCTGTCTCGAAGACCTTCGAGGCCGATACCATCCGTCTGGCAATCAAAGCGGGCCAGCGCGTCTTCGGAGAAAACCGCGTCCAGGAAAGCCAGGGAAAATGGCCGGAGCTGAAAAAGGAAATGCCCGGCATCGAGTTGCACCTCATCGGTCCGCTGCAATCCAACAAGGCTGCCGAAGCGGTTGCGCTCTTCGACGTCATCGAGTCCATTGACCGCGAGAAGATTGCCCGCGCCATAGCCGAGGAAATGAAGCGGCAGGGCAAAGAGCTTCGCCTTTATGTGCAGGTCAATACTGGTCTGGAGCCACAGAAGGCCGGCATAGCACCAGATGACGCAGCGGCTTTCATAAACTTTTGTCGCGATGAGCTCGGCCTTACCATCGAAGGGCTGATGTGTATTCCGCCGGCAGAAGACAATCCCGGCCCGCACTTTGCCCTGCTCGCAAAGCTCGCCGAAAAATGCAGCCTGAAAAAGCTCTCAATGGGCATGTCCGGCGACTATGAAACTGCCATAGCGTTTGGCGCCACCAGCGTGCGCGTCGGCTCGGCGATTTTCGGCGCACGTTAACGAATAGCGCAAGAGCGCTCTTCGAATCAGAGGATTACTCATGATTTGAGTGGGTATCCAGCGGCCGTTGTTTGGAAAGCGATAATATTCATTAATACGAAAAAAAGTTTAAGCGGGCGATTTCTCTGGTTGAGCTCACATTGAGCAGCACCCGTGACAACTTTCTAAGCTTCTTAAATCATTGGGGAATTCCTGCCGATTTCCGAAACTTTCCCAAAGCCGATCGATTGCTGCCTCAAGCCCTAATAAGAGCTTAAATTAAATCTTCAGCAAGGCTAATTGAGGAATTATTAACTATGTTAGGCGCAACCATTCGTTAACGGCAATGACCCGGCTCTCTCGGGTTTTGCATGAAGCGTCGCCGTTACCGGACTTGTCCGGATGACCCCTTTCACTTTGATTGCGGAAACGGAACATGACAAGCATCCTCACCAACAACGCTGCCATGGCAGCGCTGCAGACCCTGCGCGGCGTAAACGACAGCCTCAAGGATACCCAGGGCCGCGTCTCCTCGGGCTATCGCATCGACAAAGCTGCTGACAACGCTGCCTACTGGTCGATTGCAACGACCATGCGTTCGGACAACAAGGCCCTTTCGGCCGTTTCCGACGCTCTTGGTCTCGGCGCTGCCAAGGTCGACACCGCCTATACTGCGATGGACAACGCCATTGACGTTGTTATGGAAATCAAGGCGAAGATCGTCGCCGCCACAGAAAAGGGCGTCGACAAGACCAAGATCCAGGAAGAGCTCGACCAGCTGCAGGACCAGCTGGTGAGTATTGCCCAGTCGGCTTCCTTCTCCGGTGAAAATTGGGTTGCCGGCGCTTCGGGGACGAAGAGCGTCGTCTCGTCCTTCGTCCGTGACGGTTCCAATGCCGTTTCGGTCAAGATGACGGACTATGTTCTTGATGCCGGTACGCTCGGCAATGTGTTGTTCGGCATGAACAGCAACGGCACGATCCAGACAACGAGCGGCATCATTGGCACTGCATTCAACGGCACCTACGGCAACACGGTTATCGTCATGCCGTCGATCTACGCGCTCGACATCACCAATTTCAGTCAAGGCCAGCTTGACGGAGCGCTTTCCGGCGTCGAACTCGTGCTCCAGGCCCTGACGAATGCAGGCTCGCAGCTCGGCTCGATTTCGACCCGAATTCAGCTGCAGGAAACCTTCGTCAGCGCCCTGGGTGACTCGATCGACTCAGGCGTCGGCCGCCTCGTCGACGCCGACATGGAAGAAGAGTCTTCGAAGCTCTCTGCCCTGCAGACGCAGCAGCAGCTTGCGATCCAGTCGCTCTCGATCGCCAATTCCTCGGCACAGAACATTCTCTCGCTCTTCCGCAGCTAATAGCGCGCAGGAGAACGGCAACAAAAAACCCCGCCATTGGCGGGCTTCAGACTGCTGACAAACCCCTGGCCACAGCCAGGGGTTTGTGATTCACTGGGACATGTTGAAGAAACCTGCTCCCGAACAAACGGCTCTCGAGATGGTGACGCTCGACAGCCTGGTGCCGAAGGATCACCTGCTTCGCAAGATCGATGCGGTGATCGACTTTTCCTTCATCCATGATCGTGTTGCCGGGCTCTACTGCGCCGACAACGGGCGTCCGCCGCTCGATCCTACCTTAATGTTCAAGGCTCTGTTCATCGGCTACCTGTTCGGGGTTCGCTCGGAGCGGCAGTTGGTGCGCGAGATCGAGGTCAATGTCGCCTATCGCTGGTTCCTTCGGATGAAGCTGACTGAGCCGGTCTTCGATGCCTCGACGCTGTCGCAAAACCGTCGCCGCCGCTTCAACGATACGTCCGTGGTCCAGGACATCTTCGATGCGATCGTGAAGCAGGCGATCCGGCACGGCCTGGTCGACGGCACGGTACTGTATACGGATTCCACGCATCTGAAGGCCAATGCCAACAAGGGCAAATATGATCTTGAGATGCTCCAGAAATCGCGGGCCGATTACTGGGCCGATCTTGACCGGGCGATCGAGGCCGAACGGGCCGCGCATGGCCAGAAGCCGCTGAAGGAGAAGGCGCGCGAGCCCGAGGTGAAGGAAACCAAGGTCAGCCGCACCGACCCTGAAAGCGGCTACATGGTGCGCGACGGCAAGCCCAAGGGCTTCTTTTATCTCGATCATCGGACCGTCGATGGTCGCCATGCCATCATCACCGACACGCATGTGACGCCGGCCAATGTGCATGACTCGATCGTCTACCTGGAGCGGCTGGACCGGCAGCGCGACCGCTTCGACTTGCATGTCGGCGCGGTCGGGCTCGATGCGGGCTATGCGACATCAGGCATCGCCAAGGGACTGGAGGACAGAAAAATCCTCGGCGTCACCGGCTATCGCAATCCCACCCCACCCAAGGACGGGATGATGCGCAAATCGAAGTTCGTGTTCGAGCCCGAGACGGACGGCTATCGCTGCCCCGAGGGCCAGTTGCTGACCTATGCCACCACCGACCGCAACGGCTACAAGCACTACCGCTCCGATCCTGCCATCTGCCGAAACTGCCCGCTGCTTGCCTCCTGCACGTCCAATGCCAAGGCTGAGCGCACCATCACCCGCCATGTCTGGCAAGACGCCCGAGAACGAACAGATGCCAACAGAAAGACACCCTGGGGCAAGGCAATCTATAAGCGGCGAAAAGAGACCGTCGAACGTTCCTTTGCCGACGCCAAACAACTTCACGGCCACCGCTACGCCCGCTTCCGAGGCCTCGTCAGAGTCCGCTGCCAATGCCTGCTGGCCGCTGCCGCCCAGAACATCAAGAAGATCACCATAGCGCTGACCAAGACCCCAAAGCCAGCCTGGGGATAAGGCCAGACAGCCGTAATTCTCATCAGACCAACCTCATCGGCAAAACGTCACTTCACCGGGCGTTCCGACAAAAAACCGCCGACAAAATCGACGGGTTTGTCAGCGGTCTGAACCCCGCCATTGGCGGGGTTTATTCATTTCAGGACATGACGATCTCAGAACTGATCGTCTTCATCCTCGTCCTTAGGCGTCGAACGCAGCGAGCTCAGCTTGCGGAAGACGGCATCGGCGTCGATTTCCTTTTCTTCCTCGCGCTCGTAGCTCGGTGTCAGACGCTCTGTTTCCTGAGCGGACTGCAGCGTTGCGCCGAGTTCGGCAGCGGTCGGCAGCGGGCGACCCTTGGACGCCTTTTCCACTTCCATGTCGAGATCGATCTGGCTGCAGAGGCCGAGCGTGACCGGATCCATCGGAGCCAGGTTTGCCGAATTCCAGTGAGTGCGTTCACGGATCTGCTCGATCGTCGATTTAGTGGTGCCGACGAGACGCGAAATCTGCGCATCCTTCAATTCCGGATGGTTGCGAACCAGCCAGAGAATGGCGTTCGGGCGGTCCTGGCGCTTGGAAACCGGCGTATAGCGCGGGCCGCGGCGCTTGGATTCCGGCACGCGGACCTTCGGTTCGGAGAGCTTCAGCTTGTAGTTCGGGTTGCCTTCGGCGCGAGCGATCTCATCGCGGGAAAGCTGTCCGGTGGCGATCGGGTCGAGGCCCTTGATGCCCTGTGCGGCTTCGCCATCGGCAATCGCCTTGACTTCGAGCGGATGCAGTTTGCAGAACTGAGCGATCTGGTCGAAAGACAGGGCTGTATTGTCGACGAGCCAGATGGCAGTCGCCTTCGGCATGAGCAGCTGTTGAGCCATGGATATAGTCCTTCTATCGTCCGCGCCGGTCGCGGTCCGTGGATTGTCACCACAATGTCCGGGAAATATGGCGCTATATAACCGCACTGTCGCAGAATTGCAATTCTTCAGAAATGAAATGACCTTTGTCTAATTGCCGTCATCAGACTACCTGATATGAATTGCGCAATTCGAGTCCCGGTCGCTGCGTTGGAACCATCGGCCATTGCATAGCCTTGTGAGGAGGAGTTCCCATGTCGGAGAAGATCTATCCGGTTTCCAAACCGGTGAAGACCCGTGCGCTGATCAATCAGGCCAAGTACGAGCAATGGTACGAAGAAAGCATTGAAAACCCCGACAAGTTCTGGGGTAAACACGGCAAGCGCATCGACTGGTTCAAGCCCTATACCAAGGTCAAGAACACGTCCTTTACTGGCAAAGTCTCGATCAAATGGTTCGAAGACGGCCAGACCAATGTTTCCTATAACTGTATCGACCGTCACCTGAAGACGAACGGCAACCAGACCGCCATCATCTTCGAAGGCGACAACCCCTATATCGACAAGAAGATCACCTATAACGAGCTCTACGAGCATGTCTGCCGCATGGCGAATGTGCTGAAGAAGCATGGTGTCAAGAAGGGCGATCGGGTCACCATCTATATGCCGATGATTCCGGAGGCGGCCTACGCGATGCTCGCCTGTGCCCGCATCGGCGCGGTTCACTCCGTCGTTTTCGGCGGCTTTTCCCCCGAAGCGCTGGCCGGCCGTATCGTCGACTGTGAATCCACCTTCGTCATCACCTGCGACGAAGGTATCCGCGGCGGTAAGCCGGTGCCGCTGAAGGACAATACGGATACGGCTATCCATATCGCCGCCCGTCAGTATGTGGCGGTCAACAAGGTGCTCGTCGTGCGCCGTACCGGCGGCAAGACAGGCTGGGCGCCGGGGCGCGACCTCTGGTATCATCAGGAAGTCGCCGAGGTGAAGCCTGAGTGCCCGCCGGTGAAGATGAAGGCGGAAGATCCACTTTTTATCCTCTACACTTCGGGTTCCACAGGCAAGCCGAAGGGTGTCCTGCACACGACAGGTGGTTACCTCGTCTATGCGGCGATGACGCATGAATATGTCTTCGATTACCACCCCGGCGACGTCTACTGGTGCACGGCCGACGTCGGCTGGGTCACTGGCCATTCCTATATCGTCTACGGGCCGCTCGCGAACTGCGCCACCACGCTAATGTTCGAGGGTGTGCCAAACTTCCCGGATCAGGGCCGCTTCTGGGAAATCATCGACAAGCACAAGGTCAATATTTTCTACACGGCACCGACGGCCATCCGCTCGCTCATGGGCGCCGGCGACGATTTCGTGACGCGCTCTTCGCGCGCGAGCCTCCGCTTGCTCGGCACGGTCGGAGAGCCTATCAATCCGGAAGCCTGGGAATGGTATTACAATGTCGTTGGTGATCAGCGTTGCCCCGTGATCGATACATGGTGGCAGACGGAAACCGGCGGCCACATGATCACGCCGCTGCCGGGCGCAACCGACCTCAAGCCAGGCTCGGCCACCAAACCCTTCTTCGGCGTGAAGCCGCAGCTGGTCGACAATGAGGGCAAGGTGCTGGAAGGTGCTGCCGACGGCAATCTCTGCATCACCGATAGCTGGCCGGGCCAGATGCGCACGGTCTACGGCGACCATGAGCGCTTCATCCAGACCTATTTCTCCTCCTACAAGGGCAAATATTTCACTGGCGATGGCTGCCGTCGCGACGAGGACGGCTACTACTGGATTACTGGCCGCGTCGACGACGTTCTGAACGTTTCCGGCCACCGGCTCGGTACGGCGGAAGTTGAATCCGCCCTCGTCTCGCACAATCTCGTCTCGGAAGCGGCCGTCGTCGGCTATCCACACGCAATCAAGGGTCAGGGTATCTATTGCTACGTTACACTGATGGCGGGCAATGAGGGCACGGATGAACTGCGCCAGCAGCTTGTCAAACATGTCCGCGCCGAAATCGGCCCGATCGCGGCCCCGGACAAGATCCAGTTCTCACCGGGGCTACCGAAGACCCGCTCCGGCAAGATCATGCGCCGCATCCTGCGCAAGATTGCCGAGGACGATTTCGGCTCGCTTGGCGATACTTCTACGCTGGCAGATCCGGCTGTCGTCGACGATCTGATCGCCAACCGGCAGAACAAGGCTACGGCTTGAGTTGAAGGGCCGCTCCACCATGAGGAGCGGCCTCATTCTTCCGTGCAGGAAATCCGTGGTTTGCGGCCGCCAACATAGGAGCGGACCAGCCCGTAGGTGAGCAGATCCCGTGCAGGATTGCGCCCGTCGGGTAAGGTGACATTGGCGAGAATTCGTCCGAAATATTTGTCACCACTGATATCGGTCAATTTGATGCCCGTAACGCCTGAGGTCATCTGCTCCAGCGCGTGTTGCGCCTCGATACCGGCTCTCCTGACTTCAGGACATTTCGAATGCATTTCGGGTGCGTCGATGCCGCGAATTCGGACATAGACTTCCATCGTCTGCTGTGGCCAGGGTGTCGCGGCGACCAGCAGCGCATCTCCATCAATGACCCTGATGATCTCGGCCGAAACCGGTCCGTCGATCTCATTCCCTGCCGCAAGAGCCGGCATGGCGAGAAGGAACAAAATAGGGGTCAATTTGAGCATTAGAGGAATAAATTCCTTTCATGCCGGGAAGTCAATAGGAATATTTACTTAGAAATCGATCGCGCGGCCGTTGATTTCATAATCGCCGAAGCGGGAGGGTTCCGCCCCGCCCCGTCCGCCGATCTCTGGCGGCAATTCGGCGGGCTTGACGTTCCTACGACGTTCCTCGGCTTCGGCAAGCGCACGCCTGGCAGCAGGAGAAAGCATCTTGCGTGGCGGCTCGGAGCCTTCGGGCACCGGGGTTTCCACATTGTCGTTATCGGCCGTCTGCATGCTGCACTCCCGCCTAAAAATATTGAAAATGGCTGGCGAATAACCAAATCATAGTGCGTCGGCGCCGGGATTTAAAGCATCGCGTCGCAATCAAGGAGATGGAGACCTCTGATGAACCTCGTGCGTACTGCCATGTTGCTTGCCTTCATGACGGCGCTTTTCATGTTTGTCGGCTTTTTGATCGGCGGCCGGGGCGGCATGATGATCGCCTTTCTCATCGCTGCCGGCATGAATTTCTTCTCCTACTGGAATGCCGACCGGATGGTGCTGTCGGCCTATCGGGCACAGGAGGTCGATGAGCGCAACGCGCCGGAATATTTCCGAATCGTGCGCGATCTAGCCCGTAATGCCGCTCTGCCGATACCGAAGGTCTATCTCTATGACAGCCCTCAGCCGAATGCCTTTGCGACCGGCCGCAATCCGCAAAATGCTGCTGTTGCCGCATCGACCGGCCTGCTGGCGGCTCTCTCGCCGGAAGAGGTTGCGGGCGTGATGGCGCATGAACTTGCTCACGTTCAGAACCGAGATACACTGACCATGACGATCACGGCCACGCTTGCCGGTGCGATCTCCATGCTCGGCAATTTTGCCTTCTTCTTCGGCGGCAACCGCGAAAACAACAATAATCCTCTTGGCTTCATCGGCGTGCTCGTCGCGATGATCGTTGCCCCACTTGCTGCGATGCTGGTGCAGATGGCGATCAGCCGTACGCGCGAATATTCGGCCGACAGGCGTGGTGCTGAAATCTGCGGCAACCCGCTGTGGCTCGCCTCTGCGCTTGGGAAAATCGCTCGCGGTGCAGCACATGTGCCGAACTATGATGCGGAGCGCAACCCGGCCACTGCGCACATGTTCATCATCAATCCGCTCTCCGGCGAGCGCATGGACAACCTGTTTTCGACCCATCCGGACACCGAAAACCGCATCGCTGCCCTGCAGGAAATGGCGCGCGGAGGCTTCGACGTCTCGACGCAGCCGGTTCGCGCTGCTAATCCGACACGCAAATCGCGATCGGTCCCGAATGCCGGTTCTGGCCGCGGCGACTCGCAACCGCCAAAAGGTCCGTGGTCTTGAATTCAGACGGCAAGAAGAAGCCAGTTCATAAATATAAGCCTTCCGCAGAACGCTCAGCGCCAGCGCCGGTAAAGCCCGGCCTGCCTGCGCGCGCGGCGGCTGCGAAGATCCTTGCGGCCGTCATCGACAAGAAACTGCCACTCGATGGCGCGCTGGATCACGAGCATGGAAATCCAGCCTATAAGGTGCTTGGGGAAAGTGATCGTGCGCTGGTACGCGCCATCCTCAACACCACGCTCAGGCATCTGCCCCGCATCGATGCCGCCATCGCCTCGCTGCTCGAAACGTCGTTGCCGGAAGGCGCTCGAGCTTTGCATTACGTGCTTGCCGTTGGTGCCGCGCAGATTCTCTACCTTGACGTTCCCGATCATTCCGCCGTCGACCTTGCAGTCGAGCAGGCCAATCAGGATCCGCGCAACCGCCGTTTTGCCAAGCTCGTCAACGCCATCCTGCGCCGTCTTGGCCGCGAGAAGGAGCACATTCTCGCAGACATCGCCGACATTCCGCCAATGCCGATGTGGTTTATCGAGCGGCTTGAAAAGGCCTATGGGAAAGAGCTGGCAATTGCTATTTCCGAATCCCAGCTTGAGCCGGCCGCCATCGATCTCACCGTGAAATCCGATGCTGCAGGCTGGGCGGAACGCCTGAACGGTACGGTACTTCCAACCGGCGGCGTGCGGCTTTCCGCTTTCGAAGGGGGTATTCCTTCGCTTGAAGGATTTGAAGAGGGTGAATGGTGGGTTCAGGATGCGGCTGCAAGCATCCCCGCGAAGCTCTTCGGCGATCTCACCGGCAAGCGCGTCGCCGATCTCTGTGCCGCGCCGGGCGGCAAGACCGCGCAGCTCATTCTTGCCGGCGGCAAGGTGACGGCGATAGACCAATCCGAAAACCGGCTGAAGCGCTTGCGCTCCAACCTTGAGCGGCTTGGCCTTGAAGCCGAAACGGTCGCGGCGGATCTTACAAAATTCGAGCCGCCCGAGCGCTTTGATGCGATCCTTCTCGACGCCCCGTGCTCGTCGACGGGCACGACCCGCCGGCATCCCGACGTGCTCTGGACGAAGGGTGCCGAGGATATCGCCAAGCTGGCAGCACTTCAGGAACGTCTTCTGCGCCATGCCGTTACGCTTCTCAATCCCGGCGGGTTGCTTGTCTTCTCCAATTGTTCGCTCGATCCGCAGGAAGGCGAAGAGGTCGTGAAGCGCGTTCTCGAAGATGTGAAGGGTGTTGAACGTGTGCCGATCGATGCAGAAAAATGGCCCGATATGAGCCAGGCGATCACACCGCTGGGCGAATTCCGCACGCTTCCCACAATGCTGGATATGCCTGACGGTTTTGCATCCGGCCTCGATGGCTTCTATGCAGCGGTGCTCAGACGCAACTGACGATTATTATATTCTAACTTCATCACAAAATAATACATCGTGGCTGATGAAATCGGTTCCGATTCATCTATTCTTAACCACGAGGGTCAATAGACAATTGATATGCAGTCCGGTCGGCGTCTTGCGAGCATGTATGTTCGGGAAGCTTGGCGGCGCGGTACGCGCCGTGCCGCACTTCTGCGTTTGCGCTTTTCCCGCCATACCATATCGGTGCCGGAACGCCTGATCGTAGCGCCGACGGATCTGAGAGGCATCGATTCACACGTCGCGGAAGAAATCATAGACGGCCGTTTTCCGCTTGCCGGACGTATGCTGGAAACAGGCGGAAAATCCCCTTTCACGTTGACCCTCCCGTCGCGTGCTTTCGCAGTCAGGCTCCACAGCTTCGGTTGGCTGCGGCATATGAGGGCCAATAAGAGCGAGCGCGGTTCGGCCGTCGCTCGTATGATCGTCGATAGTTGGCTCTCGATTCACGGAGGCAGGATCGAAGGCATCGCCTGGGAGACCGATGTCGTCTCGCAGCGCGTCATTGCCTGGTTGTCGCATTCTCCGGTCGTCCTGCAGAATGCCGATCGGGGTTTCTATCGCCGCTTCATGAAGTCGCTTTCCTTCCATATCGGCTATCTGCGCCGTATGGCGCCCTATTCGTCAGGCGAAGTCCGCTTCCGCCTCCGTATCGCGCTCGCCACAGCCTCTGTTGCCATGCCGGTGCGTGCCTCGACAGTGCGGCGGGCAGCCCAGGCGCTCGACCGCGAATTCGATAGTCAGATTCTGCCTGATGGAGGTCATATCTCCCGCAACCCGCGCATCGGACTGGAGTTGCTGCTCGACCTGCTGCCGCTGAGACAAACTTACGTCAATCTCGGTCACGACCTGCCGCAGAAGCTGATTTCGGGTATTGACCGCATGTATCCTGCCCTGCGCTTCTTCCGTCATCAGGACGGCGATCTGGCGCTTTTCAACGGTGCGACATCCACGCTGGCGGATGAGCTGATGTCCGTGCTGCGCTATGACGAGACGGCGGGCCAGCCCTTCAAGGCGCTGCCGCATTCGCGCTATCAGCGACTTGCGGCCGGTAAGACGGTGATCATTGCCGATACCGGACCGCCCTCGCCCAGCTGCTTCAGAACAGCTCATGCAGGCAGTCTCTCCTTCGAAATGTCTTCTGGCCGTTACCGTTTTATCGTCAATTCAGGATCACCGAAATTCGCTGGCCAGCGCTATACCCAGATGGCGCGCACTACGGCTGCCCATTCCACTGTGGTCCTGAACGATACGTCATCCAGCCGGTTCTCTCCTTCGGCTTTTCTGGCCCATATGATGACGGAGCCGGTGGAAACGGTCATCGCCGAGCGCGTGGAGACCGAGGACGGCCGTGAAGGCATCAAGGCAAGCCATGATGGCTATCTCGATGCCTTCGGTGTCATCCATGAGCGGGAGCTGACGCTCAATGCCGCCGGCTCCATCGTGACCGGTATGGACCGTTTCGTCGCCGATGACCGATATCACAGCGAAGGTCCACTGCGGGCAGTTGCCCGCTTCCACATCCATCCATCCATCGTGCCGCGGCAGAACGACACGGAATCCGTGCTGCTGACGGCGCCGGATGGTGAAAGCTGGTTATTTTCCTCACCGGGCAACGAGGTGCTGATCTCTGAAGATATTTTCTTTGCCGACAGCGCCGGCATCAGCAGCTCGGACCAGATCGAGATCGACTTCGATTTGGCAGAGAAACCTGAAATTCGCTGGTTTTTATCACGCAAGAGCTAGCGGCTGTTTGCGCCGGCTCCAAGCTGTGCTAACGCGGCCCCATCAAGCGTCCCTTGCCCGGATGTCTCCCGAAGCCCGAACGGAGAAGGTTCATGGCCGTCATTTCCAAGAAAATCCCCGCCCCTGACAAGGTCGCGATCAAGACCGCGCTGCTCTCTGTCTTCGACAAGACCGGCATCATCGAACTTGCCCGCGCCCTTTCTGCGCGTGGCGTGCGCCTGCTGTCGACTGGCGGTACCTACAAGGCGATCGCGGCCGAAGGACTTGCCGTGACCGACGTTTCCGAAGTGACGCAGTTTCCGGAAATCATGGACGGCCGCGTGAAGACCCTGCATCCAAAGGTGCATGGCGGCCTGCTGGCAATCCGCGACGATGCCGAGCATCAGAAAGCCATGAAGGCTCATGGTATCGACGGTATCGATCTTCTGGTCGTCAATCTCTATCCCTTCGAGGATGTTCGCGCGGCCGGCGGCGATTATCCGACGACGGTCGAGAATATCGATATCGGCGGTCCAGCAATGATCCGCGCTTCGGCCAAGAACCATGCCTATGTCACCGTCATCACCGACCCGACCGATTATGCAGAGTTGATCGAGCAGCTTTCGGCCGATGCCGGCAAGACGGTTTACACGTTCCGCCAACGCATGGCCGCTAAGGCCTATGCTCGCACCGCCGCTTACGACGCTGCTATCTCCAACTGGTTTGCCGAGGCGTTGTCGATCGATACGCCGCGCCACCGCACCATTGGCGGTGTCCTGAAGGAAGAGATGCGCTATGGCGAAAACCCGCATCAGAAGGCCGCTTTCTACGTGACAGGCGAAAAGCGCCCGGGTGTTTCGACAGCCGTCCTGCTGCAGGGAAAGCAGCTCTCCTACAACAATATCAACGATACCGACGCGGCCTATGAGTTGGTCGCCGAGTTCCTGCCGGAGAAGTCGCCAGCCTGCGCTATCATCAAGCATGCCAATCCCTGTGGCGTTGCGACCGGTTCGACGCTTCTCGAAGCCTACAAGCGTGCGCTTGCCTGTGATTCCGTTTCGGCTTTCGGCGGCATCATCGCACTGAACCGGACACTCGATGCGGAAACGGCCGAAGAGATCATCAAGCTCTTCACCGAGGTCATCATCGCGCCTGACGTCACAGATGAAGCGAAGGCAATCGTCGCCCGCAAGCCGAACCTGCGCCTGCTCTCAGCCGGCGGCCTGCCGGATGCGCGTGCGGCCGGCATCACCGCGAAGACCGTTTCCGGTGGCCTGCTCGTCCAGAGCCGCGACAATGGCATGGTCGAGGATCTTGAACTGAAGGTCGTGACCAAGCGTGCACCGACGGCCCAGGAGCTCGAAGACATGAAGTTTGCGTTCAAGGTCGGCAAGCATGTGAAGTCCAATGCCGTTGTCTACGCCAAGGATGGCCAGACGGCGGGTATTGGCGCCGGTCAGATGAGCCGCGTCGATTCCGCCCGCATCGCGGCGCTGAAGGCCGAAGAAGCGGCCAAGGCTCTCGGGCTTGCCGTCCCGATGACGCATGGTTCGGCGGTCGCCTCCGAGGCGTTCCTGCCCTTCGCGGACGGCCTGCTGTCTATGATTGCCGCCGGCGCCACCGCTGTGATCCAGCCGGGCGGTTCGATGCGCGACCAGGAGGTGATCGACGCAGCAAACGAACACAATGTCGCGATGGTCTTTACCGGCATGCGCCATTTCCGCCACTGAGCGGGACAGCCAATTTGTCCCCCGGTCTTGCGGCCCGGGGGACCTGTTACGCGCGATCCGCCGGATAGGGCGTCCGGATCAGCAGCACCAGGCCTCCGGCCAGAAACAGGATCAGCGTCGACATGCCCAGATGTGCCGATCCGGTCAAATAGGTGACGATCGAAAACAACAGCGTCGCCATGAAGCTCGTGGCGCGGCCGGAGAGCGCATAGATGCCAAAATAGCGGCCGGCTTCTTCGAGACTGACGCTGCGCGCCAGATAGGAGCGTGACGAGGCCTGCACCGGGCCGAAGGCAAGACCGATCAACAGGCCATAGAGAATATAGGCTTTTTCTGCCATCGTGCCGAAAAGCCCACCGCCGTCGGCAGTCGAAAGCGGCATCAGTCCGAAGAACGTGTAGCCCGGCCCGGTGGAAATAATGCCGATCGTGGCCAGCAACAGCATGGTGAGGCTGATGATGACAGTCACCTTCGAGCCGATGCCCCTGTCGATACGTCCGGCAATCAGGCAGCCGAGGATCGCGACGACGTTGAGGATGATGCCGTAGATGCCGATCTCGATCGTTGCCCAGCCAAACATGCCGGCAGCGAAGGCGCCGCCGAGGATCAGCAGGCCGTTGACGCCATCCTGATAGATCATTCGGGCGATGAGAAAGGACAGGATACTGCGGCGCGTCTTCAACTCGCTGAGCGTGCTGCGCAATTCCTTAAGACCGAAACGCACGGCAAAGGCAAAAGGCAGGCCTTTGCGGGCATCCGGCGTGAAGAAGAACATTGGCAGGATGAAGATCAGATACCAGACGGCCGAAATCGGACCAGTGACACGCGCATCCTCACCCGTATGAGGATCGAGACCGAAAAGCGGGTCGAGGCCCAGAATGGTCTTGCCACTTTCCGGGCTGCCGGCCAGCAGTGCCACGACGCCGATCAGCACGATCATGCCGCCGAGATAGCCGAGGCCCCAGGCAGTGTTGGAAAGCTTGCCCACTTCATCCTTGCCGACGAGACGCGGCATCATGGAATCGTTGAAGACGATAGAAAACTCTGCCGAAATCGAGGCGAGGATCATGAAGATGACGGGATAGATGATCGGCGAGCCGGGTGCCGCGAACCATAGGCAGCAGAGGCTGACGATCTTGATGACGGCGAAGAAGGCGATCCAGGGTTTGCGCGCGCCTGACTGATCGGCAATGGAGCCCAGTATGGGAGACAGGATGGCGATGATAATAGAGGAAATCGTTGCCATATTGCTCCACATCGTCTGCGCGGAGACGGGATCAGCCGTCAGTCGCGAGACGAAGTAGGGGCCGAAAATGAAGGTGGTGACCACGGTGAAGAAAGGCTGGGCTGCCCAATCGAAGAGCATCCAGCCCCATATGCCCTTCTCCGTGGCTTTCGGCGGCTGCGTTCCTGTCCAGTCAATGCGATTCAAGCGTCCGCTCCTTTTTGGGGCGGACTGTCTCATCTCGCCCGGTCGCGCGCAAGGTCGGTCAGGATGCCCGCGGCAACAGTGATGCGGGCGAGGTTCGGATCTGCGCCATCACTGAGGCTCGCAAGTTCCTCGACGATACGGTTGATGCGGATCCTGTCCTGCGCATGCCAGGCCTGGACCGGCTGCTTTTCCTTGCCGTGATCGGAAAGTGCGGAGATCACAATATCGCGACGGGCGCTGGCGATCTGGTCGATGCTGCGGGCAAGGGCGAGGTTTTCGTAATGGTCGGAGGTGATGATGCGGTTACCCGCGGCAAGCAGCCGCCCGACACGGAAGGTTCGGGTGACGGCAAAGTAGTTTTCGGCTGCACGCGGCAGCGCCTCGTCGGTCCGTTCAGCGATCTGCATTATTTCCGGCACGAGGGCGAGGGTCGGCAGGGCTGCAATTTCGGCGGCCAGTTTTTCCGGCAGGCCGGACTGCTGGTACTCCTGCTGGCGCGCTGAGACTTCGGTTGCCGCCTGCTCGGCAAAGGCAGGTTTGAGTTTTTTCAGGGCAGCCTGCAGCCGGCTAATGATTTCAGCCATACCGCCTCGAGTCATGCCGGTCTTCAGCAGCAGACGTGTCAGCACGGTGAAGCTATTGGTGATTTCCTCGTAAATCCGGTTCTGGACCTCGCCGGAAACCTTGTTGTCCAGGGCATCTGTTTCGGCCCATAGCCGGTTGAGATCAAAGCCATCACGGGCGACGATCGCAGCGCGCACCACCTCAGAGGCAGAGGCCGCTGTGGCATCCATCATGCTCACGGCAAAGCTCGGCCCGCCGCGGTTGATCGCCTCATTTGCGAGGACAGTCGCGACGATTTCCCGCTTCAGCCGGTGAGTGTCGATGTCGGATGCGTTCGACTTCTGCATCTTGGCCGGGAAGTAGTTGAAGAGCGTGCTGACGAAATAAGGGTCATCAGGTAATTCACTGGCGATCAGCGCGTCGAAGAGCACGATCTTGGCATAGGAGAGCAGCACGCCGATCTCGGGGCGCGTCAGCGGCCGTCCGGCCGTGTAGCGTTCGGACAGCGAGGCGTCGTCGGGAAGCGTCTCGACCTTGCGGTTCAGCTGGCCGGCCGCTTCCAGCACGCTCATGAAACGGCCGAGTTCCAGGCCGTTTGCCGTTCCCTTGCGAGATGTCAGCGAGATTGCGAGGGACTGCAGGTAGTTGTTGCGCAGCACGAGGCCGGCCACTTCATCGGTCATACTGCCGAGAAGCTGGTCGCGTTTCGCCCGACTGAGGCGCTGTTCATGCATGGCGTTTGCCAGCGCGATCTTGATATTGACCTCGACGTCCGACGTGTTGACGCCTGCAGAGTTGTCGATAGCATCCGAATTGCTGCGTCCACCCTTCAGGCCATAGGCAATGCGGCCCTTCTGCGTAACGCCAAGATTGGCGCCCTCGCCGATTACCTTGGCGCGTACTTCGTCGGCCGTAATGCGGATCGGGTCGTTGGCGCGATCGCCCACTTCCGCATCAGTTTCCGACGCTGCCTTCACGTAAGTGCCGATGCCGCCAAACCAGAGCAGGTCGACCGGGCTCTTCAGGATCGCCGTCATGATCTCGAAGGGCGTGGCGACCGCCTTGTCGATGCCGATTGCCGCCACAGCCTCCGGCGTCAGCGTAACCGACTTTGCCGAGCGCGAGATGATCATGGCGCCTTTCGAGAGCATGGACTTGTCGAAGTCCTGCCAGCTCGAGCGCGGAAGATTGAAGAGGCGCTGGCGCTCGCGAAGCGTCTTTTCCATATCGGGATCGGGGTCGATGACGATATCGCGGTGATCGAAAGCGGCGACCAGCCTGATCTTCGGCGAGAGCAACATGCCGTTGCCGAAGACGTCACCGGACATGTCGCCGACGCCAGCTACCGTAAAGGGCGTCGTCTGGATATCGATGTCCATCTCGCGGAAGTGGCGCTTCACCGTTTCCCAGGCACCACGCGCGGTGATGCCCATCTTTTTGTGGTCGTAGCCTGCCGAGCCACCTGAGGCGAAGGCATCGTCCAGCCAGAAACCGGCCTCCTGAGCAAGCGCATTGGCGGTGTCTGAGAAGGTTGCCGTGCCCTTGTCGGCCGCGACGACGAAGTAGGGGTCGTCGCCATCGAGCCGCACCGTATTATCAGGCGGGATGATATCGGCACCGGAGATGTTGTCGGTGATGGAAAGCAGCGTGCGGATATAGGTCTTGTAAGCTTCACGACCCGCATTGAAGATTTCCTCGCGGCTGCCGCCGACCGGCAGTTTCTTGGGATAGAAACCGCCCTTGGCGCCGACAGGCACGATCACGGCATTTTTGACCTGCTGCGCCTTCACGAGACCCAGCACTTCGGTACGGTAATCTTCGGCGCGGTCCGACCAGCGCAGGCCGCCGCGGGCAACGCGGCCAAAGCGCAGATGCACGCCTTCTACCTCGACGCCATAAACGAAGATTTCACGGAAAGGCTTCGGTTCCGGCAGGCCATCGACCAGATGCGGGTCGAGCTTGAAGGCGAGCATCGCCTTCGGTGTTCCATCGGCATTGCGCTGGAAATAATTGGTGCGCAGCGTCGCATCGACGATATTGATGTAGCGGCGTAGGATACGGTCGTCATCCAGGCTCGGCACGTTGGCAAGCTCGGTTTCGATTGCCTGATGCAGTTCGGCGAGCTTCTTGATACGAGCCTTTTCCGACAGCTTCGTATCGAGCGTGTCGTGGAACAGCCGGAAGATCGAGGCGGTGATGGCAGGATATTTGTCGAGGGTGGTTGCGATATAGTCCTGCGAATAGGCGATGCCAGCCTGGCGCAGATAGCGCGCATAGGCGCGCAGTACGTTCACCTCGCGGGCCGAGAGGCCGGCCGACAGGATCAGCCGGTTGAAGCTGTCATTGTCAATCGTGTCGCTGAAGGCTGCGACGAAAGCCTCTTCGAGCGGTGCGCCAAAACGTGCGAGGTCGATGTCCGCACCGCTGCGGGCCTCGAGTTCCATGTCGTGCAGCACGATGATGTTGATGGCGCCGTCGGCGGCCGGAACTTCGATATCAAAGGTCCGTTCGCTCAGGACGTTGAAGCCGAGGTTTTCGAGTAGAGGCACGCGGCGCGACAGCGGCAGTTGCTCGCCGCTATGGAAGATCTTCAGCGACAGGATGCGGCCGCGTTCATCGTCCTGGCGATAGTAGAATTCGATGCGGATCGGCTCGCCGGCTGCGCATGCGGCGATGTCGGGCAGATCGCCGACCGCTTCATCCGGCGTGAAGGCTTCCTGGAAGGCGTTGCTGACGCTGAGCTTCGGCGCCTTGGGGCCGGCGAGCATCTCGAAGCGGCTGTCCCAGCGCGCGGTGATCTGGCGGATCGTCTCCTCGAGCTTGGCTTGAGGGATGCGTGGCGTCTTACCGCCGGAACGACCGATGATGAAGTGCACGCGCGCCACGCCACCTTCCGGGAAGGCGGGGTAATAAGCGGAAACGCGGCCGTCATAGACGGTCTTCAAATAGGTACCGATGCGTTCGCGCACGATCGAATCATATTCTTCGCGCGGTACGAAGACGATGACAGAAACGAAGCGGTCGAAATGGTCGACGCGCGGTAGGGCGCGAACGCGCGGGCGATCGACTAGATCGTTGATCTGCTCGGCGAAGCTCGCAAGCAGCGTGGTATCGATCTGGAAAAGATCGTCGCGCGGGTAGGATTCAAGCGTGTTGTCGAGCATACGGCCCGAATGGCTCATCGGGTCGAAGCCGAAATGCTCCTTCACTTTTTCGATCTTGGAGCGCAACAGCGGGATTTCGGTAGCGGACGAGGTATAGGCGGTCGAGGTGAAGAGGCCGACGATACGCAGCTCTCCTGTCACGTTGCCCTGTGCGTCGAAACGTTTGACGCCGACATAGTCCATGTAAGCGCGGCGATGGACCGTGGACTTCACATTGGCTTTGGTGACGATCAGGAAGTCCGGGCCATCGAGGAAGGCGAGGATCTCGGGTGTCGTCGTCACCGCGTCCTTGCCAGTGCGCAGAACCAGAACTTCGGGGTTGGAGAGAATGCCGAGGCCCGTTCCCTTGTCGCGTTCAACCTTCGCATCCGGTCCCTTTCCGGAATAGACGTAATCGCGCATGCCGAGGAAGGTGAAATTCTCGTCGTGCAGCCAGGTCAGAAAGGCGACTGCCTCATCACGATCGGCTTTCTTGCGGCTGGCATTGTAGTTCGAAAGCTCCGTGATCACCTCGTCGACGCGCGACAGCATCGGCTTCCAGTCGGAAACGGCCAGCTCCACCTGCTCGAGCACTGCCTTGATGCGCTTGATGAGATCGGCGGCCTGAGAGGCGGCGAGCGGCGAGATATGAAGCTGGATATGGCTGACCCGCTTTGCCGGATCGCTCGGCACATCAGCGGAGTAAAGTTTCGGAGCCTTGCCGTCTTCCATGATCAGGATCGGGTGAACCGCCATGTAGATGTCGCGATGGGTGCTGGTCACCTCGCCCATCACGGATTCGTAGAGGAAAGGCTTGTTGTGATCCGTCACCGAGAGAATGGAGACCGCGACGCCATCGGGGGTGACGTCGGCGATCGTATCGATGCTGACACGCGGCATCTTGCCGTTCCAGGCGGCGAGTTCGGCCGCCGAGTGCACGGCTGATAGCGCCAGCATTTCCGGCGTATAGAGTTCGAGATCGTCGCCGCTGGCCCTGCCGAAGAGGATTTCGGGATCGAGATGAGGTTCGCCAGTCGCAGCCGCGATTTTGCGCGCGCTTTCGATCTGCTTTTCCCGTTTCGGATTGTTTCTGGCAGCCATGGATCATCCCCCCGATTTGTTTTGATATGGGCAAGTTAGCAGAAGGCTCTTCGAAAGAATCTTTAAAAAACGGCTTCGAAAAGTAGTTTTCGTGCTTTTTTGACTAAGCTGGCGAGAGATTTCGAAAGTTTTTAGGTCGTTTTGTGTCGATAGGCGGCAAAGTGTCCTTATCCGGCTTTTCCTACCCGTCCCCACATTTCCACGCTCGCGTGAAGAATGGTTGACAGCGCCTTGTCAAAAAGATCATCAACGGCGGTCAAATTCGGATTCGGATGCCATGTCGGAAAACGCAGCAGGCGCAGTCATCGTCATTTCCAGCCATGTCGTGCGCGGGTCGGTCGGAAACCGCGCTGCGGTCTTCGCGCTGGAAACGCTCGGCCATCAGGTCTGGGCACTGCCGACGATCGTGCTACCCTGGCACCCCGGTCACGGCCGCTCGACACGACTCACTTTCGCCGAAGCCGATTTCGAGGCAGCGATCGACGATCTCATTCGCGCGCCGTGGATCGGCGAGGTCAAGGCCGTCCTATCCGGCTATTTCGGCAATGCGGCTCAGGCCCGCTCTGTTGCGAAACTCGTTGCATCCTTGCGTGAGAAGAACCCGGAGCTGCTCTATGTCTGCGATCCGGTCATGGGTGATCTCGGCGGCCTCTACGTACCGGAAGCAACGGCCGAAGCGATCCGTGACCACTTGATACCGCTTGCCTCGCTCGCAACGCCGAACCGCTACGAGCTTGCCTGGCTTTCGGGCGCTGCGCTTGATGATAATAGTGCGGTCATGGAAGCTGCACTTGCGCTCGGTCCGTCGCGCATGCTGGTCACGTCGGCGGTGCCGATGATGGCGGGCGGCACCGGTAACCTCTATCTCTCCGGGAAACATGCCCTGCTTGCCGAACATCGTGTCGTCGAGAATCCGCCGAACGGTCTCGGGGATTTGCTCGCGGCTCTCTTCCTGTCCCGCCTGCTCTCGGGAATGGAGGACGAAAAGGCGCTGCAACTGGCGACCGCCAGCGTATTCGAAGTGCTGGCGCGCGCCGTCAAGCGCGGCAGCAATGAGCTGATGCTGGCAAGCGATGCCTCCAGCCTTTTGACGCCTATGGCAATGGTGCAGATGCGTCACCTCGTCCATCCTGCCCAACGGCGGAAAAAATAGGCCACGCTTTGCAGCGCAGCATTGATCTTGGCTCACGCGCGCGTTAATCCAGGGGCATGATGAGCTTTCCCAACTCCCTTCTGGCTGGTTATCGCAACTTCATGAGCGGACGATATGCCGATGCCCGCGATCGGTATCGGCAGCTTGCGGAAAACGGGCAAAACCCGACGACGCTCGTCATTGCCTGTAGCGACTCGCGCGCGGCCCCCGAACTGATCTTCGATGCAGGGCCCGGTGAACTCTTCGTTATCCGCAACGTTGCCAACATGGTTCCGCCTTTTGAACCGGACGGCCATTTTCATTCTACGTCGGCAGCACTCGAATTCGCTGTGCAGGCCCTGAAGGTCAAGAATATCGTCGTCATGGGTCATGGCCGCTGCGGCGGCATTCGTGCAGCACTCGATCCTGATGCCGAGCCTTTGTCGCCGGGCGATTTCATCGGTCGCTGGATGTCGCTCGTCCGCCCGGCCGCCGAACAGATCGGCAGCAACGACGTCATGACGCCGGCCGAGCGGCAGACCGCGCTGGAGCGGGTCTCCATCCGCAACTCGATCAGTAATCTCAGGACTTTTCCCGAGATCAAGGCGCTCGAGGAAGAAGGCAAGCTGGAGCTTCATGGCGCCTGGTTCGATATTTCGACCGGCGAGCTCTGGGTGATGGATTCTGAGTCACTCGACTTCATCCGTCCCGAAATCGGGGGATAGACCGCTTTATCGGTTTTTAAGATAGTCCAGTAAGCTCGCTTGTGGAGTGCTACGCGCGCGGATTGGTCACGAATTTCGAAGTGGTGAAATTCAAGAATACAAGTAGGTGAGTGCCGGTCGCTATCCTGCTGCCGTTCGTATTGAACGAGTGGTGTTGATCCGCTCCTCGCTCATGCAGTACCACGCGCTCGAAAATAACAATCTCTTTGCCGATGTTCTTGCCCGTGCAGGATCGATGCGGCCAACGAGATCCTGGCAGAGTTCTTTGCGATCCGAACCTATCTCAACAATCCTGGCGAGATGACCAAGGCGCCCATGATGGAAAGGCGCAGTTTGTCGACAGCAAACGCGCGCGTTTCAACACCAGCCTTCCAGCCGTTGGCCACGATGCCGGCGACATCGTGCTGAAGCACGCGCTCTATGCGGCCAAGGCCTCGGGGCGCAATTGCGTCGTTGCCGGCACTATTGTTCCTTCCGCGGCACCGCAGGAAGAGCGGCGCAAGGCTGCCGGGGGAACCCACGATTTCCGCATATGAAAACGCCGCATTCGCATGCGGCGTCGTATCATTTTCCTACCGGACGTCTCCTCAATTGCCGTCGATCTGCTGGCCGATATAGGCGATCGCCTGCTGATAGACCGTTGCGGCGTTCCAGCCCTGGATGGCGACGAAGTTCGGTTCGCCCGGCTGGTAGCCGGCGCCGGCACGCCAGCCATGGCCCTTGAGAAAATTGGCGGTCGAGGCCAGCGCGTCGGCGCGGGAACCGACCATGTCGATGCGGCCGTCACCGTCACCGTCAGCGCCGTAACGCACCACGTTGCGTGGCAGGAATTGCGTCTGGCCGATTTCGCCATGGGCAGCACCTCGGGCTTGCGGGCTGAGATAGCCTTCCGAAACGAGCTGCAATGCTGCATAAAGCTGGTCTGTGAAATATTCCGAGCGGCGGCAATCATAGGCGAGGGTAGAGACTGCGGACATCGTATGCTGGTTGCCCATATAGCTGCCGAAGCCGGTTTCCATGCCCCAGATGGCGATCAGCGGACCGGCCGGAACGCCGAAGCGGCGCTCGATCGAGGCGAAAAGAGCCTGGTTGGCGGCTTTCATCGACCGTCCGCGAGAGATGATGGCGGCGCCGCCGCGCTTCTTCATGAAAGCATCGAAGGATAGTTTGAAGCTCTTCTGGCCGCGGTCGGCCGAAATCGTCGGCTTGTTGTAGCTGACATTGGCGAAGGCGCGGCTGAGGACGGACTGGCTCACACCATTGGCTGCCGCCGTCTGTTTGAAATCGGCAACCCAGGCTTCGAAACCGGCACTGGTGTTACCGCACTGGGCTCCTTGCGCGAACGCCGGTACGGCATGGAGGACGCCCATTGCCGCGGCGGCCGCCAGAATCAATTTTGTCATGCGCATTGAGAAACCCCGCTCTCGATCTGCATAGTTTTCAGGCCGGGCAAGAGAATGCCAGTCACCGGCGATTTTGTCACGGTCGCCTTTAGCGAACGCTTATACGGCGGTATTTGCCCGAAAAGCCCCACTCGTCGAGCAGGGCTTTAGCATATTATGGTTTACAAATGGTATCAGGCTGCTTGCTTGCGCGGCTTGACGAGACCCCGATTGACGAGCAGTTCGGCGATCTGGATGGCGTTGAGAGCTGCACCCTTGCGCAGGTTGTCGGAGACCACCCAGATGTTGAGGCCGTTTTCGACGGTGGCATCTTCACGGATGCGCGAAATGAAGGTCGCGTCCTCGCCGGCAGATTCGTAAGGCGTGATGTAGCCGCCATCCTCGTGCTTGTCGATGACAAGGCAACCCGGCGCATCGCGCAGGATATCGCGGGCCTGGTCGGCCGTGATCTCGTTTTCGAATTCGATGTTGACCGATTCCGAATGGCCGATGAAGACGGGAACGCGCACCGCAGTGCAGGTCACCTTGATCTTCGGGTCCAGCATCTTCTTCGTTTCAGCCAGAACCTTCCACTCTTCCTTCGTGTAGCCATCTTCCATGAAGGTGTCGATGTGCGGGATGACGTTGAAGGCGATTCGCTTGGTGAACTTCTTGTTCTCGATCGGATCGGCGACGAAGACGGCGCGTGTCTGGTTGAAGAGCTCGTCCATGCCGTCCTTGCCGGCGCCGGAAACCGACTGGTAAGTCGAGACGACGACGCGCTTGATCTTGGCGAAGTCATGCAGCGGCTTCAGCGCGACGACGAGCTGGGCGGTCGAGCAATTCGGGTTGGCAATGATGTTACGCTTTGTGAAGAGCGAAATCGCGTCCGGATTTACTTCCGGAACGATCAGCGGCACGTCGGCGTCGTAGCGCCATGCCGAGGAATTGTCGATGACGACGCAGCCCTGCTGGCCGATCTTCGGGGAGACGCGCTTGGAAACCTCGCCGCCGGCCGACATCAGGCAGATATCGGTGTCGGAGAAATCGTAGTTCTCCAGATTGGAGACCTTCAGTGTCCGATCGCCGTAGGAAACCTCGAGGCCCTGGGAGCGGGAGGAGGCGAGTGCTACGACTTCATCGGCCGGGAAACCGCGCTCGGAGAGAATGTTGAGCATTTCCCGCCCGACATTTCCGGTGGCTCCGGCAACTGCAACTTTGAAACCCATTTCTCAAGCTCTCTTTTTCTTCTCTCCTCTTGTCCGGTGAGGGGGAAGGCGCGATATCATCGCGGCTTCCTGTCCCCAGCCGAGCCGGGGAGAGAGCGGCAGGCCAGAGACGTCAGACGGTTTTCGTCGTCGTTTTGGCCTTGGTTTTGGAAGAAACCGGAACGGCAAGATCCAGCCCGGCATCTTCTGCCAGGTGATTGTGCTTAGCGATGGCGTGCTCGTAGCGAACCATGGATATTCCTTTTCCACCGTTGCTCCTAAAGGGTTTTCCACAGGAGTCAAGGTTTTTGCGCATGCAGTTGGAGCAGGCAGAGGGCACCATTGCCGGGAGGAATCGATCCTGTTGCAATGACTGCAACGAAAAACGGAGGGGGTCCATGCGTATGCTTCTCGCCGTTTTCGTGGGGCGTGCCGTGTCTGCGGTGATCCACGCACAAAAATTAGACTAAAGTCATAATCCCAAAGCATCCCTCTTTCTGGCGCGTCTTTTCTGTCAAACTTCTGTCAGGCGTGTCGTGGCAGAAGTATGCTTTGAGGAGAGTAGGCCGCGACCGTTGCTCATCACTCTGTGGAGGACAGACAATGGCAGATGTCGCAAGCGTCGACGGTGTGAAAGCCGGCCCGATGACAGGCGAGGAGAAGAAAGTCATCTTCGCCTCGTCGCTCGGCACGGTTTTCGAATGGTATGACTTCTATCTTTACGGTTCGCTCGCCACCTATATCGGTGCGACCTATTTCACCCAGTATCCGGAAGCGACGCGTAACATCTTCACGCTGCTCGCCTTCGCTGCGGGCTTCCTGGTGCGTCCGTTCGGCGCACTGGTCTTCGGCCGCCTCGGCGATCTCGTCGGTCGCAAATACACCTTCCTGGTGACCATTCTCATCATGGGCATGTCGACCTTCCTGGTCGGCATCCTGCCGGGGGCTGCTTCCATCGGCATTGCTGCTCCGATCATCCTGATCGGCCTGCGCCTGCTGCAGGGCCTGGCTCTCGGCGGCGAATATGGCGGTGCGGCCACTTACGTTGCCGAACATGCTCCAAACGGTCGCCGCGGCTACTTTACGTCCTGGATCCAGACGACGGCAACACTCGGTCTCTTCCTGTCGCTGATCGTCATCGTCACGGTCCAGTCGATCATGGGCTCGACCGCCTTTGCCGCCTGGGGCTGGCGCATTCCGTTCCTCGTTTCGGTCGTCCTGCTCGGTATTTCCGTCTGGATCCGGTTGAAGATGAACGAGTCGCCCGCCTTCCAGCGCATGAAGGCGGAAGGCAAGGGATCGAAGGCGCCGCTGACGGAAGCATTCGGTCAGTGGAAGAATGCCAAGATCGCGCTGATCGCGCTTCTCGGCGCCACCATGGGCCAGGCGGTCATCTGGTACGGCGGTCAGTTCTACGCTCTGTTCTTCCTGCAGAACGTGCTGAAGGTCGATCTGCTGTCGGCCAACATCATGGTCGCTATCGCCCTCTTCCTCGGCACGCCGTTCTTCGTCATCTTCGGCGGACTGTCGGACAGGATCGGCCGCAAGCCGATCATCATGGCGGGTCTGCTGATTGCAGCGGTCACCTATTTCCCGCTGTTCAAGGCGATGACTTATACGGCAAATCCGGCTCTCTATGAGGCGCAGGCGACGATTCGGGCAACGGTGACGGCCGATCCGGCGGATTGCAAGTTCCAGTTCAATCCGACTGGTACTTCCAAGTTCACCAGTTCCTGCGATATCGCAACGGCGTTCCTGACCAAGAACTCGGTGCCTTATGACGTGGTGGCGGGTCCAGCCGGCCAGCCGGCAATCGTAAAGGTCGGTGACGAAACGATCACCGGTTACGACGCCGTTGCTGCCGGTGCCGATGCCGCCAAGACCAATGCAGCCTTCGAAAAGGGTGTCAATCTTGCCCTTCATGATGCTGGCTATCCGCTGAAGCGCGGTGCTGCCAAGGTTGCCGATGCCAAGCTCGATGCTTTCATTGCCGCCAATCCGGAACTCACCCTCAATGCCGATGCGATACGTGCCGGCCAGAAGGAAACGCTACCGGTCGACAAACTCGTTGCCGGCAAGCTGCTGACGGCGGATGAAGCAAAAAGCGTGACGGACATGGCCGTCTACACGATCCCTGGCGGTGGTTCGTTTGCGATGGCAGCCGACCCTGCCCGCGTCAACTGGGTTGGTACGATCGCTATCCTGTTCGTGCTCGTGTTCTACGTGACGATGGTCTACGGCCCGATCGCGGCCCTACTGGTCGAACTCTTCCCGACCCGCATTCGCTATACCGGCATGTCGCTGCCCTATCATATCGGCAATGGCTGGTTCGGCGGCCTGCTGCCTGCTACGGCCTTCGCGATGAGTGCCGCTGCCGGCAACATTTATTATGGCCTCTGGTATCCGATCGTCTTCGCAGCGATCACGCTGGTCATCGGCATGCTGTTCCTGCCGGAAACCAAGAACCGGGATATTCATGCGCTGGATTAAGGCGTGGCGAACATATTGAAATCAAAGACCCGGCGCTCGAAAGGCGCCGGGTTTTTCATGCGCCATTTCTTATGCGTCTGGGAAGTATCGCTTGGACATCGGCCAGCCATCTGGCGCAAGTTTGAAAAGCAGGCCGTAGCGGGCATAGACGATTGCCGTCAGCAGCGAGAACCAGGCGCCGAAGGCGAGGCCGGCAATGACATCGCTCGGATAGTGCGCGCCGACCATGACACGCGTCATGCCGAACCAGATGGCGCAAGCGATGAAGGGAAACCGGTAGCGCGGGAAGAGCAGGGCAAGGGCGGCAAAGAAAGCGCCCACCGTGGTCGAATGACCTGACGGGAAGCTCTCCAGTGCTGCATGGCCGGAGAAGGGCGTGAAGGAAAGCACGCCGAGATCGTGGAAATGTTCGGGACGCGCTCGACCGATCGTGCGTTTCAGAAGGTTTGCGAGCAGGCCGGAAAAGACAACGGTCGTGAACAGATAGGCGCCGATCCAGCTCACATAGAGCGCCTGGGCCTTGGCCCTTGCGCTCTTCAAGAGCCTGTAGCCAGCTCTGCCGTGGAAGAAGAGCAGGACGCTGGTGAGGATCAGCCAGGCGGAATCGCCAAAATCGGTCAACATCTCCCCGAAGCGCTGAATGGGTTCCGGCAGGTGGCCGGCACCAATCGGTGCATCGAAGATCAGCATAGAAAGGATGACGGCATTCAAAGTAATGAAAAGGCATGCGCGCCACCGCAATGGTGGCATGACGCATCCATTTCTGCGCCAGCGCCTGTCCAAGGAGACCAGAAGTTCCCGCATTCCTACTATCCGTATAACCCATGGGTATGAGATAGGCGGTAAAAATGCACAGGATTACGACAGAGAACGGGTTTGCTCAGATAATTTCTAATCAATTTCGGTAATGACCGCTCTGGACGCCGATGGATAAGACCGTGCCAAGTAAAAAGCCCTCCGCACGGGTGCGAAGGGCCGACAAGCGTTTCACGTGAAATATCAGGCGGAAAGGATCTTGAACTCGTTGAGGATGGCGTCGCCCATCTCGACGGTGCCGACCTGGCGGCTGCCCGGTGCCATGATGTCGCCAGTGCGGATGCCCTTGTCGAGCACGTTGGCTATCGCTTTTTCAAGATTATCTGCTTCCTTGACCAGATTGAAGGAATAGCGAAGGCACATAGCGAAGGAGGCAATCATGGCAATCGGATTGGCGATGCCCTTGCCGGCGATGTCGGGCGCCGAGCCGTGCACCGGCTCATAGAGCGCCTTGCGCTTGCCGGTCTTTCCGTCAGGCGCGCCGAGTGAGGCGGAAGGCAGCATCCCGAGCGAACCAGTCAGCATGGCGGCAACGTCCGACAGCATGTCGCCGAAGAGATTGTCCGTGACGATGACGTCGAACTGCTTCGGCTGGCGCACGAGTTGCATGCCGCCGGCATCGGCCAGCATATGTTCGAGCCGCACGTCGGAATATTTCGCCTTGTGCGTTTCGGTCACGACCTGGTTCCAGAGGACGCCCGATTTCATGACGTTGCGCTTTTCCATCGAGCAGACGCGATTGTTGCGGGTGCGGGCCATTTCAAAGGCGACACCGGCGATACGCTCGATCTCGTAAGTGTCGTAAACCTGGGTATCGATGCCGCGCTTCTGGCCATTGCCGAGATCGATTATTTCCTTCGGCTCGCCGAAGTAAACACCGCCCGTCAGTTCGCGGATGATGAGGATGTCGAGACCCTCGACCAGTTCCGGCTTCAGTGAGGAAGCGGAAGCGAGCGCGGGATAGCAGATCGCCGGACGCAGATTGGCGAAGAGTTCCAGATCCTTGCGCAGGCGCAACAGGCCGGCTTCCGGGCGCACTTCGTAGGGAACACTATCCCATTTCGGGCCGCCGACGGCGCCGAAGAGTACGGCATCGGCGGCAAGCGCCTTCTTCATGTCGTTTTCGGAGATTGCCGCACCATGCGCATCGTAGGCGCAGCCGCCAACGAGGCCTTCGTCGGTGACGAAGCCGGCATTCATTGCTTCGTTCATATAGGCGATGATCTTGCGGACCTCGCCCATGGCTTCGGGGCCGATGCCGTCGCCCGGCAGCAGGAAAAGATTGCGCACTGTCATGAAAGCCTCCGCGGAAAAACAGGTTGCGGTTTCTTAGACCCCGGAAATGGGCATTTCAAGCGAGAGAAAGGGTGAATCGGTACGCTTGCCTCCGCCTCATGTGATGTCCGGCAAGGTTGCTCCCGTGGCCGCAAACGGGCTAGAACGACAGCCCCACCTGTTCTTTTCCGGATATTCTCCCATGTCTTTCGCGCCTCTCCATCTCGACACGCCCCTCCTTCAGACGGCACCCGATTACAGCGCCAGCGGCAAGCCGCTCTGGCTGAAGCTCGATGCACTGCAGCCTTCCGGCAGCTTCAAGCTGCGCGGGGTCGGCCGGCTTTGTCAGCACGAGGTCGAAAACGGTGCGCGCGAGATCTTTTGCGCCTCCGGCGGCAATGCCGGCATTGCCGCAGCCTGTGCCGGGCGGGCGCTCGGCGTGCCGGTCACCATCGTGGTGCCAGAGACGACGGCGCCTGATGTGCGCAAGACGATTGCCGCAACGGGCGCCAATGTGCTGGTCCATGGATCTGTCTTTGACGAGGCCAATGCGCATGCGATCGAACTCGCTGAGAGCCGCAAGGCGACCTATGTGCATCCCTTCGATCACCCACTTCTGTGGGATGGCCATGCCACGCTGATCGACGAAGTCGTGGCAAAGGACGCCAAATTCGATTGCGTCGTTACCAGTGTTGGCGGTGGCGGACTGCTTGCCGGCATTGTCGAAGGGTTGAAGCGGAATGGACTTTCAGACGTGCCTGTTATTGCCGTCGAGACGGAAGGCGCGGCCTCCTTCAATGCCAGCCTGAAGGCCAATGAGCGCATCTCGCTTCCGGCCATCACCTCGATTGCCACGTCGCTTGGCGCGCGGCAGGTGGCGCGATATGTTTTCGACCTGCCGAAGCATCATCCGATCGAAAGCGTTCTCGTCAGCGATGCCGATGCCGTGGCCGCCTGCCTGAAATTTGCCGACGCGCAGCGCATTCTGGTGGAGCCGGCCTGCGGTGCGGCGCTCGCTGTTGCGGACGTGCATGCCGGTCTACTCTCCCGTTTCGACAACCCGCTGATCGAAGTTTGCGGCGGCATCGGCGTGTCGCTCGAAAAGCTTGATGCCTGGAAAGAGAAGTTTCTCTGAGCTGCGACCAAAGAAAAGAAAAAGCCGGGCGAGAGCCCGGCTTGATTGATAGGCAATTCGTCGGGGCTCAGGCGGCCCAGGGATGCGAGGCGGCGTTCTTCTTTTCGAAGTCGTCGATCGCCTTGCCCTTTTCCATCGTCAGGCCGATATCGTCGAGACCGTTCAGCAGGCAGTGACGCTTGAATTCATCGAGAGCGAACTTGATCGAGCCGCCGTCCGGACCGGTGATTTCGAGGTTTTCGAGGTCGACGGTCAGAACAGCGTTGGAGCCACGCTCGGCATCGTCCATCAGCTTGTCGAGCTCTTCCTGGCTGACCTTGATCGGCAGGATGCCGTTCTTGAAGCAGTTGTTGTAGAAAATGTCGGCGAAGCTGGTGGAGATCACGCAGCGGATGCCGAAATCGAGCAGTGCCCAGGGAGCATGCTCACGCGAGGAGCCGCAGCCGAAATTGTCGCCGGCAACCAAGATCTTTGCCTCGCGGTAGGCGGGCTTGTTCAACACGAAATCAGGGTTTTCGGAGCCGTCTTCGTTGAAGCGGGCTTCGGCGAAAAGGCCTTTGCCAAGGCCGGTGCGCTTAATGGTCTTCAGATAGTCCTTCGGAATGATCATGTCGGTGTCGATATTGACGACCGGCAAAGGGGCTGCAACGCCCGTGAGCTTCACGAATTTATCCATGACCCATGCTCCATTTCAGCAAAACGTACTTTCTGATTTGCATCTATTCCAGTTTTTTATCGAAATGAAGAAGAATCTTTCGTTAATGGAGGCCACGCGACGTTTCGCGCGGCCGCTGATTATATACGTGTCCCTTTACTTGGACGGTGCGTTCAGGCCCCAGAGCACGCCGAACGGATCGCGAAGCTGGCCGTAGCGGTCACCCCAGAACATCAGTTCGACCGGCATGACCACTTCGGCGCCAGCAGCAACGGCGCGATCCCACCAGAAATCGATATCGTCGATAACCAGCTGGATGGCGAAACCTTCATGGCCTTTGAAGGGATGGCCATATGCCGGATAGGCATCCGACAGCATCAGCGAGCTGCCGTTGATATAAAGGTGCACATGCATCGTGCGGCCACTCTCGTCGGGCGGCACGATATAGGCCTGTTCGGCGCCGAAAGCCTTCTTGTAGAATTCCGCAGCCTTTACCGCGCCATCGACCGTCAGATAGGAAGCAGGCCATTCTTGACCGGCGGCATTTTGGTCTGGTTGCTCTTCGTCGCATCCATGCTCGTCCTCCATTCGTTTTTAAAGTGCCGGCCGAATGCCTGGCTGCTTCAAGGACGTAGCATGGAAGCGTGAGCCGACAATGTTGGTCACATTTTCAGCGAAAAGCGATCAGAGATCGATGATCGTGCCGCGGCCGTCGTTCCAGACGCGCATCTCGCGCTTGCCGTCAGCGCGAGCGCGGACGGGAGCGGGCTTCATCTTCATCGAAAGGGCGCGGCCAACCATAAGCACGGTCAGGATGCCGCCGACGGCGAGCGTGACCGAAAAGGTAAGAAGCAGCATGGCCACGAAAACGGTGGCGCCAGCGAGCATGAAGAAGATGGAGCGAATGTTCTGCATCGGTTAAAGACCTTTCTACGGAAAGGAATGTGGTCCTTCTTTTTCCTCTCTGCAAGCCAAGCATGGCTTTTTGTTGTCTTGCAGGGCTTTGCGAAGCTTGGCACTAATGGTCCATGAGCCGAACACCACCTCTTCGTTCCCTGCGTTTGCGCCGCTCGGTGCTGAGCGTGCCCGCCATCAATGCGCGTGCACTTGAAAAGACCCATTCCCTTGATTGCGATGCGTTTATTTTCGATCTGGAGGATTCCGTCGCGCCCGAGAAGAAGGCGGAAGCGCGCGATAATCTGAAGGCCTTTTTTGCCGGGCCGCCGCTCGAAAGCAAGGAAAGGATCATTCGTATCAATTCTTTGTCATCCGGATTCGGGCTGGCGGATCTGGAACTCGTCAAGGCGCTTTCGCCCGATGCCGTTCTCCTTCCGAAGGTGGATGAGCCACAGGATGTGACTGATATCAACGACCTGCTTGCCGAGGCCTATGCGCCGGAAGAATTGCGGATCTGGGCGATGATCGAGACGCCGCGCGGCGTGCTGAATGCCGCAGCGATCACTGAATCCGGCCGCACGCCGGGATCGCGGCTTGATTGCCTAGTCGTCGGGCTCAACGATTTGCGCAAGGAAACGGGCGTCTTGCCGCAGCCGGGGCGAACCTATCTCGTGCCTTGGCTGATGCAGGTCGTTTTGGCGGTAAAGGCCTACGGTCTCGATGCGCTCGACAGCGTCTTCAACGATTTCCAGGATGGCGATGGCTTCGATACCGAATGCGGGCAGGGCCGCGCCATGGGCTTTGTTGGCAAGATGCTGATCCATCCGGCACAGATTGTAGCCGCCAACCGGCATTTCGGGCCAAGCGCGGAGGACATCGCGGAGGCGGAGGCCATCATTGCTGCCTTCGCCGATCCGGTTACCGGAGGGCTCAATGTCATCAATGCGAACGGACGGATGATCGAGCGGCTGCATCTTGTCCAGGCCGAAGCTCTGGTTCATAAAGCGCACCTGATTTCTGCAAGAAAGCCCGCCTGATGAAACTCTACCGCTTCCTGACAGGTCCTGACGACGCTTCCTTCTGCCACAAGGTGACGGCGGCGCTGAACAAGGGCTGGTCACTATCCGGTTCGCCCACCTATGCCTTCAACGCTGCGACTGGCCAGATGCAGTGCGGCCAGTCGGTCGTCAAGGAGGTCGAGGGCAAGGATTATGACCCGGACATGAAGCTGTCCGAGCAATAATATCAGCGTTCAGCAGCCTCTTCGGCGCTCGCCTCGATGCGTTCCATGTCATCGTCGCTGAGACCGAAGTGGTGGCCGATCTCATGGATCAGCACATGGGTGATGATGTCACCCAGCGTCTCGTCATTTTCTGCCCAGTAATCGAGGATCGGACGGCGATAGAGGCGGATGCGGTTCGGCATCTCCCCGGTTTCCAGGGTAAAGCGTTCCGAGATGCCGCGGCCTTCGAAAAGGCCGAGCAGGTCGAAGGGCGTTTCCAGCGCCATATCCTCAAAGACTTCGTCATCGGGGAAATCCTCGATCTCGATGGTCAGATTGGTCGTCAGCTTGCGAAATTCGTCCGGCAGATGGCTGTAGGCCTCCATTGCCAGCGACTCGAAGGCGCTGATCGTCGGCGCGTGGCGGTCCCGCCAATCATCGCTCTGGTCTATCTGGGCCATGAATATTCCTTCCTTTGCCGGCCCATATAGAACCTTTATTGCCGATTTTCGAGTGCGGAATCAAAGGCAGGAATAAATTCTTATAAAATGCCGGTTGACTCTCTATTAGAGCTCTGGAATCTATAAGAACATAACAGGAACAAGATGAATGGAGTGAACGCCATGGCGCAGACCGCCCTGGCGCGCGAGCGGCTTTTTGCGCTCCGCGAAACCATTGCCCGACTGGAGGGAAAACCCGCGCCGACGCTTGCTGCGGCGGAAAGGGAAGCCCTGGCGGAAGGACGCGAGAGGCGGCAGGAGCACATTCTGCCTCGGCTGTCTTTTGGCATTGAACCGTTCGATAAGGCCCTGGAAGGCGGTCTGCAGCTCGATGCGATTACCGAGTTCCGCGCGGCGAGTTCCGGCGATGCAGGGGCGGCGAGTGGACTGGCGATGGCCATTGCGGCGCGACTGCAGAAGCAGGAGGAGGACACCAGCAGGCTGCTGCCGTTGCTCTGGATCGGTGATGCCGTCGGCACACTGGAGGCGGGTCGCCCCTATGCTCCGGGGCTGAAGGATTTCGGGCTGAAGCCGGAAAGGTTTTTCCATGCCGCGCCGCGCAAGCTGGAGGACGCGCTCTGGCTGGCGGAAGCGGCCATCGAAAGTGCTGCCTTCTCGGTCGTCGTCTTCGAAGTGCGCGGCAATCCCCTGCATTTCGGCCTGACCGAAAGCCGCCGGCTCAGTCTCAGGGCGCGCGCTGTCCGCCGTCCGCTCTTTCTCGTCCGCCAGGCCGGGGAGGAGGAGGCGAGTAGCGCTGCTTTCCGCCTGCATGTCGAACCGGCGCCGTCTGACTTGCGGCCGCTGCCGGACGGATCGAAGCTTTCCGGCAGCATCGGCAATCCGATTTTCCGTCTCACGCTGGAGAAGAGCCGCAATCCGGCCCCGCTCTCCTTTCTTCTGGAGTGGAACCCCCATGAACGCGAATTTCTCCCCATCGACGAACCAGGTTTCGCTCGTCCTCCAGGCGAACAGTCAGCGCATTCTGGCGCTCAGCTTTCCGCATCTGGCGACGGACCGCATCGCGCGCAAGCGATGGGGTCTGTCCTGGCGTTCGAAAGGGCGTCCTGAAGCGTCACCGATCGTCTGTTCCGGCAAGCTCAACAATGCCATGCGGCTGACGGCGCTGGACGAGTTCGCCGAGAAGTTGGGATTGAGGAAGGAACAGGGCGTTGCCGAAGCGCGCGCCATGTATCCGGCGCTCGATGTCGTGGAAGAGGATCCTGCGGCCGACTGCCGGCTGCTGGAAGCGATCGCCGACTGGTGCGACCGCTATACGCCGATGGTAGCGCTCGACGGTAAGGACGGGCTGTTTCTCGATATTACCGGCTGTGCCCATCTCTTCGGCGGTGAAAGCGCGCTTCTCAAGGATATCCTGTCGCGGCTCTTTCATATGGGGCTCGATGTGCGCGGCGCGATCTCCTCATCGCCGGGTCTTTCCTGGGCCGTCTCCCGCTTCGGACAAGGCGGCGTCGTGGAGGATGAGGAGACGGAGCGTATGCTGATACCGCTGCCCGTCGCGGCCTTGCGGCTGGAAGGCCAGACTGTTGATGCCTTGAGGAAGCTTGGCCTCAAATATGTCGGCGACGTCATCCATGCGCCGCGGGCGCCGCTGACCCGCCGCTTCGGGCCGACACTGCTTCTGCGCCTCGATCAAGCACTGGGGCGCGAGGAAGAGCCGATCTCGCCCCGGCGTCCCGTCGCCAGCCTCTCGTCCGAACGCCGCCTGGTCGAGCCGATCGGAACGGAAGAACAGATCCTTGCTGTCACCGGACAGGTTGCCGTGTCACTGAAACCGTCACTGGAGGCGCGAGGCGCTGGTGGAAGGGTGTTCGAGCTGGTGCTGTTTCGTGTCGATGGCAGGGTTTTCCGCATTTCCGTCGGCGCTTCACGGCCAATTCGCGAACCGAAGCTCGTCGCAGGGCTGTTTTCGGAGCGGCTGCAGGTTATCTACGACGATATCGATGCCGGCTATGGTTTCGAGATCCTGCGCCTGAACGTGCTGCGGCATGATCCGTTCCATGATGCGCAGGGCGATTTCGAAGGCGATCGGCAAGGGGAAATCTCGCTTTCGACTTTTGTCGATCGTGTTGCGGCGCGGCTTGGCGCGGATTGCCTGCAAAGCTTCCAGCTTCGCGAGAGCCATGTGCCGGAGCGTGCCGTGATCACGGTGCCGGCAATGGAAAGCCTTCCGGCACGGCGCAAGGTGGAGCAGAACAATACCCTTCCCTTCCGCGAGGAGAGGCCCCTGCGGCTCTTTGCAACGCCCGAGCCTGTCGAGGTCGCATTTGCCGAAGTGCCTGACGGTGCGCCGCAGGCTTTCCGATGGCGGCGCATGCGGCATCTGGTGGCAAAGAGCGAAGGGCCGGAACGGATCGCCATGGAATGGTGGGCCGATGGCGATGATGCCGAGGCGCGCGACTATTTCCGGATCGAGGATGATGCTGGACATCGCTTCTGGATTTATCGCCGAGGCCTCTATGGTAAGAATCCCAATCCTCGCTGGTTCATGCATGGGGTCTTTGCATGAGGCCTGAACCTGCCTTCTTTGAGGTCGGAGCGAAGACGAATTTCTCGTTTCTCGAAGGCGCTTCCAAGCCGGAAGAGATGGTCGTACAAGCCGCTTTCCTGAAGCTTGGCGGCCTCGGCATTGCGGACCGCAATTCGGTCGCCGGCGTGGTGCGGGCTCATGCGCAGGCAGAACAGCTTGTTGAGAGATACAAGAACCGGGAAGCGATTTTAGCCGAGGCGAATAAGAAGGGAAAAACGGAGATCATTCTTGATCCCATCCGGATTCAGCCTGGCGCCCGCCTTGTCTTCTCCGATGGAACGCCTGATATCCTTGCCTATCCGCGTACCCGGAAAGGATGGGCAAACCTCTGTCGCCTGCTCAGCGCCGGCAATCTGAAGAAGGAGGCTATCAAGGGAACATGCATCCTGACGGAAGCGGAGCTTATGGAATGGGGCGACGAAATGATGCTTGCTCTCGTCCCCGACCGAATTGTCGTAAAAGACCCAACCAAGCAGTTGGAACTCGAAAACTATCTGGAACGGTTTCTAAAACGCTTCGACAAGACATTTTTTATGACGCTGTCGCCGGCCTATGACGGCCGCGACCGACAAGCCTTTGCAGTGCTTGCCATGCTTGCCACTCGCAATCGTGTGCCGCTGATTGCAAGCAACCAACCGCTTTATCATCGCCCCGAGCGGAGGCCGCTTTCAGACGTCGTGATCGCAATCCGGGAGCATGTGCAGATATCGGAAGCCGGATTCCTGTTGGCGCCGAATGGAGAGCGGTATCTCAAAGATTCACGTGAAATGTTCAGACTATTTCAAGACTATCCAGATGCGGTCGAGAACACACAGGTATTCTTTGGCAAACTGAACTTTTCGCTGAACGAGCTCAAACACAATTATCCCCCTGAAAACGATCCCGGCGAAACACCGCAGGAGACGCTTGAAAGGCTGACGAAGGCAGGTGCTGCAAAACGCTACCCTAACGGTGTTCCTGACAATGTGGCGAAGCAGATCGACTACGAGCTGAATCTCATAGGTGACAAAAACTACGCCTCCTACTTTCTTACGGTGCACAGGATTATTCATCATGCCCGTTATGAGCTCAAAGTTCTCTGTCAGGGACGTGGTTCAGCCGCCAATTCGGTTATTTGTTATTGTCTGGAAATTACGGAGGTTGATCCTCAAAAGAGCACGCTTCTTTTCGACCGGTTCATTTCGATGGATCGGGACGAGCCACCGGATATCGATGTCGATTTCGAGCATGAGCGACGAGAAGAGGTCATTCAATTCATTTATAAAAGATACGGCTTGGATCATGCGGGACTGACAGCTGCTGTCACCAGCTATCGCACCCGTTCAGCCGGCCGAGAAGTCGCCAAGGCTTTCGGTCTCTCGGAGGATGTTCAGTCGGCGATCAGCAGTCTCGTCTGGGGATGGTCCGAAGACAATCTCTCTGAACGGGATGCCAGGGCAGCAGGTCTCGATGTCAAAGATCCGGTGACTCGGAACGTGCTGAAATATGCCTCCGAGCTTCTCAGCTTTCCACGCCATCTCACTCAGCATGTCGGTGGTTTTGTTATCACACGAGACCGGCTCGATGAAGTCGTGCCGATTATGAAGACGGCAATGCCGGATCGCTACATGATCGAGTGGGACAAGGACGATCTCGACAATGTCAAAATTCTCAAGGTGGATGTCCTGGCGCTTGGCATGCTGACCTGCTTGCGCAGAGCATTCACGCTGCTCGAACTGCATTATGATGTGAAAAAGACCCTCTGCGACCTTGGCAATAAAGAGCACGGAGAGGAGGGCGAACCAGTCTATGACATGATGGGTCGGGCCGATACGCTTGGTGTTTTCCAGATCGAAAGCCGGGCGCAGATGAGCATGCTGCCGCGCCTGAAACCGAGAGTATTTTATGACCTTGTCATCGAAGTGGCCATCGTCCGGCCAGGACCGATTCAGGGCGACATGGTGCATCCATACCTGAAGCGCAGGGAGCTGCAAAAGAAGAATCTTCCAATCGAATATCCTAGCGATGAACTCAGGACTGTTCTTGAAAGAACCCTCGGAGTTCCTTTGTTTCAGGAGCAGGCCATGCAGATTGCCATTACCGCAGCTGGTTTCAAGCCAGCAGAGGCCGACCGACTTCGAAGAGCAATGGCGACTTTTAAAAGAACCGGCACGATCGGCAATTTCCATGAGCGTTTCATCGATGGAATGACCGCATATGATCGTTATTCAAAAGAATTCGCGGAGCAATGCTTCAACCAAATCAAAGGCTTCGGTGAATACGGCTTTCCGGAAAGCCACGCCGCTTCCTTCGCGCTGCTCGTTTACGCCTCCTCTTGGCTGAAAGCCTATTATCCTGATGTCTTCTGTGCCGCGATGCTGAACTCACAGCCGATGGGCTTTTATGCGCCGGCACAGCTGGTGCGGGATGCGCGCGAGCATGGCGTTAAAGTCCTGCCGGCCGATATCAATTACTCGGATTGGGAATGCACCCTTGAGGAAGCGGTTTTTGACCGAGCAAGTGTCGATTTTCGCCACGGCGAGATGCGGGATATCATCAAGACTCGCCACGCTGTTCGGCTTGGTCTTCTGCAGATCAAGGGCGTTTCCTCTAAGGATATGGGACAGCTCGTCGAAAACCGCGGTGAGGGTTACCATTCTGTGCGTGACCTCTGGCTGCGCTCCGGCCTGCAGAAATCTGTTATCGAACGGCTGGCAGATGCAGATGCTTTTCAGTCCATCGGGCTATCACGACGTCAGGCGTTGTGGGCGGTGCGAGCGCTGGATATGAAAAGCGCGGCTGAGGAACTACCGCTCTTCGAGACGGTCCGCCACATCGATCTTCAGCCTGAGCCAGCTGCCAAGCTCCCTGACATGCTGTCGGGTGAACAGGTCATCGAGGATTACCGCTACCTGTCGCTCTCTTTGAAAGGGCACCCCGTTTCCTTCCTGCGTGAAGAACTGGGCAGGGTAGGTGTGACGCGCAATGTCGATCTGCTTCGCGTTGCGAATGGGAGGCGCGTGGTCATCGCGGGGTTGGTGCTGGTGCGTCAGCAGCCGGGTTCCGCGAAAGGTGTGATTTTCATCACGCTGGAGGACGAGACCGGTGTTGCCAATGCCATCGTCTGGAAGAAAATCTTCGAAAGATACCGCGCAGTGGTCATGGGCGCTCGACTTGTAAAAATCTACGGCAAATTACAAAGCCAGAGTGGCGTCATCCATACCGTCGTCGAACACATTGAGGATATGACGCCGTTGCTCGGTATCCTTCAGCGAGAGACGAAACGCTTCGGCGTCAGCGAGCGCTCGGACGAGGTGTTGCGCGCGACACAGGATCACCGGCAGCGGAAAAAGGCAGATATTCTGGCGCGGGACAACCTGCTCAGAAAGATCGGCGAGAGAAGGCCATCAGAGAGAGTGAGAGATGGCGATATCGCAGAGACTGCAAGCGTAATGCCGCGCGGGCGTAATTTCCACTGATGAGTTTTCGCAGCCTGGAAATTCATGCTTCTTAAGGACTTAAGGACAAGCTCGCCGGCGTGTGATGTCCCGCCGCGGAAACGTGATCGGATGAGGGTCGCGAATTTTCTTGACAGTTCCTATCTTCTTTTGCAGAAAACACGATAGTGAGTGTCATGTTTGGAATGAAGACGTGCTCGTCTGCAGTTGCAATTACATAACCGACAAGGAAATCCGGGACGTCATCAACAATCTTCTTGATGAAGATTGCTGGCAGTTGATCGTGCCTGCAAAGGTCTATCACGCCATGGCCAAACGCGGTCGCTGCTGCGGTTGCTTCCCGAACGTTGTCGATATCATCATCCAGACAACCGAAGATTATCACGCCCGTCACCACTCGACGGAATCGGAAATATTTGATTTCATGTCCCGCCTGAGAGAATTCCATGAAGAAAACAGGAGAGCGGACATTGAAAGGCGACAAAAAAGTCATCGAGCGGCTTAACGAGGCCCTTTTCCTAGAGCTCGGTGCAGTCAACCAGTATTGGGTTCATTATCGTCTTCTTGAGGACTGGGGTTACACCAAGCTCGCCAAGAAGGAGCGTGCCGAATCGATCGAAGAAATGCACCATGCCGACCGTCTGGTCGCGCGTATCATCTTCCTCGAAGGCCATCCCAATCTGCAGACGCTCGCGCCGCTGCGCATCGGTCAGAACGTCAAGGAAGTTCTGGAAGCCGATCTTGCCGGTGAATATGACGCCCGCACCGCTTACAAGAAGTCGCGTGATATCTGTCATGACGCTGGCGACTACGTCTCCATGAAGCTTTTCGAAGAGCTTCTGGCAGACGAGGAAGGCCATATCGACTTCCTCGAAACGCAGCTCGACCTGCTCGAGAAGATCGGCGAAGCGAAGTACGGCCAGCTCAACGCCGACTCGGCCAATGAAGCCGAATAATTCGCCATCCGCAATATTATCTCAGCCGGCCGCCTCTCGGGCGGCCGGTTTCGTTTCGGATGCATTGATGAAAGCGTCGGCCGATGCTCAATCTTCCGGGATCAGGCCGGGGAGATGGCTGAATTCCGCCACGACCCGTTCATAGACGGCGCGCTTGAAGGGAACGATCAGGCCGGGCAGGTCTTCCATCGGCTTCCATTCCCAGGCGTCGAATTCCGGCTCATGGCCGCTGGGCGGGGGATTGATGGCGATCTCGCTTTCGTCGCCCTCGAAGCGGAAGGCGAACCAGCGCTGGGTCTGGCCGCGATATTTACCCCTCAGGCCGATGCCGATCAGCTGCGGGGGCAAGTCGTAATTGATCCAGTCCGTGGCCTCGGCGAGCAGCGTCACGGTCTTGATGCCGGTTTCCTCGTAAAGCTCGCGATAGGCCGCTTCCAGTGGGTCCTCGCCCTTGTCGATGCCGCCTTGCGGCATCTGCCAGAGCTGGGGCGAGCCGTCATATTCCGAATTGCCGTCGGGAATACGCCGTCCGGCCCAGACGAGGCCTTCGCGGTTCAGGATCATCACGCCGACGCAGGGGCGATAGGGCAGGTCCTCGGCTCTTACGGGCGCCTGGCTCATGGTTCTCTCCGCTCAGGGATTGTTGGGGTCATTGACGAGCGCTGCAACGCCGACGATTTCGATACCGCGCATGGTCGCTTCCTCGCTCCATCTAGAGATCGCGTCAATGCTCTCGTCGAAAGCCGAGGCAACACCGATCGCCTGGCCGTTGCGACGGGCTATGCGCTCCAATTCATCGAGTTTTTGCAGGATGGTGTTCACATCGACCTGGCTGTCCAGTTGCAGGTCGGCGAAAGCGTAAGGAAGCTCCGTGCCCTTGGCGATCACAGCGGTCTTGGATTGCGCCGAAGTGCCGTCATCGAGGAAGAGCAGGCCGCGCTTGCCGATATCCCGCATGATCGGTTCCATGGCCTTGGGATCGGAGAGGAAACGTCCGCCCAGATAGTTCATGATGCCGGTATAATTGGTGATCTCGCCCATCGCCCGATGCAGGCTTTCGATGTTGTGCGCCACGGGCTTCGAGGTCAGCAGCGTATCCGGTCCTGGATCATTCGCTGGATAATCGAATGGCTCCAGTGGCACTTGCAGCAAAATTTCGTGACCACCGCGGCGGGCATCCTGCATCCAGCGCTGCAGGCTGTTGCCGCTGGCGGCAAAAGCGAAGGTAATTTCTTCCGGCAATTGCTTGATGGCGCGCTGCGTGCCGGTCTGGCTCAGACCGAGTCCGCTGAGGACGATCGCGATGCGGGTGCCGCGCGTGCCGGACCATGGCCGCGCATATTGATCCATCGGCCGTCGGCCATCGGGACCCGTGATCGGCAGCCGGCCGAAGGGCGTTTCTTCGAGCAGACTGTCGTTGGGGATGTCCGCCATGCGGGGATCCTGGCCCTTCTGCATGGCATCGACCAGAAGCGGGCCGCTGCCGTCGCGCGGGCGGGGGCTGTACTTGGTGATGACCGAGCCGTCCCCGGTCACCATGCGCTCCACGTTCGCACCCGAGTTCGGCTCTGAGCGCGGCATGCCATTTACTGCCTGATTGCTCGACGTTGACGGTCGCTGAATTGTGTCGGTCGGCGGCGTGGCCGTTCTGTCCTGCGATGCCGGAGGCTTCGACTGTTCGAGGCCATCACTACGAAATGCCGTGTAAAGTGAAAAGCCGCCGATCGCGACAAGGCAGAGGCTCGCGGCGATCTGTCCGATCCGCAGCACGCCGGGGCGCTTGCGCGCGGCCTTGCGGTTGCGGCCTAAAGGTGCATGCAGATCCGTTCCCAATTCCTTGCCCGCTCCAAAACCGGGAAACAGCAGAAAGCCTCAAGGCCGGGCGGGTGCCCGGCCTTGAGAACGATGAATTACTTCGCGACAACGGCCTTTTCCGGGTCAGGCGGGAATGACGGATCGGTCTTCTTGCCGCGCAGCAGGTCGAGTGCATAGTTGAGCTGCACGTCGTCCTTCGGATCCGGCGGGACGTATGCGACAGAGCCCGAACCTTCCTCAGTCTCGCTCTGGCCCTTGATGTGGCCGCGCAGGGCGGATTCGCCCTCGGTCACCATCTTGCCTTGGAGATCGGCCGGAAGAGGCTCTTCCACCTTGATGTCAGGTGTGATGCCGGTGCCCTGGATCGAGCGGCCCGACGGTGTGTAGTAAAGCGCGGTCGTCAGGCGCAGCGCGCCGTTTTCGCCAAGCGGAATGATCGTCTGAACCGAACCCTTGCCGAATGAACGCGTGCCGAGAACGGTGGCACGGCGGAGATCCTGGAGAGCGCCGGCAACGATTTCCGATGCTGAAGCCGAGCCGCCGTTGATGAGGACGATCAGCGGCTTGCCATCGGTCAGGTCGCCCGGGCCAGCATTGAAGCGGCGGGTTTCGTCCGGATTGCGGCCACGGGTGGACACTACTTCGCCGCGCTGCAGGAAGGCGTCGGAAACATTGATCGCCTGATCGAGCAAACCGCCGGGGTTGAGACGCAGGTCAAGGACAAAGCCCTTGAGCTTGTCGGCCGGAACGGTCGCCTTGATCTTCTGGATCGCCTTTTCGAGATCCGGATAGGTCTTTTCGGTGAAGGAGATGACGCGCAGGTAGCCGACATCATCTTCAACACGCGACTTGACCGCCTGAACGGCAACAACGTCACGTACGATCGTCAGTTCGATCGGTTTGTCGGCGCCCTTGCGGATGAGCGTCAGCTTGATCGGCGTGTTGACGGCGCCACGCATCTTTTCGACGGCGTCTTCGAGCTTCAGGCCGCGAACAGACTGGCCGTCAATTTCCGAGATATAGTCGCCGGCCAGAACGCCGGCCTTGGCAGCCGGAGTGTCGTCGATCGGAGTGATGACCTTGACGAGTTCGTCCTCCATAGTGACTTCGATGCCGAGACCGCCGAACTCACCCTTGGTCTGGGTGCGCATGTCTTCGGCGTCCTTCGCATTCATGTAGCTGGAATGCGGATCGAGGGAGGAGAGCATGCCATTGATGGCACTTTCGATCAGCTTGTCCTCGGCCGGCGGTGTTACGTATTGCGCACGCACGCGTTCGAAGACGTCACCGAATACCGAAAGCTCCTTATAGGTCGATGCTCCCGCCGCCTCTGCAGGCACGCCTGCGGAGTAAATGACGCTCATCGCGGTCGCGCCCATCAATGCGCCGACCAGAACAAGAGAAGCCCTACGAATCATTGCGTGCCTTTCCAGTGTCTTTGGCGGTCCACCACGGTCGGGAATCGACCGGTTTACCGTCATTTCGAAACTCAATGTAAAGCGTTGGCCGATCTGTTTCCAGCGCCAATGCTGTCGCGCTTGCCACTCTTTTCGCACCCATCACGGCGAGCGGCTCGCCTGAGAAAACGAATTTCCCTTGACGGGTGCTGATCGTATCCATGCCTGAGAGAACCAAGTGATATCCGTCGCCAGCGTCGAGAATGATCATCTGGCCATAACTGCGGAAAGCGCCGGCAAAAACCACCAGCCCGTCAGCAGGGGCGGTCACCACCGTTTCCGGATTGGTCGCGATCGTTATTCCCATGGCCTCGTGTCCGGTGCCGTCGGCATCGCCGAACTGGCGCAGAATATCGCCTGCCACAGGCAGCTCCAGTTTCGCCTTCAGTTCTCCGAAGGGATATGCGGGCGCAATGCGGTTTTTATCAGGCACCCCGCTGTCGGCCAGGGCCTTTGCCTGGGCGCGCTGTTCGTCGGTCAGGAGCTTGCGGTTCTCCTCCGCCTGCCGGGCGGCAGCCGCGGCGTCGCGCACCGAGGCAATCTCCGTCTCCATCGAGGCGACGAGGCTTTCCAGCGTTGTCGCCTTGCTCGCAAGCTCCTGCGAACGCTGCTTCTCGGCTTCCAGTTCGACGGCGTTGGAGCGGCTCAACTTGTCGTTTTCGGCAAGCAGCAGGTCCATGCGGCGCTCCTCCTCCAGGCTGTTTGCCATGGTGGTGGCCAGGCCTTCCTTCTCCTTGGCGCTTGCCGTCTGCAGTGCCGAGAGGTCGGCAAGATCAGCCGCGAGCTTTTCGGTCTCCTTGCGGATGCCGGGAACCACGGCGCCGAGCAGAATGGCGCTGCGGACGGAAGCAAGCGCATCGTCAGGTGTCACGAGAAGGGCAGGCGGCGGGTTGCGGCCCATGCGCTGGAGGGCGGCAAGAACCTCGGCAAGCAGGCCGCGGCGCTCGTGCAGCGAGCGGCGGATGCCGTCTTCCTTGACGCCCAGCTCGGCGAGCTTCTTTTCGCTGTCGAGGATCTTGCCTTCGAGAGATTTGCGGCGAGTGGCGGAATCGATCAGCGCCTGGCGGATGTTCGCCGTGCTTTTTTCCAGATTGTCGATGCTGCTCTGAAGCTCTGTCACCTTGTCAGAGGAAAGGCTGATCGTTTTCGACAGCTTTTCCAGCTCGGTTCTCGTCTCGTCGCGTTTCTTTGCAAGTTCGGCAGCAGGATCAGGCGGAGGCTGTTCGGCAGTTGTTACTGGAGCGGCCGGTTCGGCAGCAGTTGGTGGTGGCGGAGCATCCTGCGCCTGCACGGCAAAGGGGTTTCCCGAAATGGCAATGACAGCCGCGCCGAGCCCTGCGGCAACGGCCGGCAGGAACAGGCGGGATCGCTTGGGGGCAGCTCTCGTCATGCGTGTCGGGGTTTACTCGTTCAAATCGCCCGGAACCTAAGCTGATTTGGGGCTGTTGACCAGAAAGTTTGAAGGAGAAGGGGCCGGGAGGCAAAACACGGCTGCGTGACCATTTTAGGCTGCATCAGACACGATGATAGGGATGGCCGGAGAGGATGGTCACGGCGCGGTAAAGCTGCTCGGCAATCAGCGTGCGGACGATCTGATGCGGCCACGTCATCTTGCCAAGGCAAAGGGTCATGTCGGCTCGGTCATAGAGGGAGGGATCGAGACCATCCGCGCCACCGATTGCGATCGTCAGGTCGCGTTTGCCCTGATCGCGATAGTTGCCAAGGAGATTGGCGAAAGCTTCGCTGTCCAGCGCCTTGCCGCGCTCGTCGAGGAGAATGAGGATGCTGCCTTCCGCTAGCGATTTCAGCAGCATAGCCGCCTCCTCGCGCTTGCGGGTTTCCGCATTGGAGGCGCGGCTTTCGGCCACTTCGGCGATACGAGAGAATTCCAGTCCGACTGCGGGACCGGCCTTTGCAAAACGGTCGAAATAACGGGCAGCAAGATCCTTTTCGGGGCCGGACTTCAGCCGTCCCACCGCAAAAAGACCAATTCGCATTCATCCGCTCCTGCTGTGCCGCCCTTTCGAAGCGCAATGTGAACTTTCCGGCCCGCCATCCAAGGCAGGCCCGGCCAGTTATCACGTGTCAGGCGCCGGACGAATGCCGGGCTGCCTGTTCAGTGCCGCGTTTCCTCGTCCATATCCGGAGCCGCCCACATCTTTTCGATGTTGTAGAATTCGCGGATTTCGGGACGGAACACATGCACGATGATGTCACCGGTATCGATCAGGATCCAGTCACCACCTTCCTGACCTTCGACGCGGGCAGTACCGAAGCCCTCGTCCTTGAGATCAGTCAGAAGATGATCGGCGATCGCCATGACGTGCCTGTTCGAGCGGCCGGAGACGACAACCATGTAATCTCCCAGGGCCGATTTTCCGGCAATGTTGATGGTGACGATATCTTCAGCTTTCGAGTCCTCGAGGCTGACGAGGACGGCTTCCAGAGCACGGGCAGCGGCATCGGCGCCACGTTCCGCACCCTTCGGGACAACGGCGAGCGTTTTTCCCTTGGCGTGTACTGTTGTCAGTGCTTTCCCTTTCCTGGAATGACAAACTATGCACAACACAGATCCGGTGCAACCAGATCATGGTTAAGATAGGCATCAAACCATTAACGTTTCAAGACGCGGCGCAGCATGCGGACGGCCGAAAACCGCATTTGGCGTCACGAAATCGAGATTTCGACCCTCGGTCGAGATGGAGGGGCGGTGTACAGCGTCTGCGGTCGAGCGTAAAGTGCCGGCGACCTCTGCAAATTTCGACCGATATGACCGAAGCCACCAAAAATCCGCTCACACCCGTCCTGCGAATCACCTTTCCCGACGACGATCGCCTCGGCCACGGCAAGATGGAACTGCTCGAGCATATTCGCGAGACAGGTTCGATCTCGGCGGCCGGCCGCGCCATGGACATGTCCTATCGTCGTGCATGGATGCTGGTTGCCGAGATGAACCGCATGTTCAAGGCCCCGGTGGTGGAATCGCAGCGCGGTGGCCAGAAGGGCGGCGGCGCTGCGCTGACGCCGTTCGGGGAGGAACTGCTGGCGCGCTTTCGCGGAATGGAAAGGACCGTGCGCGCCAGCCTAGCCGACGATCTCGCCTGGCTGCAGGCCAACTGTAATCTCCAACACGAAAGCCGAGGCTGATCAGGCTTCCAGCGCAACCGTCTTGATGACGGCGAAGGCCGGCATGCCAAGCCGCAGGTTCAGGCGCTCGCGGGACAATGCGGTAATGCGCGACAGTACGGCGTCGCCGGCGCAATCGAGGCGGATCTCGACGGTTCCATCCTCCGCCGGCGAAACCTGTGTTATGGTTCCTGCCAAAATGTTGAGTGCGCTCAAGCCCTTCGGCTTCCGCGTTGCCAGCATCACGTCGCGCGCAGGGATGCGGATGCGCACAGGCTTTCCGGCAGCCGGCGCGACACCCGGAACATAAAGCCTGCCTGATTTCAGCAGGATCGTTGCAATCCGATTGGTCGGATCGACGCTTTCGACCATGCCTTCCAGCACGGCACCGGCTTCCTTCCTGTCTTCTGGGAGAAGCGACGAACGGCTGAGGACTTCCACTGCCGGGCCGGCCGCTTCGACCTTGCCGTCGCGCATGACGACGACCTGGTTGGCCAGGCGAGAGACTTCGGAAATCGAATGACTGACATAGACGATTGGAATATCCATCTCGTCGCGCAGGCGCTCGAGATAGGGCAGGATTTCGGCTTTGCGGGCCTCGTCCAGTGCCGCCAGCGGTTCGTCCATCAGCAGCAGGCGGGGCGAGGAAAGCAGCGCACGGCCGATCGCGACGCGTTGCTTCTCGCCGCCCGATAATTTGGAGGGGCTGCGGGCAAGTAACTGGCCGATGCCAAGCAGGTCGACGACGTAATCGAAACTTTCAGTGCGTGTGGATTTCGGCGCGAACCAGCGGCCATAGGAGAGGTTCGCCCGGACGCTCAGGTGCGGAAAGAGCCGCGCCTCCTGGAAGACATAGCCGAAACGGCGCCGGTGACGGGGAATGAAGATGCTCTTTGCCGTATCCGTCAGCACCTCGCCTTCGAGCAGAACGCGACCTTCGGCCGGTCGGGTGAGGCCGGCGATGATGCGGATCATTGAGGTCTTGCCGGAGCCGGAACGACCGAAAAGCGCCGTCACACCGCGCTCGGAGGTGAAAGCGGCATCGAGTCCGAGGGCGCCGAGGCGATGTCTTGCTTCGACAATAAGTGTCATTCCGGATCGATCCTCCGGCCGGCGAGATAGGTGAGGAATTCCGAAGCGAGCAGGGCGAGCATGGAAATCACGATGGAAACAAGGGTGAGCCGCATGGCGCCGGAATCGCCACCCGGCACCTGGGTAAAGGTGTAGATGGCGGCCGACAGCGTCTGCGTTTCGCCGGGAATGTTAGAGACGAATGTGATAGTGGCGCCGAACTCGCCCATCGCTTTGGCAAAGCAGAGGATCATGCCGGCAATGACGCCGGGAATGATGAGTGGCAGCGTGACTGTCAGAAAGACCCATAACGGGCTCGCGCCAAGCGTCCCCGCCGCTTCCTCCAGCTTGCGGTCGACGGCTTCGATGGACAGGCGAATGCTGCGCACCATCAGCGGAAAGCCCATGACGCCGCAGGCAAGTGCAGCGCCCGTCCAACGGAACGAGAGCACGATGCCGAGATATTGATCGAGCAGGCTGCCGATCGGGCCACGGCGACCGAAGAGGATAAGAAGAATGAAGCCGGTGACGACCGGGGGTAGGATCAGCGGCAAGTGAATGATGCCGTTGAGCAACGACTTGCCCCAGAAGCGGCCGCGAGCAAGCAGCAGGGCAACGAGGATACCGAGCGGCAGGCTTGCTGCCATGGCGACGAAGGAAACGCGCAGGCTCAGCAGGATCGCCGTCCATTCCTCATCGCTCAAGCCGAACATATCCAAGCGTCATCTTCTCCGAAACATAGAAGGTCTGCGAAGCGAGCCTTCACGCTAAGCTCTGAGCGCTAATTTCGCATTTATTTCAGGATCGTGAAGCCCTGGGCAGTGAAGAAAAGAGCAGCCTTATCCGACTTCAGGAAATCAAGATAGGCGGCGGCATCCGGGTTCTTGCTCTCGGCGAGCAGTGCGATCGGATAGATGATCGGCGGGTGAGAATCGGCTGGGAAAGCACCGACGATCGTGACGCCCTTATCGGCGGCGGCATCCGTCTGGTAGACGATGCCATAGGGTGCCTCACCGCGGGAAACGAAGGCGAGTGCGGCGCGCACACTTTCCGCATAGGCGACCTTGGTTTCTACGGACTTCCAGACGCCGAGTTTGTCGAGCGCCGCCTGCCCATACTTGCCGGCCGGAACTGACTTGGGTTCGCCCATGGCAAGCTTGCCGTCGCCGAGCAAGCCGGCGAGATCGAAGCCCTGCTTGATTTCAACCGGCTTCTGTTTGTCGCTTTCGGCGACGAGTACGAGGCGATTGCCAAGAAGGTTGGAACGCGTGTCCGGCTTGATCAGCTTTTTGTCGGCAACGTAATCCATCCAGTTCACATCGGCGGAAATGAAGACATCGGCCGGGGCAGCATTTTCGATCTGCTTTGCCAGTGCGCCGCTTGCCGCGTAGGAGGCGACGGCTTCCTTGCCGCTTTCCTTCGCCCAGGCGGCGTTGGCGGCGTCGAGCGCATTCTTCAAGCTTGCGGCTGCGAAAACGGTGATCTTTTCGGCGGCTGCGGCGGGTGCGGTAAGCGCTGCTGCGCCAAGCCAGATGGCCGAAATCGCGGCGGTTGCCAGTTTCATCCAGCGGCGCCGGTTATGCATGATTTTCTCTCCAGGTTCGAAATATCTAGACGGATATAACGGCGAGAGATATTTGGCTAGGGTTGCGTTTCATAAAATATAACGGCAGCGAAAGGCGGTTTTCCCGCACTGCGTCCTCACGCATTCGTGAAGCGCATGGCTTATGGCGGACCGAAAATTACTGAGGTGAAATTGTGGCGATTCAGTTGGCAAATGGCAGGTCGAAAGGATGACGGGATTGAATCGATCTGTTTTTGCTGATTAAAATGGCAACTGATGTCGCCATATCGTCGCGAGGCTTGCGTTATACGCATTGCTGCAATGCACCAGTATATATTCACCTTCTGAACAAATGTGCTAAAACACAATCATCCGACGGCTTCTCCTCCTCCCATAGCCGTCCGATAGGATCGACAACACTCCTCCTCCCAGTTGTCGATCAAGTTTTAAGCCCGACGCACCTCCTCCCGCGTCGGGCTTTTCATTTTCGGCAACTTCCGGACAATCCGATTTATTCCGCGGCCTTGTGCAGATCGCTGTCGCGGATGGCGGTCGAGCTCAAGGTTGAGCGCGGGCCATGAATGAAGGTCCAGGCGGGCGCCGGCTTCTTCCAGAGAATGCGGGCATCGTCTTCGTCAATGCGGGCAAAGGCGAAGGTTTTTGCCATTTTCGACGAAAGGTAGGAGAGCGTCGAGCCCGGCCGGTCGATAACGGCGATCGGGAAGGTGCGCGCGATATTCTGCCATTTCTGCCAGCGATGGAAATTCTCCAGGCTGTCGGCGCCCATGATCCAGATAAAATGCACATGCGGATTGCGTGCCTTCACGCGGGCGAGCGTGTTGGCCGTATAACTCACGCCAAATGACTGCTCGAAGGCTGTGACCTTGATATGCGGATCGGTAGCGATCGCCTCACTGCGTGCGATGCGCTCCGAAAGCGGTGCGAGATGGTTGCGGCTCTTCAGCGGATTGCCCGGTGTCACCATCCACCAGAGCTGATCGAGCCCCAGGCGGCGGATGGCGATCTCGGCGACAAGGGCATGGCCCTCATGCGGCGGATTGAAGGAGCCGCCGAATAGACCGACGATCATGCCGCGTTCGCTGTGCGGCATGCGAAGATAGCGCCGGTCTATCTGCTCTTTGGTCACGTCAGGGCCGCGTTTGTCCAGTGCCGCGAACGCGGTATTTGAAGGAGGTCAGCTGCTCGACGCCGACAGGCCCACGCGCATGCATCTTGCCGGTGGCAATTCCGATTTCCGCGCCCATGCCGAATTCGCCGCCATCGGCAAACTGGGTGGAGGCGTTGTGCAGCAAGATGGCCGAGTCGATCTCGGTGAAGAAGCGCTCGACGACTTCGGGGTTTTCGGCAAGCACGGCTTCGGTGTGATTGGACGAATATTTCTGGATATGGCCGATCGCGCCGGAAATGCCGTCGACGACGGCAACGGAAATGATCGCGTCCAGATATTCGGTCGACCAGTCTTCTTCGGTTGCGGGTTTCAGGCCGGGCACGACCTTGAGAACTGCAGCCGAACCGCGAACCTCGCAACCGGCTTCAGTCAAAACCTCGATCAATGGCTTCAGATGCGTGCTGATGGCGGCCCCGTCAACGAGCAGGGTCTCGGCTGCGCCACAGACACCGGTGCGGCGCATCTTGGCATTGACGATGATATTCTTCGCCATTTCGAGATCGGCGGAGGCATCGACATAGATATGGCAAAGGCCTTCGAGATGAGCGAAAACCGGCACGCGCGCCTCGCTCTGCACACGGGCAACGAGGCTCTTGCCGCCGCGCGGCACGATGACGTCGATTGCGCCATGAAGCCCGCGCAGCATGGCGCCGACAGCGGCGCGGTCGGCAACCGGTACGAGCTGGATCGCGTGTTCCGGCAGGTCGGCTGCCTTGAGGCCCTCGACCATGCAAGCATGGATCGCGGCGGACGAACGGCGCGAATCCGAGCCACAGCGCAGGATCACGGCATTGCCGGCCTTCAGGCACAGCGCGCCGGCGTCGGCCGTCACGTTCGGCCGGCTCTCGAAGATGACGCCAATGACGCCGAGCGGCGTGCGGACGCGCTCGATCTTCAGGCCGTTCGGGCGATCCCAGGCGGCGATCACTTCGCCGACGGGATCGGCAAGGGCGGCAATGGCGCAGATGCCTTCGGCCATTTCCGTGACACGCTTGTCGTTCAGCGTCAGGCGATCGATGAAGGAGGCGAGCATGTCCGTGCCTTCTACATCCTTCAAATCCCTGGCATTCTCCGAAAGGATATGGGCCTTGTTCGCCAGGATGGCATCTGCCATGGCGTTCAAAGCTTTATTCTTGGCGTCGGTTGGAGCAAAGCCCAATGGTCGCGCGGCGGCCTTTGCCTTGCGGCCGATGTCGTTCATCAGCGCGTCAATGTCCGGGCTCTGCGCAACTGTATCAAGCATAGCTTGCGTCCTTCTTCTGCCTTTCCGATTTCGAACCGATCTGCACGGTCATCACCATATCGTCACGATGGACCATGGCGGCGCGGCCGGGATAACCGAGGATCGCCTCGATCTCAGCCGATTTACGGCCGGTGATCTGGCGGGCTTCCTCCGCGTCGTAACCGACGAGCCCACGAGCGATCTCGCGACCGGAGGGAGCAATGATCGCGACCGTGTCGCCGCGAGAAAAATTGCCGGAGATGCTGCGCACGCCAGCCGGAAGCAGGCTCTTGCCGGCGCCGAGAGCTGTGACGGCACCTTCATCGAGATGCAATGCGCCAGCCGGCTGAAGCTGTCCGGCAATCCAGGTCTTGCGGGCGGTAACGGGCGTGCCTGATGGTGCAAACCAGGAGGAACGCGCGCCCCTTTCGATTGCTGAAAGCGGACTATCAGGCTTGCCTGACGCGATGACCATGGCGCAGCCGGAGGTCGTCGCGATCTTGCCGGCATCGATCTTGGTGCGCATGCCGCCGCGCGAGAGTTCGGAGGCGGCGCCGCCAGCCATGGCCTCGATTTCGGGGGTGATTTCGGCAATGGTTTCCAGGAATTGTGCATCCGGATCGAGATGCGGCGGCGCGGTATAGAGACCGTCGATATCGGAAAGAAGGATCAGCAGGTCGGCGCCGGTCATCGTGGCGACACGCGCAGCAAGGCGATCGTTGTCGCCATAGCGGATTTCGCTGGTTGCCACCGTGTCGTTTTCATTGATGATCGGCACGGCGCCGATCTTCAGAAGCTGGTTGATGGTGGCGCGGGCGTTGAGGTAGCGGCGCCGCTCTTCGGTATCGCCGAGCGTCAGCAGGATCTGGCCGGCGACGATCTCGTCGCGCGAAAGGCTTTCCGACCAGGCTCGTGCCAGCACGATCTGGCCGACTGCCGCTGCCGCCTGGCTTTCTTCCAGCTTCAGCGCGCCGGAGGGAAGATCGAGCACCGACCTGCCGAGAGCAATGGCACCTGACGATACCACGAGGACATCGACGCCTTTGGACTTCAGCGCGGCGATATCGGCGCACATCGCATCAAGCCAGGCTTTTTTCAGACCGGTCTTGCGGTCCACCAGCAAAGCAGAGCCGATCTTGATGACGACGCGGCGATAGCGGTCCAGCGGCTTACGGCTACTCATCCGCCTCGTCCTCGTCGCTCAGGATCATGTCGCGATGGCGCAGCTTCGGTGTCTTGGCCGGTTTTTCTTCGGTATTGGCTTCGACGATGATGTCGCGCAGCGCGCGCAGCACTTCCGTCATTCCCTTGCCGGTGACGGCGGAAATGAGAAATGGCGTCTTGCCGCAGGCCTTGGCGAGTTCCTTGGCCTTCTTCTTCAGGGTCGCATCGTCGAGTACGTCGATCTGCGAGAGCGCGACGATTTCCGGTTTGTCGACCAGGTCGTTGCCATAGGCTTCGAGCTCGTGCTTCACCGTCTTATAGGCCTTGCCGACCTTTTCCTCCTGGGCGGAGACCAGATGCAGCAGCACGCGCGTGCGCTCGACATGGCCGAGGAAGCGGTCGCCGATGCCCACGCCCTCATGCGCACCTTCGATAAGGCCGGGAATATCGGCAAGGATGAATTCCCGCTCGTCGATGGTCGCGACACCGAGGTTAGGGTGCAGTGTCGTGAAGGGGTAATTGGCGATCTTCGGCCGGGCGCGTGTCACGGAAGCAAGGAAGGTTGACTTGCCGGCATTCGGCAGGCCGACGAGGCCGGCATCGGCAATCAGCTTCAGGTGCAGCCAGATGGTCTTTTCTTCGCCCTCCAGGCCGGGATTGGCCCAGTCCGGCGCCTGATTGACCGAAGACTTGAAGTGGGCGTTGCCGAAACCACCATTGCCACCTTTGGCGAGGCAGAATCGCTGGCCTTCTGCAGTGAGGTCGCAGATCAGCGTTTCCTGATCCTCTTCAAATATCTGCGTACCGACAGGAACCTTGAGCGTCACATCGTCGCCATTGGCGCCGGTGCGGTTCTTGCCCATGCCATGCATGCCGACCTTGGCCTTGAAGTGCTGCTGGTAGCGGAAATCGATCAGCGTATTGAGGCCGTTGACGGCCTCCACCCAGACGTCGCCGCCGCGCCCGCCGTCGCCTCCGTCAGGCCCACCGAACTCGATGAATTTCTCACGGCGGAAGGAAACGCTGCCCGCGCCACCATCACCCGACCGGATATAGACCTTTGCTTCATCGAGAAATTTCATTTTACTTCCAGTACTCAGTGCGTTTGGGCGACCCCTCTTGGCCCATTCGATATAGGCGGTTCAGGCGGAGGTCAAAGAATATCGTGATTTTTGCGAGCTATAACATACAGTACGGGTTCGGTCTCGATGGCAGATACGATCTGGAACGTATCGCCAAAAGTCTCGAAGGCGCCGACGTCATAGCTTTGCAGGAGGTGACGAGGGGCTTCGTCCGGAACGACTATGCCGACATGCCGGCTGATCTCGCGGCCCTGTTTCCCGACCATTTCTGGGTGTATGGACCGGCCTGCGACATGCACGCCGTGGCGTCGGAGGGGCAGGTTTCTCCGCCGCGCGGCACCCGTTTCCAGTTCGGCAACATGGTGCTGTCGCGCTGGCCCATCCTGTCGACGCGAACGCTGCTTCTGCCGCGCAGTCGCACGGTAGAGAAGATCAATCTCCAGCGCGGTGCCACCGAAGCCGTTATTGCCGCACCAGGCGGCGCGATCCGGGTCTATTCCGTTCATCTCGACCATGTTTCCGCCGACGAGCGCATTGCGCAGCTTCACCATCTCACCGACCGCATCAATGCCTTCATTCAGGAGGGCGGGTCCCTGAGTGGTGCCCACGAATTCGGGCTTTCCGAGCCGCCGCTGCCGGACGATTATGTCGTTATGGGCGACTTCAACATGGAGCCGGAATCGCCGGAATATTGCGCCTTTGCCGGATCCGTCGACCGGTTTTACGGCCGCACGGCGCGGATCGGTACGCCGATCGACGCCTTTGCGGCGCTCGGAGCCCATATGCCGGGAAGCTACAGCTGGATGGATCCGAAAGATCACGGCAAGCGCATGCATATCGATTACTGTTTCGTCAGTTGCGGCCTCAAGGACCGGTTGAAATCCGCTGTCATTGATGCGGATTCCCTGGGTTCCGATCATTTTCCCCTGCATGTCGAGATCGGCGATTGAGAGGACGCCGCCCTTAAAGCGTACCGCGATCTTTCAGATCACTCACCTCGCTTTAAGGTCTTTGTTTCGTGCATGTCTTTATCGCAAAACCGCTGCGCACTTTTGCGCGACATGCATCAGTGCGGCGTCCTTTCGATGTCAGGCAACCTGTCTCTGTTGAAGTGCGCCAGGCTGAAGCACGGTTTCGATATGGGCGACCATGGTGTTGCGGGCGAAAGAATAGATTTCGCTGCAGCCGGTCATCCGGAAGCCGAGCTTTTCCTGAAGCCGAAGCGAAGCAGGGTTGTCGGCAAAGACGCCCGAATGAACGGGAATGTCAGGCATGCGCTGCGAGAAACGCTCCAGCGCTGCTTCCGCCGCCTCGCTCATATAGCCGCGCCGCCAGTAGTAGCGGTTCAGCCAGTAGCCGAGGTGCCAGCGGCCATGACGAAGTTCGATCGACACATTGCCGATATGGACGTCATCACTGCCTGTTATCGCCAGAACCCAGTCCGGCAGGACGCCTGATGTGACCGGAACCAGCCAGTCCAGCGCATCCTGGCGGTCATAGGGGGCAGGGACGCGGGCCAGCATTCTGGTGACCGCGAAATCGGAAAGCGATTCCGCAATATCAGGCGCGTCGCTCAGCCTGTGGGGGCGGAGCGTCAGCCTTGCGGTCGTGATGACCGGCGCAGGGCCGGGCATCATGGGCTTGGTCTTGGGCCTCTGCAGGGCAACGGCGCTCATGAGATTACCCCCCAGCTTCTCAGCGACATCCAGGTCTTGCGGTCGAGCCGGTACCATTCGACCGGCACGTTGCTGCCGAGCGCCAGCGAGGCGGCAAGGCCGGATCCCTGGAACTGGAAACCGCACTTCTGGATGACGCGGCGCGAGGCAACGTTCATGACCCGGCAGCGGGCATCGATCTGCTCGACCTGCTGGCGCGTCCTGAACACCATGTCGACGAGGGCATGGCAGGCCTCGGTCATATAACCGTGGTTCCAATAGGGTTCGCCCAGCCAGTAGCCGATCTCGACGGTCTTCTCGTCGGTGTGCAGTTCTACCCCGCAGCACCCCATGAAGGCGCCGTTTTCGGCCTTGGTGATGGCATAGACGCACTTGCCAATCTCGCCATTTCGCGTACGCCAAACAAAGTCGGCGGCATCATTGGCGGTATAGGGGTGCGGCATACGCGATACCATGGTGGCGACTTTGGCGTTGTTGGCGAGATGGGCAAGGGCGTCAATGTCTTCCTCGTGGGGCGCGCGCATGACGAGCCTTTCCGATAACAAGACAGGGCAATCGGTCCTTAACCGCTCCGGCCTCAGCCGTTCCTTGGGAGACCGCTGGTCTTCCCTGGGTGACCGTGATTGGTCGACCCTCATCAATTCGCCTTGCATGTTCAGTCCTCCTGTTTGGACAAAGAAAAAGGGGAGATGGCGCCCCATCTCCCCTGTTTTCTGGACTGAACCTGGTATGGCCAGCCGGGTCGATGAGACGCCGGCTGTTTTAGAGCGCTACCGGCTTATTCCGCTGCTTCCGCTTTCGGCATTACAGACACGTACACGCGACCATTGGCCTTCGTTCGGTAGTCCACATTGCCAGCCGTAAGTGCAAAAATAGTATGATCCTTGCCGAGGCCGACATTGGCGCCCGGATGCCACTGCGTACCGCGCTGGCGAACGATGATGTTGCCGGCTACGACGTTCTCGCCGCCGAACTTCTTCACGCCGAGGCGCTTGGATTCGGAATCGCGACCGTTGCGCGAGGAACCGCCAGCTTTTTTATGTGCCATTGGAGTTCTCCTTTAAACCTGAAACCCGTTGATCTTACTTTGCGGCCACGATGTCCGTGATACGGACAACCGTGTGATGCTGGCGATGGCCGCGCGAACGCTTCGAATTCTGACGACGACGCTTCTTGAAGGCGATGACCTTCTTGCCGCGGGTCTGGTCGACGACTTCCGCCTTGACGGAGGCGCCGGCTACGAAGGGCGCACCGATCGCCGCGTCGGCACCTTCGCCGATCACGAGGACTTCGGTGAATTCAATGGAGTCGCCAGCGGAGGCTTCAAGCTTCTCGATGGTCAGCACGTCGTTGGCTGCCACACGGTACTGCTTACCGCCGGTCTTGATGACTGCGAACATTATTTTATCCTTTCATGTTCGATCCAGCTCTCCCCGCTACAGGCAGGTGGCTGTCTTCTTATCAGTCGAAGTTAAGCAGGAATTTCAGGGGACGGGCCCGGAACTCTGGTCTGCCAGTGAAACCCCACGCGAGCGCGAGGCGGCCAGGGGCGGACTACTCCGCTCCTATTGCCGATGCGGGATACGCGAGTGACAAAAAAGTGTCAAGGCAAAAGGATGGAAAAGCTTGAGATTTCGGCTTGCCAGTCTGTCATTTGCTCGTTATGAGAACGCCCGCGCCGAACAAGCGCCGACCAAGACTGCGGAGAGGTGGCAGAGTGGTCGAATGCACCGCACTCGAAATGCGGCATACCTGCAAGGGTATCGTGGGTTCAAATCCCACCCTCTCCGCCATAACGCTCCAAGCACTTGATTTTCCAGCAAGCTACTGAAATATCGAATGTTTCGAGTAATCTATTGTAGTTCGCTGCCAGGCGGAGCTTATGATCGCGCAGCAGCTCGTCCGACGAGATGACGGGCAATGGGCTTTCTGCGTCGCTGTTCCCGAATACTTCGTGAAGCCACAACGCCGATACCTTATCAATAAAATCAATTTGTTGAAGTGAGTCTCAGCTGGCGTTTGGCGAATATTTGGTAGCCACCTCGCCGATGTTCTTATCATGTTCGCACGAGAGATGGAGTCGGTAATCAATCTGGGCGAATTGCTTTTCAAGGCAATGCTGGTGAACTGCCGTCATGACAAAGCCGCCCCGCAAGCCTTCCAAGCCGCTCCGCAGCCGATCGCGCCGGCGGCGAGATCCCGGTCAGCCTAATCTGCCTCTCGATCCATGCCGGCGCGTATCGTGCCGTGTCGGGCGTCAGGGAGGGCACGGTTTCTGATGACCGCCGACCCGGAATTGAATCAGGCCGAAGGCCGGCAATATCGGCGGCAGACGGCAGATCGGGAGATGGCCGCTCGCAGCTACCTGAGCCTAAATACGGCGATTTTGCTGGGGATCCTGTTTATTGCGATCGTCTTCAGGTTCCACAAGATCACCTTGCCGCTGGTCGACGGCTTCAGCTGGCGCGAGACAAGTACTGCGATGATGGCCGACAATTTCCAGCAGCGCAGCTGGAACATCCTCTTTCCGGAGGTCAGCTGGACTGGCCCCGGACCAAGCTATCAGGGCCGCGAATTCCAGATCGTCAGTTACCTGACGTCCCTGCTCTACCAGCTCTTCGGCTGGCACGACTGGTTCGGCCGTGTGGTTGCGGCATTCTTCGGTCTGGTGACGGTGTTTTCGCTGCACAGGCTTACGGCGCTCGGCTGGGGTGAGATGCACGCCCACGCCGCGGCACTTGCCTACACCCTGATGCCGGCGGCTATCATGATCGACAGCTCGTTTCTTCCCGATCCCGCGATGCTGGCCTTGGTCACTCTTGGCATCTGGCTGTTTGCCAAATACTGGATCGGCGGCAGCGGCTGGCTCTTGCCGCTCGCCACGGTCAGCTTCTCGCTCGGCGCGCTGTCGAAACCGCCAGGCATCGTCGCCGGCGCCGTCGTCTTCTATCTGATGATCGGCTGGATTCTGGAGAAGAAACGAAAGCAGGCGACCTGGGTCTTCCTGTCGGGGCTTTTGAGCCTGGCCATCATTGGCGCTTATTTCAGCTGGGCGATTTATCTCGGCCGCAGCTATCCGCCGTTTCATGTCGCCGGCAGTGGTGGCTATATCTGGGATGACGGCTTTTGGACATATGTCAAAGACAGGTTCTACTTAAAATCCGCCTGGAGCACCTCGGTCTTATGGTTCTACGGGTATCCGTTCATGATGCTGTTCGTGGTCGGCTTGTGGATGCCGCCCCGACCCGCGGAAGACCTGAAGCAGCGCACGCTTTCGGCCATTCCCTATGTGTGGCTGGCTGCGGCCATGATCCTCTATCTGGCAGCGGCGGGAGAGATCACCAGCAACGTGTGGAACTTCCACATCTTCCATGTGCCGGTCGCGATGTTCTGCGGCCACGGCGCGCTTCTTCTGGCAACGTTTTCATCGAGAACCATCCTGACACCGGCGGCCGTGCTTCGCTCGATCTGCATCGTGGCGGTCGCGCTTGTCTGGTCGACCTTTCCCCTCGTCAGGGCGATGAAGAAGCCAGTCGCCATGAAGGGTATGCTGCTTGGCGAGGAACTGGCGCGGTTGGCGCAACCAGGCGACCTTGTCGTCGCCATCGCATCCGAGGTCGGCGATCCCGTCGCAGTCTACTACAGCAGGGCGCGCGGCTGGGTGTTCCCGCCTGGTGGAGGCAATGTCGAGTGGTCGAAATTCGTCGCGGATGACGCCACCGCGATCGCGCAACTCGAAGAACTGCGCGCGCAGGGCGCGGATCTGTTTGGCGTGGCCAAAAACGCCACCGACAAGGAGAACCGGCAGTTCGTCGAGCATCATGATGGGGTCATCGACTATCTGAACAAGACCGCAACCAAGCTTGTGGATTCGGATGATTTGCTGGTCTACAGAATCACCCGCCCATGAGAGCTGCGACTAAAGTCGCCAACCGCTGCTCTCAGCGCAAGACAACAATTGACTGGCTGAGATGCTGCGATCGTAAGAAAGGGCGAGGTAACCCGCCCTTTTTGTGTTTCTCGTCTGGAGATCATTGGGGCAAATTCAAAGATCCTCGATCTTGAGATCCACGTCGAGGTCCGTGGCATCCGATTGCGCCGCCGAAGCAGGTTGGAGGTTCCCAAGCAAGGAGGAGATTGCATTGTCTCCGACGAAGCCCGCCTCTTTCAACAATTGGTCGAGGACGGGCTTGTTTGCCTGATAGTTCAGCAACTGGCCGGCGAGCCCGTCGCCGAGCCCGATATTTCCGCCCCTGGCATCGCTGCCGTTGCGTCCCAACATGCCGCCGGTGTCGAAGATGCGGATATCGGAAATTTTCTCGATTGGCTTCACCGCCTCTGCCAGCGCCTGCGGGATGATGCGGATGCGCTCGCGCAGGATTTCGTAGTCGATAATCGCCGCACTCAGCCGATTGCGCGCTTCATTCAGCAGGGCTTCGCTCTCGGCCTCGGCCTTGCCGGTCTCCAGGATGCCCTTCGCCTTGATGATTGCGGCGTCTGCCTCAGCCACTGCAAGCGTCTTGATGGCGTCCGCCTGGTCGACGGCGGCCTGCTTCTCGGCTTCGGCGCCGACGGTCACGGCTGTCGCCTCGGTTTCCGCCTTCTTGCGGGCGTCGATGACAGCGATCTGGCGCTCGCGTTCGGCGATCTCGACGGCCTTTGCCGTTGAGACTTTTTCCTCAGCCGCGATAGCCAAAGCTCTTGCCTGTTCGGCCTTTGCCTTTGCCTCGGACTCCTCGCGGCTCTTTGTCGCGACGGCAATGGCGCTTTCCTGGGAAACGATCTGCAAGTCGCGGCGAGCTTCGGTGTCGCGTTGCTGGACGGCGCGGGATGCGTCGATATTTGCGCTTTCGCGGACCTGCTTGGCGAGGGCCTCACGTTCGGCAATCGCCTGTTCGGTGGTGATGCGGGCTTCTTCTTCCGCACGCTTGGCAGCTTGCTCCTGCTGGGCGGTTTCTGCGCGCGTTGCGGCCGACTTGTTGGCGATATCGCGTTCCTGGTTCAGTTCCGCCTCTCGTTTTGTGCGTTCGATAGCGAGTGACTGCTGGCGCGCTTCGAGATCTTTCTGGGCGATGGCGACTTCCGTGTCGCGTACTATCTCGTTACGCTCCTTCTTCCGGCTCTCGGTAATGCGGGTCAGTGTTGCAAGGCCCTGCGCGTCGAAGAAGTTATTCGCATTGAAATGCTTGATATCCGTCTGGTCGAGGCGGGTCAGAGAGACGGATTCCAGCTCAAGGCCGTTTGATTGCAAGTCGGCGCCCACGGCTTCCTGCACCGCCTTGACGAAGTCCATGCGCTGCTCCTGCAGGGCATCGAGGTTCATGGTGGCTGCGACGGAGCGAAGACCGTCCACGAATTTCGCCTCGATCAAAATCCGCAGCTGTTCCGCATCATTGGTGCGATCGCCAAGGGTTTGCGCTGCAAGCGCGATCGATGAGGCGTCCGGTTTGACGCGCACATAGAATTCCGCGCCGATATCGACCCGCATGCGATCCTTGGTGATGAGCGCGTCACCTTCGCCACGCCGAACCTCAAGCCGCAGCGTCTTGAGATTGACGCGCGCTATCGATTGAAAGATCGGGAGGACGACCGAGCCGCCATCAAGGACGACCTTCTGGCCGCCAAGACCGGTGCGAACATAGGCCTCGTCCCGGCTGGATCTGGTGTAGAGCGTTGCGAAAACCAGGCCGATGCCCAGGATCAGTACAAGGCCGATAATGGCCGGCAATAGCAGATCGAATATCATGGTGACTCCCCAGTATATGTATCTGGCGCCTTCAGCATGTCTGACGGCGCAGTGATGGCTATGAAAACATTGGATTTATGGTCGACAATGAGGACCTGGGCGCCGATTGCCATGGGTGGTTCGTTCGGCGCGGCTTTCGCCCTGAACGTATGCCAATTGCTGTGCCGGTCCTTGATCCGAACACGGCCGGGCAGCCCTTGATCCAATGGCCCGACTGTCACTTCGCCAGTCCTACCAATGAATTCGGCGAGGTCGACGGCATAGGTCTCATCACGTGGCACGAGCCACCCGACGATCCTGGTCAGGGAACGGACTTCAGGGATAGCGACAAGAAAAGCAGGCACCGCGGCCACGAGTGTCGGCAAAGGCAACCAAAGGGTTCGGGCAATCGCCTGGAAAACAAAGCCGTTTATGGCAAACATGCCGAGAAACAGCATCAGCAGCACCAGAACCGGAACTCCACCATGGTTGAGCCATGACAGAAGCCCCGACATGCCACTGCCGTGATCGTCGGGCAACGCCTTTTCGATCAGTTCGCTGAGCGAAAACCCAATCAAAAGGCAGCACATTTCCAGAAGGGTTAGTGCCGCCAGTATGATTGCCGCAATCGCAAAGGGGGTGGAGTGAGGGTCGAGGAAAAGATCCATCGGCGTTTAATTCTGACCGGCCTTGAGCTGGGCGAGCCGGGCTTCGATAGCCTGTTCACGATGCAGACGGTCAAGTTCGTCCAGTTCTGCGCTTGCACCCTGATCCTCAGACGGAACTCCTGTGAGGCGTGAGACGGCAGCGGCCGCGCGGGCTGCCCCGTCAGTCGGCCGGTTTCGGACGGCTGCAGTGTCGGAAGCCTCGTGCAGATGTTGAAGACTACGCTTCAAAGCGGTCAGCTTTTCTTCTGCCTCACGGCGTGTCGCCAGGATTGCCTGAAGCGCCTGCTGGCCCTCCTGCAGCTGTGTTCTGGCGGCCGATAGCGCATTGTCGAGTGCGGCAAGCTGGGCCTCCAGATCGATCTGTCTTGCGACGCCTGCCTTCGCAAGATCATCTCGATTGGCCGACATGGCTGTGCGGATCTTGTCATCTAGGGCGCGACGATCGGCTTCGATCTCGCTGCGTCGGGTCTGGATGCGATATTCTTCCGCCCGTGATTTGCCGAGGTCCACGCGGGCCTCGTCGGCAGCAGAATCGATGTCACGAAGCGCCTGTTCGATGACGGCGATCTTGTTTGCTCCTTCGGCCTTGTCGACGGCAGCATTCGCAAGTCCGGCGATAAGGCGGCCTACGCGCGACAATATCCCTTCACTTGTCATGATATTGATCTCCCTTCGGTTTGCATGCGGAGTGACGCCGATATCGATCTGATAGGCGCCGTTGCTGGCAACGAGCTGAGCCGCAAAGATGTTGATCGAACCGTTCGAATAGCCCGCCACGTCGTAAGGAACGATCATCCGGCCACGAACGGTCGCAAGTGACAGTGCTGCGGGTCCCTTTATTGAGAACAGTTTTTCATCCAGAGGCAGTCTTGCCGGTGATATCGGATGGCCGCGATTGGATGCGAAGTCGCGCAGACCGAGGGTGACCAGCCTGGCCGGCAGACCGGTTTTCTCCCGGATCGTCTCATAAGCAAGTTCGTGGAGCGTAACGAGATTAGCCCCGTTTTCTTCCGTCAGCATCTCGTCAAGCATAGTGAACATTGCCCCATAGGCGGCAAAGGTCTCGTCCAGGGCCTGTTTTGCTTCAGGATCAGGCGAAAGATCGTAGCGCAAAATCGATGTGTGAACTGTTTGAGCCATGATAAAAATATAAAGCACTGCTTTTGTGCTTTCAAGGCGTATTCTCAGTTTTTGGTTGAAATTTATCTCCTGAAATAATCCGGGGACGTGTATCTTTGATCGCGCTGATTTTCGCTCTGCGTTGTAAGACGTTTCCCACGGATGACAGTAAAGCGGGTGGTCGACCTCTGGCCATCAGGCATCGTGAGATAAGGGACGCTGACGATTCAGGTGCGAGTTGTCTTAGGCGTTTTGAGCATCGCTCCCAGGCGTGCGGCCTAGGCCCTTTCCGGCATGGGAGAACTGGAGCTCATTCATGCCTATAACAATCACTTCAGCCTGCTTCTGTGGCTGCTGACCGGCATCACGATCCTGACGGCAACCGTCATTTTCACATTCATGGGACGAGGCACCGGCGGGGCCGACGAGATGGCGGAAGAGTCTATCGCTGCCTGATATATTGGGGCGGATCGACGTTTCCGCCCTTTTAACTATAACTGCCGAAAACTACTCTCCGTGACGCAATTTATCCTGCAAAATTACATCCCCAGTAACGACTCCTAAAGTCCCGTTTGGCACTTTATTCCTATTGATATTGTTTTCGCGTATTTGCTCGCTGGGGTTTTCTAATGAGTCGTAATCGGGATGATTGGGTCAGCCAGCGGGCTTATGCCATCTGGGAAGAGGAAGGCCGACCGCATGATCGGGGCGAAAGCCATTGGGCGCAGGCGCTGAGGGAATTTGAGCAACTCGAAGCCACCAAGGCTTCTGCCGACGGAAGCGATCTCATTGAAAAGCTTAAGGCAGCCGGGCGCTTGATGCGTGCCCATGACGAAGCTGAGGTGCAGGAGAATCGGCACAGCCATCTCATGACAGCCGCTCGCTAGGCTAGGCTGAGATCGGCGTCGCAGAGGCGCTTTCACATACTGAATGTCAAAAGCCGTCGGCTTTTTCGTTGTCGGGCCGGCTTGTTCGCAAGCGTGATGTGAACGTTCCTCGGCTCTGTATATTTATCGAAGCCGCCCGGCCAAGAATCGCAGCTCATTCCGGTCCTACCCCTCACTACTGGCGAGCGGCCCAGCTGAGGCCGCGCCGGAGAATGAGGGGCATGTAGGGGTGGCTGAATTCGGCGGCGACGTGGCCCAGTGCGGAGTAGAAGACGCGGCCCTCACCGAAATGTCGCTTGAAGACGACGGGCATCGCGATATTGCGCGCGGCAGGATCGTACTGACCGGTGAAGGTCGTGGTGGCCAGGATTTCCACCGAGGGATCGTAGTGCAGATAATACTGCTCCGAGCGGTAGTCGAAGTCCGGAATGCCTTCCATTAACGGATCATCCTGCCGCGTAATGGCAACCTGGAAGTCAATGATATTGCCGGGATGGGCAACCCAGGTGACGCCGGAGACATAGCGGAAGGGTGCGCTTTCCTTGAAGGAAGTCGCAAGGCAGCCGTGATGGCCCCCGAGGCCGAGGCCGCCGCGAACAGCTTGGACCAGGGCATCTGCGTGCGGCTTTTCCAGCTTCTCGCCGGTAATGACCGGCACCAGAAGATCGGCTTTTGCGAGAAGCGGCGAGCCGAAGATGCCGAGGTCATTGGTGATTTCGACTGCAAATCCGTCCTCGCGCAACAATTCGCCAACGATATTTGCGCAGGGCTCCGGCTCGTGGCCCTGCCAGCCGCCCCAGACGATGATCGCCTTTTTCATGTTTTCTTCCTTAAATTCATGCAGCAGGCTTATCGACGATAAACATTATGGCGCTAAGGCTGACCGACCAGATGTCGACCGATCTCTTCGACCACGGAAGAGCCGAGATGTCGGCGCCCATTCCGACGGCCTTAGCGATATAACGAATGTCTTCAATGCAAAAGGCGTCGGTGTGGCCGGCAGGCCGATCGCGCTGCCCTGCGCATTCCGTGTGCAAGGCATCTCTAATCTTCTTCTTTTTGCAAATATGTAACCGAGATAACTTTTTACTGACGTGTAACTTGGCTAAGGTTCACACATCTGTGACTTGTAAAGGGATAGATGCATGGCAGGTGAAACGGTACTGGTCGTCGGCGGCGCTGGTTATATTGGCTCGCATACGTGTCTCGATCTGGCGAACAAGGGCTACAAGCCCGTGGTGTTCGACAATTTTTCCAACGGTCATCGTGAATTCGTCAAATGGGGACCAGCGGAAGAGGGTGACATTCGCGATCGCGCCCGTCTCGATGAGGTGCTGGCAAAGCACAAACCGTCGGCAATCCTGCATTTTGCGGCGCTGATCGAGGTCGGCGAATCGGTCAAGGATCCGGTCTCCTTCTACGAGAACAACGTCATCGGCACGCTGACGCTGCTGTCAGCGGCACAGGCGGCGGGTGTCAATGCCTTCGTCTTCTCCTCTACCTGCGCGACCTACGGTCTGCCGCAGAGCGTGCCGCTCGATGAGACGCACCGCCAAGTGCCGATCAATCCCTATGGTCGCACCAAATATATCGTCGAACAGGCGCTTGCCGATTACGACCAGTACAAGAGTCTTCGCTCCGTCGTGCTGCGCTATTTCAATGCCGCCGGCGCCGATTTCGAAGGCCGGATCGGCGAATGGCACCAGCCGGAAACGCATGCGATCCCGCTGGCGATCGACGCGGCCCTGGGTCGCCGCCAGGGCTTCAAGGTCTTCGGCAGCGACTATGAGACGCGCGACGGCACCTGTGTGCGCGACTATATCCACGTTCTCGATCTCGCCGATGCGCATGTGCGCGCCGTCGAATATCTGTTGAGAGGTGGCGAGTCCGTCGCACTCAACCTCGGCACCGGCACCGGGACGACGGTGAAGGAACTGCTCGGCGCCATCGAAGATGTCTCCAAGAAGCCGTTCCCGGTCGAATATATCGGCCGTCGCGAGGGCGATTCACATACGCTGGTCGCCAATAATGACAAGGCGCGGGACGTGCTGGGCTGGGTGCCGCAGTATGATCTCTCGCAGATCATTCAGTCGGCCTGGAACTGGCATGCGAGATCAAATCAGCACTGAACGCGGCTCAAAGCCCAACGTTCTCGTTATCACTGCGGATCAATGGCGCGGCGACTGCCTCTCGGCTGTGGGGCACGCCTGTGTCAGGACGCCAAATGTAGACGCTCTGGCGAAAGAAGGGACGCTTTTCCGGCGGCACTATGCTGGTGCAGCTCCCTGTTCGCCGGCGCGCGCCACGCTTTATACCGGCCTCTACCAGATGAACCATCGCGTCTGCCGGAACGGATCGCCGCTCGACCGGCGGTTCGATAATCTGGCGCTGGCGGCAAGGCGGGCGGGTTATGATCCGACGCTGTTCGGCTACACGGACACGGCGCCTGATCCCAGAGATATGGATGTCAATGATCCGCATCTGACCACCTATGAAGGCTTGCTGCCAGGTTTCACGGCTCGCCAGCTCCTGCCGGAACATGAAAGACAGTGGCTTTCCTGGTTGCGTTCACGCGGTCGCAAGGATGCCGTCAGCCGTGAGATCCACATTCCGGTCGGCGCTGCAGCAGGGGAAATCTCCGACGCGGCGCCTGCCTATTCGCGTGAAGAAACGCAGACCGCCTTCCTGACCGGCGAATTCATCCGTTGGATGGGGGAGCAGGATGCACCGTGGTTCGCGCATATTTCCTTTTTGCGGCCGCATCCGCCTTTCTCCGTGCCGGAGCCGTTCAATCGCATGTTCAATCCGGGCGAAGGCCCGGCTTTTGCGCGTGCAACCGACCGCGAGACGGAACAGCAGGGCCATCCCTATCTTGCCTATGCGATGCCGCGTGCCGGCAAGGGCAGTTTCATCCACGGGGCGGAAGGGCCGCTCAGCGACTGGAACGTTGCTGATTTCGATGCCATTCGGTCGATCTACTACGGGATGATCGCCGAAGTGGACGACCAGCTCGGGCGTATCTGGCAGGCGCTGAAGGATGCCGGCGAGTGGGACAACACGATCATCGTCTTCACCTCCGATCATGCAGAGATGGCGGGGGATCACTGGACGCTCGGCAAGGGCGGCTATTTCGACGGCAGCTACCATATTCCGCTCGTCATTCGCGATCCCGGCGCGGCCGCAGCCGGTGGTATCGTTGATCATTTCACCAGTGCTGCCGATGTGTTTCCGACGCTTTGTGAACGGCTCGGCATTGCGGCTGCCAATGGCATCGATGGGCGCTCGCTTGCGCCGTTCCTCGACGGTATCGAGGCGTCGGGCTGGCGGGATGCGGCTTTCTGGGAATTCGATTTCCGCGATATCGCCCATGGCGAGGCGGAACGGCATTTCGGCCTTCGGTCGAATGAACTGAACCTTGCCGTCATCCGCGACAACAGGTTCAAATATGTGCATTTCACCGCATTGCCGGCGCTGCTCTTCGATCTCTCGGAAGATCCGATGGAATTGCGCAACCTTGCCGACGATCCGGCCTATGCGTCGGTACGGCTCGGCTATGCCGAACGGCTGCTGTCGCTCCGGGCACGGCACCTCGATCAGACACTTGCCTATACCGAACTGACGGAAAAAGGGCCGGTGTCGCGCCGGCCCTGATTAGCACTACTTTGGCAGAATTGAATTTGAGGTCATTTGGAACCTGATACGGCAGTGAGGACATCGTTGTGGTGGACGGTGATTTGAGAGCGCGGCTATGACCGCGCGCCGGATGGCTGGCAGTGTCGGCTTAGGCGGGCCGTGCCTATTCCTTTTTTTCCCGCTTTGCCTTGTTGAGGCGCTGATGTTGAAGAAAGGCATAGGCAATCATCGTCATCAACGCGTGTCGGTGTAGACCCTGCCATGATCGGCCTTCAAAGTGATCGAGGCCGAGCTCTTCCTTCATCTGCTGATGGGCCTGCTCGCAGACCCATCGCGCTTTGATGGCCGCCGCGAGAGCTTTCAGGGTCGCCTCGGCCGGTAGATTGGAGAGATAATACTTGCGCTCGTCGTTTGAGCGCCATTCACCAACGAGCCACGCCTCTTCGCCCGGCATATGCTGCTGTCCCTTGTCGAGGATGCGTTGCGGGTTGCCATCAGCAATCCGAATGCGCAGGGCAGCGAAGCGTGCGGTCAGTCGACCTTTTGTGCCGTGACGCCAACTGACTTTCTTCCAGGTGTTTCCTTCCAAGATCGTTTCGGCTGCGGTCGACAGCGTATCGGGGATCGAATGCTTGCGTGGCCGTCCATGGCCGGCGACAGGAAAGACCAATGCGACATCATGAGGATAAACCTTCTGATGCTTGGGAATACCGACAGCCCAGGTGAGATTGCGTGCACTGAGCCCCTGGCGAAACGCAGCCGACAGACCATAGCCGGCATCCGCAAGCACGGTGCCAAACCGCACGCCTGCGGCAATCAGCCGATCGATCTCGTCGAGCGCGATCTCCGGTTTGGTGCGGGGTAGACGCATCTCCTCGGGAACACCAGCCTTCGCCATCCGATCCTGATCACTGGTCCAACTGTCGGGCAGGAACAACCGCAGGCCAACGGGAACAGGAACCTCGTCGCGAGCCAGCGTCAACGACACCAGCGTCTGGCAATTGGCGCGCTTGCCGAGCATCGACGCATACTGCGGCGCGACCCCAACAGAATGGTCGCCCTTCTTCGGCAGACCTGTGTCGTCGATCACCAGAAAAGCATCTGAAGCCCCGACAAGCTTGTCGGCCTGCACCGCCAGTTCCGCCTCAAGGGGACCGGCATCCCAAATCCCATCCGAGATGAAATGATGCAGGCGGTCGTAGCGATCAGGTGCCAGGCGCTCCGCCATGGGCTCGATACTCTTGCGATCGCCAGGTCCGATGAGGCCCGAAATATACACCGGGCACATCTGTCGCCGCTTCTTGTGACCAAGCTTCTCAACGAACGGCTTCAGCCAATCTGCCAGTGCAACATCCAGCTCTGCCATCCTTCGCACCCCTGTGAAAGTGCCCAAGATAGCCCATCATCGTAAATGGCCAGTTAATCTGCCAAAGTAGTGCTAGAGCGCCGTGCGTCCATTCGGACGCACAAAGGATACTCTAACTCTTTAAAGCTACCCATCAGACTTTCCGAAAATCGGTTCCGATTTTCGGGCCGATGCTCTCGGCATCAGAAGTTTCCGAGGAAATCCCGCTTCCCGACCGGCGCACCCTGGTTGCGCAGGATTGCGTGTGCCGTCGTCACGTGGAAATAGAAATTCGGTAGCGCGAAGAGGGTGACATATTCGAGGCCCGGCACGATCAGACCGTTGCGGCCCGGCACCGTGATATCCTTGACGTCGCTTCCTTCCAGAGCCTCCGAAGAGAAGCCGGCGAGATAGGCTTCGGTCTTCGCAATACGCTCGCGCAGTTCGGCGATCGTCGTTTCACTATCCTCGAATTTCGGCGCATCGGTTGCCGTCAGGCGGGCGAGCGTAAATTTCGCGCTGTCGCTGGCGCGCTGGTACTGACCGGAAAGTGGCAGCATGTCCGGTGCCAGACGCGCGTTTACGAGAATGGTCGGATCGATCTTCTTTTCCTCGGCATAGGCTTCCGCCTTGTCGAGATAAGTTTTCAGGCTGGCAATGCCGCGCTGAAACATGGGTACGGTAAGGCGATACATCGAAATGGACATCTGTCCTGTCTCCAAAATTTTCAAAAAACAGCCGGTCTGCGCAGGCTGTTGGGGCCTCGACTAAATGGGGACCTCTACGGCATTCACAATAAGTGCCTGTGACGGTTCTTTGCCGATCATGGCCGGATTGCAACAGGCTGATCACCCACCATTCAGCGCAGCAGCGGGCCTCGCGCCTCCGACGCCTATTACCAGGAAATCGTCAAGGGCGTCATCATCATCGCGGCCGTCGTCATCGACGTCCATAGGCAGAAGAAACGAACCAAGTACTGAACCGGAAAAAGGGCGTTCGGCCCCTTCATTGTTTTATGGGGAATGGCTGCGATCACGACGAGGCTCCAGGCTTATGATGCCTTCAGATGGTGCGTGAGTTTCTGACGATCACCCAAAATCATCTCGGAAGGAATATCGGCGAGGTAGAAGAGAGCGATTTCCAGTCCCTCTGCGATGGCGTCATCTGTTGGTCCCGGCAGCTCTTCCTCACGCATCCGTGCCTCGAAGACGGCGAGCAGAAAATCGAAGCTTTCGCCTTGTGGTGAAATAAACTTCTTTCGTTCGACTTCGATCAGATCTACCAGATCCAAAGACACGCCGATCTCTTCTATTATCTCCCAGCGAAATGCGGCGGAGAAATCCTCGCCTTCTTCGACCGTTCCGCCCGGCAGAGACCAGCCGGTATGCATGCCGCTTCTCTTCGCCAGGACGATTTGGCCTCTGGCATTATGGATGATACCGATCGCTCCACCCAATGCCCGGCGTGAATAGTGCTATGTTTCTGTGCCTCAAAATCGGCTTCCGGCAAGGGCTGGTCGACAGCGGTCAGCCTGGCATCCGGGTATTGTCGAACAAGCGTCTGGAAAATTTCCTCAGTCATGGGATTCTTTCAGATCATTGGCAGAAAAGACATTCCGCGGTGATTGAGCCTGCGGACCGCATCCAAGGTATTTCCGACGCCGCCTTTTTGCATCGCTAAATTGTACGGTTTCCCCATTGCTCATTTGTAAAAAAGAGGTGGCGCTTTCTGTCAGCTTTTCTATTCTTGCCGCTTCGATCCGCCCGTTCGGGCAGCGCAGGAAAGCAGATGCAACTCGTATTCGACGGCCATAACGACGTTCTCCTTCGACTCTGGACCCATGCGAAAGACGGTAGCGATCCGGTTGCGGAATTCGCTGATGGCACGACCGCGGGGCATATAGATGCTCCCCGGGCGAGGGCTGGCGGCCTGGCTGGCGGCCTCTGCGCCATCTATATTCCGTCGGGCGATCTGGTCTTTGCCGATCCCGATGCGAACGGTCACTACGCGACGCCGCTTGCCGCCCCTCTCGATCCGCTGCCGTCGCTCGCGATCGCCTCGGAAATGGCGGCGATCGCGCTCAGGCTCGACCGTGCCGGCACCTGGCGGCTCTGCCGCTCGGTCAAGGATATCCGCAAGGCGATGGCATCAGGCATTTTCGCCGCCGTCATGCATATCGAAGGCTGCGAGGCGATCGCCGCCGATCTCGCCGCGCTCGAAGTCTTCCATGCCGCTGGCCTGCGTTCGCTGGGGCCGGTCTGGAGCCGCCACAACATTTTCGGCCATGGCGTGCCCTTCGCTTTCCCCAGTTCGCCGGATACGGCGCCGGGCCTGACGGAAGCCGGCTTCGCGCTGGTGCGCGAGTGCAACCGTCTCGGCATCATGATCGATCTCGCCCATATCACCGAAAAGGGTTTCTGGGATGTGGCGGAAACGAGCGACCAGCCGCTCGTCGCCAGCCATTCCAACGTCCATGCGCTGACGCCGGTCGCCCGCAACCTCACCGACAGGCAGCTCGACGCGATCCGTGAGCGGCGCGGCCTCGTTGGCGTGAACTATGCCACGGCCATGCTGCGGCCGGATGGCCGCTCTGAGGCAGACACGCCGCTCTCCGACATGATCCGCCATATCGATTACCTCGTGAACCGCGTCGGAATCGATTGCGTGGCACTCGGTTCGGACTTCGATGGTGCTACCATTCCGGAAGAAATCGGCGATGCCGCCGGCAACCAGAGGCTGATTGCCGCTCTCCGGCAAGCTGGCTATGGTGCGGAAGAATTGACAAAAATGGCCAGCGAAAACTGGCTTCGCATTCTGGCTTCAGCGTGGAGGGAAGAGGACGTCTGAAACCAAATAATACTTAGTAATCAATCAAAACAGGGGAACAAACCACGATGATTACCAAACTCAACCGCAGCTTCCGCCTTCTTTCCGCGGGAGCGGCCCTTTCGCTCCTGATGGTAGCTGCGCCTGCTGCTTTCGCAGAGACGCCGAAGGATACGCTCGTTGAAGGTTTTGCCATCGACGACATCATCACAATGGATCCGGGCGAGGCTTTCGAGCTTTCGACGGCAGAAGTCACCAGCAATACCTACAGCCTGCTCGTTCGCCTCGACATGAACGACACGTCAAAGATCAAGGGCGATCTCGCCGACAGCTGGACCGTTTCCGATGACGGCCTGACCTATACATTCAAGCTGAAGCCGGATCTGAAGTTCGCCTCCGGCAACCCGATCACTGCCGAGGACGTGGCCTGGTCCTTCGAGCGCGCCGTCAAGCTCGACAAGAGCCCGGCCTTCATTCTCACCCAGTTCGGCCTGACCGGCGACAACGTCACCGAAAAGGCAAAGGCTGTCGATCCGACCACTTTCACCTTCACCGTCGATAAGCCTTATGCGCCGAGCTTCGTGCTGAACTGCCTGACGGCAACCGTCGCTTCCGTCGTCGACAAGAAGCTGGTCATGGATCATGTGAAGTCCGTCACCGTCGATGCCGACCACAAGTATGACAACGATTTCGGCAATGAGTGGCTGAAGACGAATTATGCCGGTTCCGGTGCCTATAAGCTGCGCGAATGGCGCGCCAACGAAGTCGTCGTCATGGAACGCAACGACAACTATTACGGCGAGAAGGCAAAGCTTAATCGCGTCATCTACCGCTACATGAAGGAAAGCTCGGCTCAGCGCCTGGCGCTCGAGGCCGGCGATATCGATATCGCCCGCAACCTGGAGCCGGGTGATCTCGATGCCGTTTCCAAAAATGCGGATCTGGCGACCACCAATGCGCCGAAGAGCACGGTCTATTACGTCAGCCTCAACAGCAAGAACGAGAATCTGAAGAAGCCTGAAGTCCAGGAGGCCTTCAAGTATCTGGTCGATTACGACGCGATCGGCGCGACCCTCATCAAGGGCATCGGCGAGATCCACCAGACCTTCCTGCCGACCGGTCAGCTCGGTGCGCTGAACGAGAACCCCTACAAGCTCGACGTCGCCAAGGCGAAGGAACTGCTCGCCAAGGCAGGCCTGCCGGATGGCTTCTCAGTCACCATGGATGTGCGTAACACGCAGCCCGTCACCGGCATTGCCGAATCCATGCAGCAGACGCTCGCCCAGGCCGGCGTGAAGATGGAAATCATTCCCGGCGACGGCAAGCAGACCCTGACCAAGTACCGCGCCCGTACGCACGACATGTATATCGGCCAATGGGGCTCGGACTATTTCGACCCGAACTCCAACGCCGATACCTTCACCTCCAACCCTGATAATTCCGACGCCGGTACGGTGAAGACGCTCGCGTGGCGCAATACCTGGGAAGCGCCCGAACTCGACAAGGAGACGAAGGCTGCTTTGCTCGAACGGGACGCTGCCAAGCGCGCCGCCATGTACGAGGATGTCCAGAAGAAGTTCCTCGCCAACAGCCCGTTCGTCATCATTTTCCAGCAGATCGAAGTGGCCGGCTATCGCAAGAACCTCAAGGACTTCAAACTGGGGCCGAGCTTCGACACGAACTATGTAGGCCCGATCGCGAAGTGATGAGCCGGCTAGGCTGATCCAGTGAGCATCGTCGAAACAAGACAGGAGGTGCGGCCCCGTAAGGGCCGTGCACTCTCCTTTGCGAAGGCGTTGGGGCGTTTCCTCTTCGCTGCCGCCACCACCTATCTCGGTCTTCTGGCCGTCACCTTCTTCATTGGCCGCGTCGTGCCGATCGATCCCGTGCTCGCCATTCTCGGCGACCGCGCACCGACCCATGTCGTGGAGCGCGTGCGCCGCGAGATGGGCTTCGACCTGCCGCTCTACGAACAGTTCTATATTTACCTGAAAGGCATCCTTTCCGGCGATTTCGGCGCTTCGGTCCTGACGACCAATCCGGTCATGGTCGATATTCGCCGCGTCTTTCCGGCGACGCTGGAGCTTGCGACCGTCGGCACGATCATCGGTTCCGTCATCGGCGTGCCGCTCGGCGTGCTGGCCGCTGTGCGGCGTGGCAGCATTGCCGACCAGGTCGTCCGCGTCATCGGCCTTGTCGGTTATTCGGTGCCGATCTTCTGGTTGGCATTGATCTCGCTCGTCATTTTCTATGCGCAACTGCGCTGGGTGGCTTTCCCCGGTCGCATCGATATCGTCTACGAATACAGCTTCACGCCGGTCACCGGTTTCTATCTTTTCGACAGTGCGTGGCAGGGGCAGTGGGATGTCTTTTATGATGTCTTCCGCCACATCATCCTGCCGGCCTCGCTGCTCGGTTATTTTTCGCTCGCCTATATCAGCCGCATGACCCGCAGCTTCATGCTGAACGAGCTGTCACAGGAATATGTCGTGGCAGCCCGCGCCAAGGGCCTGTCGGAAACGCGGGTGATCTGGGGCCATGCGCTCAGAAATGCGGCGGTGCCGCTGGTGACCGTCATCGCGCTCTCCTATGCCGGCCTGCTCGAAGGCTCGGTGCTGACGGAGACGGTCTTTTCCTGGCCCGGCATCGGCCTCTATATCACCAATTCGCTGCAGAGTGCCGATATGAACGCCGTGCTCGGCGGCACGATCATCATCGGCACGGTCTTTGTCGGCATCAATCTCATTTCCGATCTTCTGTATCGGATACTCGACCCGAGGACGCGCAACCGATGACGGTTCCTTCCACGCCGATCAGCCGCCGCGAGTGGCTGCTGTCCGACCGGCCTCAGTCGCGCATGCAGGCCCGGCTCGGCCGCGCCTATGTCACGTGGCGGCAGTTTACCGCGAACAGGCTCGCAGTCGTCGGCCTCATCATCATCGTGGCGCTGCTGCTGATTGCGGCCTTTGCCAATGTCATCGCCACGCACAATCCCGTTGTCGGCGATCTCAAGAATGCGCGTTTACTGCCGCCCGGCAGCGCCGGCTATCTGCTCGGCACCGATGATCAGGGCCGCGATATCTTCTCGCGCCTTGTCTACGGTTCGCGGCTGACGCTACTCGTTGTCGTGCTGGTCGCCATCATCTCGGCACCGGTCGGCCTCATTGTCGGTACGGTGTCGGGTTATGCCGGCGGATGGGTGGATGCGACGCTGATGCGCATCACCGATATCTTCCTGGCCTTTCCGAAGCTGGTTCTGGCGCTCGCCTTCGTCGCAGCGCTTGGACCGGGCATCCAGAACGCTATCATCGCCATTGCCATCACGTCCTGGCCGCCCTATGCGCGCATCGCCCGCGCCGAGACGCTGACGGTTCGCCGTTCCGATTACATATCGGCGGTTAAACTGATGGGCGCCTCGCCGTTGCGGATCATCGTGCGGCACGTCATGCCGCTCTGCATGTCCTCGCTGATCGTTCGTGTGACGCTCGACATGGCGGGCATCATCCTGACCGCTGCCGGCCTTGGTTTCCTCGGTCTCGGTGCTCAGCCGCCACTGCCGGAATGGGGGGCGATGATCGCTTCCGGCCGCCGTTTCATCCTCGATCAATGGTGGGTCGCGGCCATGCCTGGCATCGCCATCCTCGTCGTCAGCCTCGGCTTCAACCTTCTGGGTGATGGCCTGCGCGATGCGCTCGATCCGAAGGAGGCCGGCCAATGAGTTCGCTTCTGACTGTGAAAAACCTGCGCGTCAGCTATCCGACCCGCACCGGTTTGATCGAAGCCGTACGCGGCGTTTCGTTCACGCTCGGCAAGGAGCGGCTCGGTATCGTCGGCGAATCCGGCTCCGGCAAATCGCAGACCGGCCGCGCCATCATGGGCCTGACGCCAAAGCATGGCATCGTTACCGCCGACACCTTGGATTTCAGTGGCATCGATCTTCTGAAGGCATCGGCTGCCGAACGGCGCAGGCTGCGCGGCAAGCGCATCGCCATGATCCTCCAGGATCCGAAATATTCGCTCGATCCGGTCATGACCATCGGCAAGCAGATCTGCGAAACGCTGCGCACACATGAGAAGGTTGGCAAAGGCGAGGCGCGCGACCGTGCGCTTTCCATGCTGGAAGCAGTGCAGATCCGTGACCCCCATCGCGTCTTCGATCTCTATCCGCATGAGGTTTCGGGCGGCATGGGCCAGCGCGCGATGATCGCCATGATGCTGATCGCCGGGCCGGAATTGCTGATTGCCGACGAGCCTACCTCGGCTCTCGACGTTACGGTCCAGCTCGATGTGCTCAGGATCATGGACCGGCTGGTGTCTGAACGCGGCATGGGGTTGATCTTCATCTCCCACGATCTGAGGCTGGTCTCCTCCTTCTGCGACCGTGTCATCGTCATGTATGCCGGCCGGATCGTCGAAGAGATCGCCGCATCCGAGCTTCGCAACGCGAAGCATCCCTATACGCAGGGGCTGCTCAACTGCATGCCGCAGATCGGTGAAAACAGGCATCCGCTGCCCGTCCTTGACCGCAAACCGGAGTGGGCTGCATGAGTACAGCGCTATCTGCAGACCATCTCGGTGTCGTCTACGACCATTTTTATGCGCTGAAGGATGTGAGTGTCTCCATCGAAAGCGGCGAATCTTTCGGGCTCGTCGGCGAGTCCGGCTCGGGCAAGTCGACGTTGCTGCGTGCCGTTGCCGGGCTTGCACCCGTCAGCGAGGGTATCGTCCACGTTCACGGCGAGGTTCTGAAGGGTGCAAGGCGCAGCAGGAGCTTTTACCGAAGCGTCCAGATGGTGTTTCAAGACCCCTACGGCTCGCTGCATCCTCGCCAAACCGTCGACCGGCTGCTTCTCGAACCGCTGGCGATCCATGGCATAGGTGACAGCGAGAAGCGCATTGCCCGCGCGCTCGACGAGGTCGGGCTCGGCAATGGCTTCCGCTTCCGCTATCCGCATCAGCTTTCCGGCGGCCAGCGGCAGCGTGTGGCGATTGCCCGCGCACTGATCGTCGAACCGTCGATCCTGCTGCTCGACGAGCCGACATCGGCGCTTGATGCCTCCGTGCAGGCCGAAGTTCTCAACCTTCTCGAACAGATCCGCCGCGACAGGAACCTGACCTTCGTCATGGTCAGCCATGATCTCGGCGTCATCACCCATATGTGCGGGAGGCTTGCCGTGATGCGTGGCGGTGCCGTCGTTGAACGGCTGACATCGGCTGAACTTGCCGCCGGCAGCGTTCACGAAGAGTACACGCGAAATTTGATGATCGCGAGCAAGGGTTTCGTGAAGGCTTGAAAGCCAATGTTTTCAGACCTTTGAAAAATCTCGCACCGTGTCGGCGTTAAGGATAATGGTTACCTAAAACACGACCATTCGACTAGACTATTGACAGCTGCCTTAGTTCTGTCATGATCGCGTTAACGACCGTTAGCTTTCGTGATCGATGGAGGTTGAGGCATGTTCTTTCTCGGTGGGATGACCATGGGTTACCTCGATCCACCTGTTAAGGCCGAGCGGAGGGAAACCGCCTCCGTTACTATCCCGGCGGAAAAGGATCGCCGGTTGATCGAAACACCCCCCAACGCACCCCAGGGCGACAACGCTGCAGAGCGTTCCTGGATTTGGGCATGGCGCACGCTCTGCTGAGCTGAAGCCTGGGTGGATTTTCTCTTTCGTCTGCTCTGGACGGAAATTTATCTCTACCTACCTTATAGAGAATGTAAGAAAATAAATGTGAGCTGGTAGTCCGGCCGCAAAAACAAACACACGGAGGCGACACATGGCAAATCTGGGTATTTCGCATACTCATGTGAACCAGTACGGATCCGTATCGGCCAAGAAGCCGGTCACCACGCGGCACAAGATTCAGACCGCGATCCATGCAACGATTTTCACGGCGGCATTCCTTTTCGTCGTCGCAATGGTTTTCGGCGTCGTCGGCTGATACCGACGCGTCCAAGGCGCTGGCTGACCGCGCCGTCTGATCGAATATTTGCCTATCCGGAACAATTGGGATGCGCTGGCATTCTCCTGGCACTTCGGTGTTGTTTAGGGAGAATAGTTGTGAAAGGCATCCAGCTGTGGCTGATCGGCATCCCGATCCCATCCTCATCCTGTTTTACCTATCCCACCCAATTTAGCCCATTCCGGAAAGTAGGCGTGAGGCGCTGACAGTGCCGGGAACGTCGTGCAGGCGCACGGATGTTGTCCATGCGCTTTTTTCACGTCGGCGGAAGGGCAGCGAGAAAAAGGTCCTTTGACTTGAATTATCGCAAGAATGTCCAACTTTTCCGGGTGGCTGCGCAGGGAGGGCATAAGTCGGCCATGACCATTGGCAAAGTTACGTCCGAAGCCGGTCTGTCCGTTGCTGCAAAGCGCGCCGAGCGTCCGTTTTTCCTGCTTTTCCCGACTTCGAAGATGACCGGCCCGTTCATGCGAGAGTCATCGTGAGCAATGCAGAACCAAGCCGAAACCATAACGCCGTTTGGATCCAGGGCCGAACCCATGGCTATTTCAAGTCCATCTCCGGACCCGCCGCACGAGCCTGAGAACAGGCAGATCGACCACAGCGATTCGATCCGCTCGACCTATCTGTCCAACGAGGACATCAGGGCCATGGGCGAAAGTGTCGCTTGCGGCACGGTGAGCGAGTTGCCAGCCTTCGCGGCGTTCGATTTTTTTGCGCGCCACAAGGAAAACGAGAAGGAAATCCTGCGCGTTTACCAAACGACTGCGAGCGATGCCGACGCCGGGGAGGCGATCACGCCGGCCGCCGAATGGTTGCTGGACAATCACTACCTCGTCGAGGAGGCAATTCAGGAAGTCCGCCGCGACTTCCCGCGCCGGTTCTATCAACAGCTGCCGCTCATGAAAGTCGGCGGCGTCGAAATCCCGCGCACGCTCGTACTGGCCTGGCTCTATGTCGCCCATACCCACAGCACCATCTCGCAGGAAAGCCTGGGGGCGCTCGTCGATGGCTTCCAGCAGCATGAGACACTGAGAATTGGCGAGCTCTGGGCGCTGCCGTCCCTGGTGCGGTACGTGCTGGTCGAAAACCTCCGCCGTATTTCGAGCCGAGTCGAGCGCAGCCGCGGCATGCGCCGCCGCGCCAATGAGGCCGCCGACGTACTGGTTCGCTTGGCCGACACCGCAAAGGCTGCCGCCTATCTGAGGACGCTGGAGGAACTTGCCGAGGACAACACTTTCTCGACGCAGTTCCTCTACCGCATGCGTGATGGTTCGCAGACTTCGAGCCTGGCGATCTCCTGGTTGGACCAGCGGCTGGAGCGGCTCGGGCGTGACAGCGAAGAAGTGACGATGGCGGAGCATAGCCGCCTCTCTGCCGGCAATGTCACAACTGGCAATATCATCCGCAGCCTGCGCGAGATCAACGATACGGAGTGGTCGGTCTGGATCGAGCAGGTCAGCCATGTCGACAGGTTGCTCTGGGACCAGTCCGACTACGGTGATCTCGATCCCGGTTCGCGCAACAGCTATCGCAGGCAGATCGAAAAGCTTGCCAGGCGCTCACCGCTGAGCGAGGTGCAAATCGCCCAGCTCGCCGTCGACATGGTGGCTGAGGTCAGGCATTCCGACGAGGCGCAGCCACACGAGCCTGATATCGGCGGCTTCATTACAGGCGCTCAACGCCTGAAGTTCGAAGCGCGCGCGGATTACCGTCCAACGCTGGCGCAGCACGTCTTCCGCGCCGTACGCAAATTCAATTGGATGGCGATCGCCATTCCGGTCGTGCTGATCACGATCATCGCCATGGCCGTTGTCGGCGGGTTCATGGCCAATGCCGGCATGGCGTCGATCGAAATCGCCCTGCTGCTCATCCTATTTTCGCTGCCGGCGTCGGAAGGTGCAAGCGGCTTCTTCAATACCGTGCTGTCCTTCTTCGTCACGCCGGCGCGGCTCGTCGGTTACGAGTTCAAGCGGGGCATCCCGGAGGATGCACGCACGCTCGTCGTCGTGCCTTGTCTGATTTCCAATCGTGACAGCGTTGACGAGATGGTGCGCAATCTCGAGGTTCATTATCTCGCCAATCCGCGCGGCGAAATCCATTTTGCATTGCTCAGCGACTGGCCAGACAGCGATGTGGAGGAAAGCTCCGACGATCTGGAAGTGCTGGAATATGCACGCCGTGAGATTGCCAACCTCTCAGCTCGTTATGCCTATGACGGCTGGACGCGCTTCCATCTCCTACATCGCCGCCGCCTTTACAATCCGTCCGAGGGTGTATGGATGGGGTGGGAGCGCAAGCGCGGCAAGTTGCACGAGCTGAACCTGCTGCTGCGCGGCGACCGCGACACGACCTACCTGCCAGGCGCCAATACCGTGCCTGCCGATATCAAGTACGTCATGACGCTCGATGCCGATACCCGCCTTATGCGTGATACCGTCACCAAGCTCGTCGGCAAGCTTCATCACCCGATCAACCGGCCGGTCATCAACTCGGAAACTGGTCGGGTCGAAGTCGGTTATGGCATTCTGCAGCCGCGCGTGACGCCGTCGCTGACGACCGGCAAGGATGCGTCGGTCTTCCAGCGCGTCTTTTCGATCAACCGCGGTCTCGACCCCTATGTCTTCACGGTTTCGGATGTCTATCAGGATCTTGCCGGCGAGGGCACGTTCACCGGCAAGGGCCTCTATCATGTCGATGCTTTCGAGGCTTCGCTGAAAGGCCGCATCGCCGAGAATTCAGTGCTCAGCCACGACCTTCTCGAGGGGTCGATGGCGCGCTGCGCGCTCGTCACCGATCTCGAACTCGTCGAAGATTTTCCGGTCCGCTATGAGGTCGAGGCCTCGCGGCAGCATCGCTGGGCTCGCGGCGACTGGCAACTCCTGCCCTACATGTTCAACCCGAAATACGGCGTCACCGCGCTCGGCCGCTGGAAGATGTTCGATAATTTGCGCCGATCCCTGACACCGATCGCGTGGTTCTTCGCCTCCGTGCTCGGCTGGTATCTGATGGAGCCGTTCGGCGCGCTGATCTGGCAGATCCTGCTGATCTCCTGTCTGTTCGTGGCGCCCACCCTGTCGCTCATCAGCGGCATCATTCCGCGCAGCAGCGATATCGTCGCCAGCGCTCATCTCCATACCGTCTGGTCGGATATCACGGCTGCCAATGCTCAGGTGGCGCTGCGCATCATTTTCATCGCCGACTCTGTCTGCATGATGGCGGATGCAATCAGCCGTTCGCTATACCGCCTGTTCGTCAGCCACAGGCTGATGCTCCAGTGGCGTACCGCGGCCAGCGTCCAGGCCGGCAAGCAGGGCACCATTCTTTCCTATTACGAAGCGATGTGGCATGCGCCGGTCCTCGCGGTCCTGGCGATAGGTTTCGCGGCGCTGTCAGGCGACGACGCCTTCCTCGTCGGTATTCCCTTCGCGCTCCTCTGGATCCTGTCACCAGCCGTCGCCTGGTATGTAAGCCAGTCGGCCGAGACGGAAGATCGTCTCCATGTGCCGGATGACGTCTCCGACGAGTTACGAAAGGTCGCGCGTCGCACCTGGCGATACTTCGAAACCTTCACGACGGAGGAGCAGAACTATCTGCCGCCCGACAACGTGCAGGAAACGCCGCATGTCATCGTGGCGACGCGCACTTCGCCCACAAATATCGGCGTCTATCTCCTGTCCGTGATTTCCGGCCGTCATTTCGGCTGGTTCTCCTTCGAGGAGACGATCGAGCGCCTGGAGCAGACGATCGCCACGGTCGACCGCATGGAAAAGTTCCGTGGCCATCTCTTCAACTGGTATCACACCGATACGCTGCAGACGCTGGGACCTCGCTATGTTTCGGCGGTCGACAGCGGTAATCTCGCCGGTCACCTGATTGCCATTTCCTCAGCCTGCCGCGACTGGGCGGAGGCGCCCTCGGCACATGTCCAAGGCAATCTCGACGGCGTCGGTGATACGGCCGGCATTCTCGGTGAAGTGTTGGACGACCTGCCTGACGACCGCAAGACCGTGCGGCCGCTGCGCCGCCGTCTGGAAGAGCGCATCGCCGGCTTCCAGAACGCGCTTGCCGCGGTCAAGCGCGAGCACGAGTTTGCCTCGATCCGTGTCATCAACCTCGCGGTCCTGGCGCGCGACATTCAGAATCTCGCCGGAAACCTGCATCATGAGGTGAAGTCGAAGCAGACGGAAGAGGTCACGTTGTGGGCGGCGTCGCTCGTCAAGGTCTGCGAGGCACATATCTCCGATAGTACCTTCGACCTTTCCAATATCGATGCCTTGCGTCCGCGCCTCGTCGCACTTCGCGACAAGGCGCGCGATCTCGCCTTTTCGATGGATTTCAGCTTCCTGTTCCGTTCGGAGCGTCGCCTGCTGTCGATCGGCTACCGTGTTGAAAGCGGCGAACTGGATGCTGCCTGCTACGACCTTCTCGCGTCCGAATGCCGCCTGACCTCACTCTTCGGCATCGCCAAGGGTGACCTGCCGACAGAGCATTGGTACAAGCTTGGCCGCCAGGTCGTGCCGGTCGGTTCGCGTGGCGCGCTGGTTTCCTGGTCCGGTTCGATGTTCGAATATCTGATGGCCCCACTCGTCATGCAGGAGCGCGGCGGAGGAATTCTCAACCAGACCAACAATCTCGTCATCGTCGAGCAGATGAACCATGCCCGCAAGCTCGGTACCCCATGGGGCATCTCGGAATCGGCTTTCAATGCCCGCGACCATAACCTCAACTATCAATACACGAACTTCGGTGTGCCGACGCTCGGCCTGAAGCGCGGTCTCGGCCACAATGCCGTCATCGCGCCCTATGCCTCGCTGCTCGCCAGCCAGTATTATCCGGCGGCGGCGCTCGAAAACCTGCAGAGGCTTCGCAAGCTCGGCGCTCTCGGCAAGTTCGGTTTTCATGATGCCGTCGATTTCACGCCGACACGAGTGCCTGAGGGCAAGAAATGTGTGGTGGTCTATAACTACTATGCGCACCATCACGGCATGTCGATTGCGGCTGTCGCCAACGTCGCCTTCGACGGCCATCTGCGAGAGCTCTTCCACTCGGATCCGGTCATCGAAGCGGCCGAACTGCTGCTGCAGGAAAAGGCGCCGCGCGACATCCCGATCATAAGCGGCAAGGACGAATCCGTTACCCCCGCCGCCATCCAGGACGAACTCATGCGTCCGGTCATCCGCAAGGTTGCCGATCCAGCATCGCGCGACCGCGAGCTCGTCTTCCTGTCGAACGGCCATTATTCCCTAATGCTGACGGCGACGGGCGCGGGTCATGCCCGCTGGAACGGTCTTTCCGTCTCCCGCTGGAAACCCGATCCGACCGAGGATCGCTGGGGCAATTTCATCTTCCTGCGCGACATGGCGACCAATGAGTGGTGGTCGGCGACGGCGGAACCGAAGAGCGTTGAAGGCGAAACGGTCAGGGTGGAATTTGCTGATGAGAAGGCCGTCTTCAGCAAGGTGCTTGGCGAGATCACGAGCGAGGTCGAATGCATCGTCGCCACCGAACATGATGCGGAAGCCCGCCGCCTGACGCTGTTCAATATGGGCGCGGAAGACCGCCTCATCGAAGTGACTTCCTATCTCGAACCGGTGATCGCATCGGACGACATGGACAATGCACATCCGGCTTTCGCCCGAATGTTCGTGAGGACGGAGATCGACAAGCGCGGCGACGTTATCCGCGCCTGGCGCAACAAGCGCGACCCGAACGAAGCGAATATGAGCATCGCACATCTGATCGTCGACAACGCCGGCGATGCGCGCCACACCGAATTCGAAACCGAGCGGCGCAAGTTCCTCGGCCGCGGGCGCAGCCTGGCGAACGCTGCCGCGTTCGATCCGGGTGCGGCGCTTTCAGGCACTGACGGTTTCACGCTGGATCCCGTCCTGTCGCTGCGTCGTACGGTCCGCGTTCCGGCCGGAAAGAAGGTCAGCGTGATCTTCTGGACAATCGCGGCGCCCGATCGTGTCGAGGTGGACAAGGCCGTCGATCGCTATCGCCATCCGGATGCTTTCAACCACGAACTCGTTCAAGCCTGGACGCGCACACAGGCGCAGATGCGCCATGTCGGCGTCAGCTCGCAGCAGGCGGCGGCCTTCCAGCATCTCGGTCGTTATCTTGTCTATCCGGACATGCAGCTTCGCGGCGATCACACGGTCGTCCGGACCGGCATGCAGTCGCAGTCGGCGCTCTGGCCGTTGGCAATTTCGGGCGATTTCCCGATCTTCATGCTACGCATCGATGACGACATGGATCTCGAGATTGCCCGCGAGGCGTTGCTGGCGCAGGAATATCTGCGCTCGCGCGGCGTGACCGCCGATCTCGTCATCATGAACGAACGCGCCTCTTCCTATGTGCAGGATATGCAGCATGCGCTCGACGCGATGTGCGAAAACGTGCGCCGCATGGGCCAGGCCGACGGTCTGCGCCAGCACATCTTCGCGGTCCGCAGGGACCTGATGGAAGAGAGCACCTATCAGGCACTGATTGCTGCCTCGCGTGTGACGCTGCATGCCAGGAACGGCAAGGTGGTCGATCAGATCAACCGAGCCCTCATGCTGTTTGCGCTCGGCAAGGAAGAGCTTGAGGAGACAGAAAAGACCGAGCGCGCGGGGATGCCGGTCAAGCGCATACCGCCCCAGCCGGCCCCGGCTATCAAGACCGTCTCCATTGCGGAGGAAGGGGATCTCGACTTCTGGAACGGAATCGGTGGCTTTGCCCGCGACGGCCGTGAATATGTCATACGCCTGCCAGGTGGGCGGGCGACGCCGCAGCCATGGATCAACGTCATCTCGAGCGACCAGTTCGGCTTCCATGTGTCGGCGGAAGGTGCCGGTTTCACCTGGAGCGTCAATTCGCGCGATTATCAGCTCACCTCCTGGTCGAACGATGCAGTCATCAACCGTTCCGGCGAAGCACTCTACATAGTGGATCTTGAAAGCGGGGTGGTCATGACGCCCTTTGCAGCGCTTTCCCGTCGCAACGACATTCGCTTCGAGGCGCGGCATGGTCTCGGCTATTCCACTTTCTCCAGCATGCAGCATGAAATTGCGCTGGAAGTGACGCAGACGGTGTGTCGCGAGAAGCCGGTGAAGCTGCAGCGCCTGCGGCTGCGCAACACAGGCTCGGAAAGCCGCAAGCTTCGGCTCTACGCTTATGTCGAATGGGTCCTTGGGAATAATGCGCAGAAGACCGCCTCCTTCATCCTGTCGAAACGCGACGAGGAGACAGGGGCGCTGTTTGCTACGAACCCCTACAGCATCGATTATTCAGGCCGTACCGCCTTCTTCGCCGCGAGCGAGAAGGTTTCGAGTTTCTCAGCAAGTCGTCGTGAGTTTCTTGGCAAAACCGGGACGATTGAGGCGCCTTTCGCCGTGACTGCAGCGGCGGCTCTCTCCGGCTCCACGGACCTGGACGGCGATCCAGCAGCGATCCTTGCAATCGATATCGAGCTCGGCGCCGACGAAGAGCGCGACGTCACCTTCTTCCTGGGGGATGCGCCCACGGAAGAGGCCGCGCGCGCGCTGCTTGCCGATGTTCGAAAGCGCTCGTTCGATGAGGCGGTGCAGGCGAACGAGGGCTTCTGGCAGGAATTCACTGGCAAGCTGCAGATCTCGACGCCGGATCAGGGCATGAACAATCTCGTCAATGCCTGGCTGCCCTATCAAAGCCTCGGCTGCCGCATCATGGCCCGCACCGCCTTCTATCAGGCGAGTGGTGCCTTCGGCTTCCGCGACCAATTGCAGGATACGCTCGCCTTTGTGCTGCAGGAACCTGTGCTTGCGCGGCGCCAGATCGTCAACGCCGCCTCGCGTCAGTTCCGCGAAGGCGACGTGCAGCACTGGTGGCTGCCGGGAACGGGCGCCGGCGTGCGCACCATGATTTCCGACGACGTTGTATGGCTCGCTTATGCGATCGATCACTATTGCAGCGTCAGTGGCGACAGGAGCGTGCTTGACGAGCAGCTTCCCTTCCTTGAAGGCCCGGCGCTGCTGGAAGGTCAGCACGACTCCTTCTCCACGCCGGAGAAGTCCGAGGATACCGCGAGCGTCTACGAACATGCGGCCCTAGCGCTCGATCTCGCCGTTGCCCGCAAGGGCACGAACGGCCTGCCGCTCTTCCTCGGCGGCGACTGGAATGACGGCATGAACCGAGTCGGCATCGGCGGCCAGGGCACGAGTGTCTGGCTCGGCTGGTTCCTTGCCGGCACACTGCGCTCTTTCGTCCCATATGCCGAAGAACGAGGCGACAGGGTCCGTGCCGAACGCTGGAGGACCCGCCTCACCGAACTCAAGAGGGCGCTCGAAAGCGCTGGGTGGGATGGCGGTTATTATCGTCGCGGCACATTCGACGACGGCACGCCGCTCGGATCGAAGGAAAACCTGGAATGCCAGATCGATTCAATCGCCCAGTCCTGGAGTGTGCTTTCGGGCGAAGGCGATTCAGAGCGGGCCGCCAAAGCGATGGATGCGGTGCTCGCCCAGTTGGTGGATGAGGAGGCGCGGGTCATCCGCCTATTCACGCCGCCTTTTGAGAAGTCGTCAAAGGATCCAGGCTATATCAAGGCCTATCCGCCCGGCGTTCGCGAGAACGGTGGCCAATACACACATGCCTCGACTTGGGTGGTCATGGCACTGGCAAAGTTGAAACGGGGGGACGACGCGCTGCGTTGCTTCCAGATCCTCAATCCGATCACCCATTCGCTTGATAAGGCGGCGGCCGAACGGTACCGCGTCGAGCCCTACGTCGTAGCGGCCGATGTCTACGGGGACGATCCCTATATCGGGCGTGGCGGCTGGACCTGGTACACGGGTTCGGCCGGCTGGCTCTACCGCGCGGCGGTAGAAGGCATCCTCGGTATCCGGCTAAAGGGTGGACAACTTTTTGTGAACCCGTCGTTGCCTTCCAATTGGGACGGGTTTACGGCAGAGATCAAGCGCGGCGGAAGCAAATACCGCATTTCGGTCTCAAAAGCGTCCAATGCTGAAGGCTACACTCTGTCCATAAACGGCAGCGAAGTCGCCAATCCCCACGAGGGATATCCGGTCGGATCCCAGCAATCTCCAAGCTGATTTTCCGGCGATTCGCGGGGCCAAAGAGGAACCCTTTTGGCCGGCGTAGCGTTTGCAAAACGGATAACAGGAGAGACACCATGGCAGGTATGCCCACCAAAGCCATTGGCGCCCAACGAAGTTCCATATCAGTAGCGGCGTCCAAGCGTGATACGAGGCTCGATGTGATTCGTGGTCTTGCGCTCATGACGATCTTCATCAATCACGTTCCGGGGCAAATCTTCGAATATATCACGACGAAGAATTTCGGCTTTTCCGATGCCGCCGAAGCCTTCGTGCTGATCTCGGGCATTGCGGTCGGTCTTGCTTATGGTTCGCGCTTCAAGGCGGGCACGCGGCTGGAGATGGCGATCAAGGCGGCAAAGCGCGCCTTCACGCTTTATCTCGCTCATATGATCACCACATTCGTGACGCTGGCGCTCTTCATCTGCGGCGCCTGGTTGTTCCACCGGCCGGGGCTACTGGTCGAGATCAATATCCTTGCGGTGCTGATGAACCTGAAGGAGGGCATTCCGGCGTTGCTGCTGCTCGGCCACCAGATCGGCTACAACAACATTCTGCCGATGTACGGCGCGCTGATGTTGATGGTGCCGCTAATCCTGCTTCTGAACGAGAAGAGCACGCTGCTGGCGCTAGCCGTTTCCGGCACCGTCTGGCTGCTTGCGGGCATCTATCAGATTGCGCCGCAGAATATGCTGTTCGAAGGAGACTGGTTCCTCAATCCCTTCTCCTGGCAGTTCCTCTTCACGATCGGCATCGTCTCGATGATGCATGTCAAGCGCGGCGGCACGCTTCCCCGCCATCCGCTGCTTTTCGCGCTTGCACTGGGCTATGTCGTGCTCTCCTTCATCTGGGTGACAGCCCATCTCTGGGATCTTGGAAACTATCTTGCGGCGCTCGGTCTGCCGGCGGTGCTGACCGGCTTTGACAAGACTTTCCTGTCGCTGCCTCGCCTTCTGCACGTGCTGGCTCTCGCCTATCTGGTGGTCAATATGCCGGCGATATCGCAGGCGTTTCGTCGCCCGGCAGATCATCCGCTGACGATCCTCGGCCGTCACTCGCTGAACATCTTTGTCGCCGGCACCATCCTTGCGATGGTCGGACAGGTGCTGCTCTACATCACCAACCGAGACCAGATCATCGGCCCGATCTTCGTGCTTGCCGGTATCGCCGCCCAGTTCGCCTATGCCTATTATCTCGAATACAAGCGCGAACAGGAAAAGGCCCGGCCTCTTGCCGGCGGTGCCATTCCGGTGCCGGTCCGTGTCAACCGTGGAGCGGACACCTATAGTCAAGGCAAGCGTAAATAGGCAGCCTCCTTGAGGAAATACTGAGCCGGCGGTCGAAGAGGCCACCGGCTTTTTCTTTTCGCCGAGCGTGGATGGTTAGGCCTTGATGCAGTTGTTCCGGGTGGAATGCACAGCCGCAAGCGGGACCTCGGGAATCACTATAAAATTTTGATTTTTTAGCCGTTCATCACGAATGGAACGGCTACGCGCCTCGCTCCATTTTGGCTTCCTGAGGCAATGCCAATGAAGGGAGCACGAAGATGTACTTCGAACTCAAGGACGCCACAGCCGACATCCTCGCCAGGGGTCGTCGGCATAACGAACTCTGCGATCTTCCGCTCGACCTGATCTCCTCCGAACGTGAGGCCCGTGACATTCAGGCGATTGCGCAGGATGCGCTGGGTTTCGAGCGCAAGGGCTACGCGCTTGTCGGCTCGAGCGAGGAATCACGCCACACTCTCGGTCTTGCAAAGCCGATCTATTCCGAAATTCCTGCTTCCGCAGTGTTTGCCGGCACGAAGGAATTCCGGCTGCCGCCAGGCACCATCGGTGTCCAATGCGAGCTGGTTTTCACGATGCTGCGGTCCTATCCGGATATCGGAGAGCCGATCAACCTAGACAGTGCTGCTGAAGCCGTACTCGATTGCCGCCCGGCCGTCGGTATTCTCGGGCGGCGCGCGCGGCGGGTCTTTGCGGGAGATTATGCAGCGATCGCCGATTTAGGCCTGCATGTCGCAACCCTCTGCGGTGATCATACCGGGGCGCTGACAGCAGCCGATCTTGCCGGCATCGACATTACGACCTTCCTGTTCAAGCAGACGGTCTTTGCCGGGACGGCGGCTTCGGTTATGGGCAATCCGCTCAATGCCGTCGTCTGGCTGGCAGATCAGCTCGCTGTAAGCGGCAGGCAGCTTGAGGCCAACGATATCGTTGCGACGGGATCATGCACGACCATCCTTCAGGTCTGGCCCGGCCAGCATCTGGCTGCCGATTTCGGACCGCTTGGACAGGTCGAATGCATCTTTGCGTGACGCGCATTTCAAACCGAAAGGACAAGTTATGAGGCCGCAGCGAAAGCCATTCGTTGTCGAGATCGAGAAGACGAAACAGCTTTGCCGCAAGCCGGCTCCGGCCAAGGCCAATCGCCCGGATGCCGCAATGAAGGCAGGGACAAAGATGGCTGTCGGCCTGGCCGTCCGGAGCGAGGGTCGCGCGTGATGGTTAGTCGCAATGTTCCTCACGAATATTTCCTGCTTGATGCCGAGAAGGCAGATGGCCCTGTTGTCGGTCATCTTCGCGGCAAACCGATTTCTGCCGTGGTCATCGACCGGAACGGCGGCCGCTATCGGTTCGTCGGCATCGCCGCCAGAGATGGCTGCGGCAGGCTCGATGTCATGTCGCTCAAACAGGGCGAATGGATCCTTGCACCTGACCTGGTCTATGCAGAAGCGGCTTAGAGGTTCTACGGATCAATCCTTCCCGAGGATGATGACAAGCGGGTCTGCCCACAGCGATTCACAGGGAATCCCACGCAACAAAAAGGCCGGAAGAGCGATGCCCTTCCGGCCTTTTGTCGTGTCCTTGCGAAGCCGATCAGGCAGCTTCGGTCGTATGGGCCTTGCGGACTTCATCGTCCGTCAGAATGCCGCTGGCGCGCAGCAGAGCAGCGAAGCGGCCGTTGGAGTGGCTGAGCTCATCGAAGCTGCCGTGCTCGACGATCCGGCCATTGTCGAGGAACAGCACCATATCCGCTTCGCGGACCGTCGAGAGACGGTGAGCGATGATGAAGGTGGTGCGGTTCTGGCGCAGGTTGTCGATCGCAGCCTTGACGCGCGCTTCCGTCTCGACGTCGAGCGCGGAAGTCGCCTCGTCCAGCACCAGGATCGGCGCATCCTTGAGGATGGCACGGGCGATCGCGATACGCTGGCGTTCACCGCCGGAGAGCTTGTTGCCACGTTCGCCGACATGGGTGTCGTACTGCTCGTCGCGGTTCTCGATGAAGTCGGACGCGGCAGCGGCTTCGGCGGCGCGACGCATATCCTCTTCCGACGCGTTCTCGCGGCCGAGGCGGATATTGTCGCTGATCGAGCGATTGAGCAGGCCGGCATCCTGGAAGACGGTGGCGATATAGCGGCGCAGCGATTTGCGCGTGACCTTGCTGATATCGGTGCCGTCGACGAGGATCTGGCCGCCCTGCGGATCGTAGACACGCTGAAGCAGGTTGACGAGCGTCGTCTTGCCGGCGCCGGTCGGACCGACGATCGCAACCGTCTGGCCGGCCTTCACCTTGAAGGAGACGTTGTGCAGGCCCTGCGAGCTGTTGGCGAAGCCGAAGGAGACGTCGTTGAATTCGACGTCGCCCTTGACGTCCTTGATCTCGCGGTTGCCGGCCGGCTCCTCGCGTTCGCGGACGGAATCTTCCAGATTATAGAAGTCTTCCAGTTTCGAACGGGCCTCGAAGATCTGCGTGGCGAACTGGCGCATCAGGTCCAGGCGGGCGATCAGCAGGTTAGCGAAGCCGATGAAGGCGATGACGTCGCCGACACGCAGTTCGCCGTTCTGGACCAGCACGGTGCCGATGACGAGCACGATCATCATGGCGATCGTGGAGGCCATGCGGTTCAGCGCGCTCGCAAGCGCCCACCAGTCGAGCACTGGATACTGAGCCTGCAGCAGCCGATCGGCGAAGGACTTCAGCGCACGCGTTTCGGCATCGATACGGTTATAGCTATGCAGCACCGAGACGTTGCTGATGGAATCGCTGACGTGACCGAAGACGGTATGATAGTGGTTCTCAACCGAAGCCTGGCCATCCTTCGTGCGGCTCATGACCACGCGGCCGATGATCCAGTAGGCGATGCCGAGTACGATCAGGACTGCGGAGAGACGCAGGTCCATGGATATCGCGGTCGGGATGAGCAGGCCAAGCGCAATGACTGTCGAAAGATGGTTGCGCATGAACTCCAGCCACAGGCCGAACAGGGTTTCGCAGGCGCGCAGCAGCGTGTGCAGCGCGTTGGACGTACCCCGCTGATGGTGCCAGGCGAGCGGCATGGAGATGATGCGGCCGAAGGCCTCCGTGAGAAGCGTCGCGCGGCGGCCGTGGGCCAGCCTGTCTGCCTCGCGTGCCACAAGGACGAAGGCGATGGTATTGAAAACCGCAAAGGCGGCCCACATCATAAGGATTGGCTTGACTTCACCCTTGCCGGAAATCGCATCGATGATACGGCCGAACAGGATCGGCTCGGCGATGGTGATGGCCGCCAATACGATGTTCGCGATAACGACGAGGGATACGCGGAGCTTGTAGGCGCCGAGATAGCGCAGAGCCCTTGCATAGACCTTAAATAACGACACGTCGGAACCTCTTTTTGCATCTGCGAAAAACGGGATGGTGCGATGCTACAAAAACCTACCTGAACCGACGATTAACGGGATCTTCGGGTTTGGAATCCGGCTTCGAAATTTGTGATCGTAGAGTGCGATAAGTGACCATGGTTTTGAAATTGTTGCTTAGCTATACATCACGACAATTTGCGCTTGCATTCGCTGGAGCGTCTAGCGCACCATCCAACTTGCGAACTGCAATTTTTAGGAAAGACCGTTCAGCGGCGGGTTAACAGGCCTGCTCCGGCGGCCTCGTTGGTCCGGGCAAGGGGCATTTTGTGCAAATTCATTCTTTAATTCAATTGCTTGTCATTTTAGAGGAAAGTTCCGATAGCCAAAGTGTGCTCGACGAACTCGAAAAGGTGATCCGCGCGAGCGGATTCGATTTCTACGGTCTGCTTCGTCATCCCAAGCAGGGAGACAACCCGTGGGGTGTGACTATGGCCAGCCGATGGCCGGAGAGATGGTCGCACATCTATGCGGTGAAAAAATACGTGCTCGTCGATCCGACCGTACGGTATCTTGCGCATGCGCAACGGCCTTTCCGCTGGCGCGACAGCATGGCGGCTTTCCGGGATGACCCGCATCAACGCCGCATGGAGCAGATGATGGTCGATGCCTACGGCCATGGGCTGGAAGACGGTTATATCTTCCCGATCTATGGGCGAAACGGCATCCTCGGCAGCCTCAGCGTCGGCGGCAGGCCGATTGAGCTTTCACCGCCGGAGATCTCGCTTTTCGAGGCGATCGCCCGCAAGGCCTTCTGGCGGCTGCTCGATATGCAGGGCGAGGCTGCGACGCTGGAAACGGTGCCGATCAGCGATACGCAGTTGACCAGGCGCGAAATGGAAATCCTGCATTATCTTGCCGAGGGCATGACCTCGATGGAGATCAGCAAGCATCTGAAGATCTCCAATCATACCGTCGACTGGTACATGAACGGCCTGCAGGACAAGCTGAAGGCCAAGAATCGGCAGCAGGCGGTGGCTCTGGCTTTCCGGCACGGGCTGATCACCTGAGATGTAGAGAAATTCTATTTCGTCACGGCAAGGGAAATTGAACTTTCTGTAACAGCGCGTTAAGAATTCTCTTCGCGGGTGCAGCATGGCCCGTTTCCGTGCTTTGAGGAGAGTACATTGCCCATATCGAAGATTCTTGTCGCCAACCGTTCCGAAATCGCCATCCGTGTTTTCCGCGCGGCCAACGAGCTCGGGATAAAAACGGTCGCGATATGGGCTGAGGAAGACAAGCTGGCGCTGCATCGCTTCAAGGCCGACGAGAGCTATCAAGTCGGCCGCGGCCCGCATCTCGCCCGCGATCTTGGGCCGATCGAAAGCTATCTTTCGATCGACGAAGTGATCCGCGTCGCCAAGCTTTCCGGTGCCGACGCCATTCATCCCGGCTACGGCCTGCTTTCGGAAAGCCCTGAATTCGTCGATGCCTGCAATGCCGCAGGCATCACTTTCATCGGCCCGAGGGCCGATACGATGCGTCAACTCGGCAACAAGGTTGCGGCGCGAAACCTTGCCATTTCCGTTGGCGTTCCGGTCGTTCCGGCGACCGAGCCGCTGCCGGACGATATGGCGGAGGTCGCCCGCATGGCGGCCACGATCGGCTATCCCGTCATGCTGAAGGCCTCCTGGGGCGGCGGCGGTCGTGGCATGCGTGTCATCCGCTCCGAAGCCGATCTCGCCCGCGAAGTGACGGAAGCCAAGCGTGAAGCGATGGCTGCCTTCGGCAAGGACGAGGTCTATCTCGAAAAGCTGGTGGAACGTGCTCGCCATGTCGAAAGCCAGATCCTGGGTGATACGCACGGCAATGTCGTGCATCTCTTCGAGCGCGACTGCTCCATCCAGCGCCGTAACCAGAAAGTCGTCGAGCGCGCGCCCGCGCCGTATCTTTCGGAAGCGCAGCGACAGGAACTCGCCGCCTATTCGCTGAAGATCGCGGAGGCAACGAGCTATGTCGGTGCCGGCACCGTCGAGTACCTGATGGATGCCGACACCGGCAAATTCTACTTCATCGAAGTCAATCCACGCATCCAGGTGGAGCATACGGTCACCGAAGTCGTCACCGGCATCGATATCGTCAAGGCGCAGATCCACATTCTCGACGGATTTGCGATCGGCACTGAGGAATCCGGCGTACCAAAGCAGGCGGAAATCCGCCTCAACGGCCATGCACTGCAGTGCCGCATCACGACAGAAGACCCCGAGCACAATTTCATTCCGGATTACGGCCGCATCACCGCCTACCGTTCGGCATCGGGTTTCGGTATTCGCCTCGACGGCGGCACGTCTTATACCGGCGCGATCATCACTCGCTACTACGACCCTTTGCTTGTCAAGGTGACCGCCTGGGCACCCAATCCGCTGGAAGCCATTTCCCGTATGGACCGCGCGCTGCGCGAATTCCGCATCCGCGGCGTCGCCACCAACCTGACCTTCCTCGAGGCGATCATTACGCATCCGAAGTTCAAGGATAATTCCTACACGACGCGCTTCATCGACACGACGCCGGAACTCTTCCAGCAGGTCAAGCGCCAGGACCGTGCCACCAAGCTACTCACCTATCTCGCCGACGTCACCGTCAACGGCCACCCGGAAGCGAAGGATCGACCGCGGCCATCAGAGGATGCCGCCAAGCCTGTCGTACCCTATATCAATGGCGGCAAGATCCCCGATGGTACGAAGCAACGTCTCGACCAGCTTGGCCCGAAGAAATTCGGCGAGTGGATGCGCGAGCAGAAACAGGTGCTGCTGACCGATACGACGATGCGCGACGGACACCAGTCGCTGCTCGCCACCCGCATGCGTACCTATGACATTGCCGGGATCGCCGGCACTTATGCGCATGCGCTGCCGAACCTCTTGTCACTGGAGTGCTGGGGCGGGGCTACCTTCGACGTTTCCATGCGCTTCCTGACGGAAGATCCGTGGGAGCGTCTGGGGCTGATCCGCGAGGCTGCTCCCAACTTGCTGCTGCAAATGCTGCTGCGCGGAGCGAATGGCGTCGGCTACAAGAACTACCCTGACAATGTCGTGAAATATTTCGTCCGCCAGGCTGCGAAAGGCGGTATCGATCTCTTCCGCGTCTTCGACTGCCTGAACTGGGTGGAGAACATGCGCGTGTCGATGGACGCCGTTGCCGAGGAAAACAAGCTCTGCGAAGCGGCGATCTGCTACACGGGCGATATCCTCAATTCCGCCCGGCCGAAATACGACCTCAAATATTATACGGACCTTGCCGTCCAGCTCGAAAAGGCCGGCGCGCATATCATCGCACTGAAGGACATGGCGGGCCTGTTGAAGCCGGCCGCGGCCAAGGTCCTCTTCAAGGCGCTGCGCGAAGCGACTAGCCTGCCGATCCATTTCCATACGCATGATACGTCGGGCATCGCTGCTGCCACGGTTCTTGCTGCCGTGGATGCTGGCGTCGATGCCGTCGATGCGGCGATGGATGCGCTCTCGGGCAACACCTCGCAGCCCTGCCTCGGCTCGATCGTCGAGGCGCTGCGCGGCTCCAAGCGCGATCCGGGCCTCGATCCGGAATGGATCCGCCGCATCTCCTTCTATTGGGAAGCGGTTCGCAATCAGTATGCGGCCTTCGAGAGCGATCTGAAGGGTCCGGCTTCGGAAGTCTACCTGCACGAAATGCCGGGCGGCCAGTTCACCAATCTCAAGGAACAGGCGCGGTCGCTCGGTCTCGAAACCCGGTGGCACCAGGTGGCGCAGGCCTATGCCGACGCCAACCAGATGTTCGGCGATATCGTCAAGGTGACGCCGTCCTCCAAGGTTGTCGGCGACATGGCGCTGATGATGGTCTCTCAAGATCTGACGGTTGCCGATGTCGTCAGCCCGGACAGGGAGGTTTCCTTCCCGGAATCGGTGGTTTCGATGCTGAAGGGCGATCTCGGCCAGCCTCCGTCGGGATGGCCGGAAGCGCTGCAGAAGAAGGCGCTGAAGGGAGAGCAGCCCTATACCGTGCGTCCCGGTTCTCTGCTTGACGATGCTGATCTCGATGCGGAGCGCAAGGCGATCGAAACCAAGCTCGAGCGTGAGGTGAGCGATTTCGAGTTCGCCTCCTACCTCATGTATCCAAAGGTCTTCACCGATTTTGCGCTGGCTTCGGATACCTATGGCCCGGTCTCGGTGCTGCCGACACCCGCTTATTTCTACGGCCTAAAGGATGGCGAGGAACTCTTTGCCGATATCGAAAAGGGCAAGACACTCGTCATCGTCAATCAGGCGATAAGCCAGACCGACAGCCAGGGCATGGTCACCGTCTTCTTCGAGTTCAACGGCCAGCCGCGCCGCATCAAGGTGCCGGACCGGGCGCATGGTGCGTCGGGTGCCGCCGTCCGCCGCAAGGCGGAAGCCGGCAATGCGGTCCATGTCGGTGCGCCGATGCCGGGCGTCATCTCGCGCGTCTTCGTCGCATCGGGACAGGCGGTCAGTGCCGGCGACGTACTCGTCTCCATCGAGGCGATGAAGATGGAAACGGCGCTGCATGCGGAGAAGGGCGGAACGATCTCGGAAGTGCTGGTCAAGGCCGGAGACCAGATCGATGCCAAGGATCTGCTCGTCGTCTATGCCGGTTGAGCAGAAGGCGACGTTATCTCCGATATCACCGATTGTGTCCGATTGGCTTGCTAGAGCGGGATGATTTTAGATGGAATCGAAAAGGGGATTCCCTTTTTCCCGCAAATCAGCTTCACCATTGAGACCGGTAAAGGAGGCCGGTCTTTATGGCAAAACCTTTTTCCGATGATTTGCGGGAACGCGTTGTCGGCGCGGTGACGCGCGAAGGATTGTCCTGCCGGGCAGCGGCGAAGCGCTTCGGGATTGGCATCAGCACCGCGATCGATTGGGTGCGGCGCTTTCGCCAGACGGGCAGCGCAGCCCCCGGTCAGATGGGCGGGCACAAGCCACGGGCGATCGCCGGTGAGCATCAGGAGTGGCTGCTCGAGCGCTGCCGCACACGGGCTTTTACCCTGCGCGGGCTGGTCGCGGAACTGGGCGAGCGTGGCCTGAAGGTCGATTACCGCTCCGTGTGGACCTTCGTGCATGATGAAGGGTTGAGTTATAAAAAAAGACAATGGTCGCCGACGAGCGCGAGCGGCCCGATGTCGCCGCCCGACGGAACCGCTGGCTGAAGCATCGCTATCATGTCGATCCGGCCCGCCTCGTCTTCATCGATGAAACCTGGACGAAGACGAATATGGCGCCGCTCCGGGGCTGGGCGCCGCGCGGCGAACGGTTGCCCGGTCAGGCGCCCTTCGGCCATTGGAACACCATGACGTTCATTGCCGCCCTGCGCGCCGACCGCGTCAGCGCGCCATGGATCATCGACGGCCCGATCAATGGCGAGCGGTTCCTGATCTATGTGGAAAAGGTGCTGGTCCCCGAACTCAAGCCAGACGATATCGTCGTGATGGACAATCTGGGCTCACACAAGGCAAAAGCAATCCGCACCGCGATCCGCAAGGCTGGGGCCAAACTGTTCTTCCTGCCCAAATACTCCCCTGACCTCAATCCCATCGAAAAGCTCTTTGCCAAGATCAAGCACTGGCTACGCGAGGCACAGGCCAGAACTCGCCACGCGATCGACGAGGCCATCGCAGCCATCCTCAAGACAGTTTCACCACAGGAATGCCAAAACTACTTCAAGGAAGCCGGATATGAACGGACTTAAAATCATCCCGCTCTAAAAAGCTGATTTTTCTGAGAGTTAGCAGCCTTCTCGCCTTGCCGGGCGAGGAGGCTTTCTCATAGAATTCCGCTCTCACCACCAGCCCCAAGACCAATCAGGAAAGCATCTCTATGAGCAAGTTGAAGATTGCCGTCATCGTCGGCAGCACGCGCATTGGCCGTTTCGCCGAGCATCCGGCCAAGTGGATCGCCGAACTCGTCGGTCAGCGTTCCGAACTCGAAGTCGAAATTCTCGATCTTCTCGACTACCCCATGCATTTCTTCGGTGAAGCGCGCGCCACCGCGGCGGAAAGCGAAACCGCCGAGCGTTGGAAGAAGAAGCTACGCGAATTCGATGGCTTCATCTTTACGGCCGCCGAGTATAATCACGCCCCGACTGCCGTTCTGAAGAACGCGATCGATCTCGGCGAATTCATCCAGAAGCCGGTCGGCTTCGTCGGTTACGGCGGCGTCGGGGGCGCACGTGCGGTGGAACATCTTCGCCTGGTCTTCGTCGAAATGAGCGCGGCTTCCGTCAAGACGGCCGTTCACATCTCGTTCGGGGAATATCTCTCGGTTCTCAAGGAAGGCAAAAACCTCGGCGACTACGCGCATCTGAACGAAGCCGCCAAGAACCTGCTCGATCAGCTGACCTGGTGGGGCAATGCGCTGAAGGCGGCACGCGCCGTCGTTACGGCCGCTTAATTGGAATTTCCGTGTGCCGGGATGTTCGCATCCCGGCATTGCCTCAGATATCGTAAGTGTGCGCCGCATTGATGGTGGAGATAAAGCGCTTGGTGCGCTCCTTCTCCGGCGTATTGAAGATCGCCCTGGCGCTGCCCGTTTCGACCACGCTGCCGGCCTCCAGAAATACCACGTCATTGGCGATCTTGGAGGCGAGGCGGAGATCATGGGTCGCCATGACCATCGTCGTGCCTTCGCGGGCGAGCTGGCCCAGCACATCGATCACTTCTGCCGAAAGTTCGGGGTCGAGTGCCGATGTCGGTTCGTCACAGAGCAGGACGCGCGGCGAAGGCGCAAGAGCGCGGGCAATCGCCACACGCTGCTGCTGGCCGCCCGAAAGCGTCGAGGGCCAGGCATCGGTCTTGTGCGCCATGCCGACCTTGGTCAGCAGTTCCATCGCGCGTTCGCGGGCCTTTTCCTTCGGCCATTTCAGGACTGTGACCAGGCCTTCCATGACATTTTCGATCGCTGTCTGATGCGGGAAGAGCTGGAAGTTCTGAAAGACCATACCCGTCTGGCGACGGATCTTCTGGATCGCCTGCCAGCCGACACGCTTGCCGGGTGCGAAGGAAAGCGTTTCTTCGCCGAGGTGGATTACGCCTGCGGTCGGGATTTCCAGGAGATTGATGCAGCGAAGCAGCGTGCTCTTGCCGCCGCCGGACGGGCCGACGAGAGCCGTGACACTGCCTTCCGGAATGCGGATGCTGATGTCCTTCAGGATGACGGCGTCACCGAAGCGCTTTTCGATATTGGAAAGCTCGATCATGCATTTGCCTCCAGCATGCCGCCATAACGCGCGAAGCGGCGTTCCAGCCTTTGCTGCAGCGTTGAGAGCACGGAGCTCAGGGCAAGATAGATCAGCGCCGCTTCAATATAGAGGATCAGCGGCTCATAGGTGGTGGCGACGATGCGCTGTGCGGCCTGGAAGAGCTCCGGCACGGTGATGGCGGCCGCGAGCGAGGTATCCTTGACCAGCGAGATGAAAGTGTTCGACAGCGGCGGCACCGCAACGCGGGCGGCCTGCGGGAGAATGGTGCGGCTCATGGCTTGGCGCCAGTTCATGCCGATCGAATAGGCTGCTTCCCATTGGCCCTTGGGCACGGAGGAGATGACGGCGCGGATGATCTCGGAGCTGTAGGCGCCGATATTCAGCGTGAAGCCGATCAGGGCCGCCGGAAAGGCATCAAGCAAGATACCGATGCTCGGCAGGCCGTAGAAGATGACGAAGAGTTGGACGAGCAGAGGCGTGCCGCGGATGACCCAGACATAAAAACGGGCAATGGCTGCAACAGGCTCCGGTCCGAAAAGACGGGCGATCGCGGTGATCAGGCCCAGGATCAATCCGAAGGCGAAGGAAAGCAGGGTCAAGGGGATGGTGAAGATCAGCCCCGCCCAGAGGAGCGAGGGAAGTGATTCCGCCATCAGTTGGAGCCAGTGCGGCAAGGGCGTGTCCTCAAGAAAAGACGCGTCCGGCGAGGGTTCGCCGGACGCTTTCTCATGCAGCTATAAATGATATGGGGGCAGCGCGAAACCGCCGGTCAGGACTTACTTGGAAACGTCCTGGCCGAAATACTTGTCGGCGATCTTCTTGTAGGTGCCGTCAGCCTTGATGTCGGCGAGCGCCTTGTTGATCGCTTCGAGCAGTTCCGGTTCGCCCTTGCGGATGATGATGCCGGAATAGTCAGCATTTTCCTGCTGGGCGACGATCTTCACCGGAGCGTCCGGCTTGTGCTTCTTGAAGTCCAGGAAGGAAAGGCTGTCATTGATCGTCGCATCGGCACGTTTCGTCAGGACGAGCTGGATCGACTGATCGAAGCCGTCGGTGCCGACGAGTTCGGCACCCGCCTCCGTGGCGAGCTTGCCGAAGTTGCTGGTCAGCGACTGAGCGGACTTCTTGCCCTTGAGATCGGCAAAGGACTTGATGCTGTCGTCGCCGTCGCGAACGATCAGTACGGCCTTCGACGCGATATAGGGTTCGGAGAAGTCGTACTTCTGCTTGCGCGCATCGGTGATGCCGACCTGGTTGATGACCGTGTCATAGCGCTTGGCGTCGAGGCCAGCGATCAGGCCGTCCCACTTGCCTTCAACGAACTCTGCCTTGACGCCGAGCTTGGTGGCGACTGCTTCGCCGATCTCAACGTCGAAGCCGACAAGCTTGCCGCTTTCGTCATGATAGGTGAACGGGGCATAGGTGCCTTCCGTGCCGATCTTGAACACGCCGGCAGACTTGATGGCGCTGAGGTTTTCGCCGGCATGGGCAGGCAGAAGGGCCGCAGCCTGAATGAGGGCAGCAGCGGCGACAGTTTTCAACCAGTTCATTGTTCTTCCATCCTTGGGAAAAGTGTGTTCGGATGGCTGATACATCGCAGAAAATTGCGGCATCGGAAGCGTAGAAAACTGCAAATAAAAGCGGCAACTGCGAATATTTTTCTCAAGCCGCCATTCTGGTTACGAATCCGGCTGAAACCGGTATCACGCCGCGGCTCGATGGCGCAGCCTCTCGCTGACGATAATGATAAAACCCGCTCCAAGGATCATGACCGCGCCGACAACGACATTGTGCGTCGGAATGTCGGCCCAGATCAGGTAGCCAAGGATGAAGGCCCAGACGAGCGAGGTATATTCGAAGGGTGCGAGCACCGAAACCGGCGCCTGACGCATGCCTTCGAAAAGGGCGAACTGGGCGCAGCCGGCAACAACGCCGGTGCCGATGAGCAGACCGAGTTGTGTGAGGGTCGGCGTCTGCCAAGTATAGATGACGGCGATTCCGGTCATGATGAGGAAGAAGACATTGGAGACGGCTAGCTGAATTATGGTCTTTTCATGCAACGAGGTCTTACGCAGTAGCACCATGGCCGATGCCCAGAGCACGGCTGCCTGCAGCGCCAGGTAGACTGACCAGGAGATAGTCAGGCCGGCCGGATTGCAGGCGACGAGCACGCCCACGAAGCCGACGCCGACCGCAAGCCAACGTGCGGGTGTCACTTCCTCTCTCAGGATGAACCAAGCAAGCACGGTGCCGACGACGGGAGCGGCGTAGTAAAGGGTGGTGACTTCGGCGAGTTGCAGGTGGCTTGCGGCGGTATAGTAAGAAAGCCAGGCGCAAAGCAGCAGGATGCTGCGGGCGATCATCGGTTTGATGATCGGAGAGGTGACAGCCTGATGGACAAGTTTGCCGCGGCCATAGGTGAGGCAGCCGACAAGGATCGTGAGGCTGCGGAAAAACAGGATCTGCCAGACGGGGATCGCTGATGTCAAAACCTTGACGATCGCGTCATGGAAGGTGAACGCCATATAGGCTGCTGTCGTGAGCACGATGCCCAAGCTGACGGAGTTTTTCACGGGAATACACCGGAGGCCGGCATGCCGGCAGGAATCGGGAATGCCTGATCGATATTCGTACCCTTGGAGCCGGTCAATAGGACAGATTTCGCCCTGCTGGTGGAGCTTCGTTTCACAACGTCAGAAAACGTGTGACCGTGCATGTTGCATGCACGATCGTCAGTGTTTATGCATGATTGTGGGTTTTGATAGATTAATCTGGTATGAACATGCAGGATTTCCTGTTGCGAGAACGTCAGAGTGTGATTTCCGAGCGGCTCAAGACGCATGGCCGCGTACTGGCTGCGGAACTTGCGCTCGAATTCGGGGTCTCTGAAGACACGGTGCGGCGTGACCTGCGCGAGATGGCTGCAGCAGGCCTCTGCGAACGGGTCTATGGCGGAGCATTGCCGGTCTCGCCAGCGCGCGGGAGCCTGACCCAGCGCATGAGTTTTGGGGCCGACCGGAAGCAGGCTCTGGCGCGCGCCGCTGCAGGCGAAATCACCACCGGCATGACGGTTTTCTTCGATGCCGGCAGCACCAATCTGGCAATCGCCAATGCGTTGCCGGCTGATTTGCCGCTGACCGCAGCGACGAATGCGCCGGCGATCGCTGTGGCGCTGATCGAAAAACCTGAAGTCAACGTCATCCTGATCGGCGGCCTGGTCGACCGTCAGACCGGTGGCTCGCTCGGCGCCAAGGCCTTGCGCGACATGGAGCAGCTTTCGCCCGACCTCTGTATTGTGGGCGCCTGTGGCGTCGATATCGAGGCAGGATTGACGACGTTCGGCTTCGAGGACGCGGAGTTCAAGCGGTTCGCCTCGTCCAGGAGCAAGCGGATCATGGTTGCGGCCACATCGGAAAAATTCGGCACAGCAGCGCCGCACAGCATTTTGCCGGTCGCGCATTGTGAATGCCTTGTCGTAGAGCATGACGCCGATGCTCTCATGCTCGAGGAATACCGTGCACGCGGGTGCCGGACGATCGTTGCGGAGAAGACGGCGTGAGGCCGTCCGGCCTTTTATGGGGATCGGGCAGGCAAGCCCGATGAGAGGAAAGACAAGGGAATGGATAATAACGTGAGCACGGCTCCGAGGGTGCGGAGCAGCTTTATCACCAGGAGCAGGGCGGCGGTCTCGCTGCTCTTTCTCATGAACGGTTTCGTCATCGGCGGCTGGGCGCCAAAGATTCCTGACTTTGCCGAACGGCTTGATCTCACCAAGTTCGAACTCGGGCTGATGATCCTGGTCTTCGGTCTCGGTTCGCTCGTCATGATGCCGATCGCCGGCGCGCAGATCGCCAAGCATGGCTCGCGGGTTGTCGTGCAGGTACTGGCCGTATGCCTGTTGCCGATGCTTCTGGCGCTGACGGTGGCTCCCAACGTCATCACAGGGGCGATCTCGCTCTTTCTGTTCGGCGGTTTCATCGGCGCGATGGACGTCGCAATGAATGCCAATGCCGTGGCGGTGGAAAAATCCATGCGCCGTGCCATTATGTCGTCCTGCCATGCCTTCTGGAGTCTCGGCGGTTTGATCGGTTCCGGTCTCGGCGGCCTGGTGATCTCCAAACTCGGTATTCTTGGCCACGCGGAACTGGCGACCGTGCTTGCCGCGATCTTCCTTGCCATCGCCTGGCCGATGATCCTGGCCGACCCGCCGCATCCTGATACCAAGAAGGAGAAGACGAAGCTGCCGATGGTGCCGCTGCCGTGGCTGCTCGGTATAATGGCGCTACTCTGCATGGTGCCGGAAGGTGCGATCCTGGACTGGGGTGCGCTCTATCTCAGGCAGGAAATGGGTGCGTCGGTCGCCCTCTCCGGCCTCGGTTTTGCGGCCTTCTCGGCGACCATGGCGACCCTGCGCTTTGCCGGCGACCTGGTTCGCGACCGTCTCGGTGGCGTCAAGACGCTGCGTATCTGCACGCTGTTTGCGATTGCCGGTATGCTGCTTGCGAGCCTTGCGCCAAATGCGGAAATTGCCATCCTCGGCTTCGCGCTTTGCGGTATCGGCATTTCGAACATGGTGCCGATCGCCTTTTCGGCTGCGGGCAACATCCCCGGCCTGAAGCCCGGCATCGGTATCTCCGTCGTGACAACCATCGGCTATTCCGGCATGCTGGTTGCGCCTTCGGTGATCGGCTTCGTGGCTGAACATGTCGGCTTTGCGGCTGTCTTCATGGCGCTGCCGATGCTGCTACTCGTGGTTCTCGCATTCTCCAAGCTGGCGCGTTATGCTGACGGGGTCTCCGGTGGCGGCCACTGAGCCGCCTCCAAACAAAAGTGATATACGGGGCGGTTGACAAGCCTGCGGGCTTGATCCACCTGAAAGGCTCTGTTTTCCGGGTGTAAGAGCTCTTCATGTCTGCTTTCGATTTCGATCCGAAACCGCGCCGCGCCTCCGTTGCCGTTGATGTCGGCGGCGTCATCGTCGGCGGCGGTGCGCCGGTCGTCGTGCAATCCATGACCAACACCGATACGGCGGATGTGGATTCCACCGTCGCCCAGGTGGCCGCGCTCCATCGCGCCGGTTCCGAGCTTGTCCGCATCACCGTCGACCGCGACGAAAGTGCTGCCGCCGTGCCGAAGATCCGCGAGCGCCTGCTGCGCCTCGGCATGGATGTGCCGCTGATCGGCGACTTCCATTATATCGGCCATAAGCTGCTTGCCGATCATCCGGCCTGCGCCGAGGCTTTGGCGAAATACCGCATCAATCCGGGTAACGTCGGTTTCAAGGACAAGAAGGACAAGCAGTTCGCCGAAATCATCGAGATGGCAATTCGCTATAGCAAACCGGTGCGCATCGGCGTCAACTGGGGTTCGCTGGACCAGGAACTGCTGACGCAGCTGATGGACAAGAACCAGGCCGAGGGATCGCCGCTTTCTGCCCGGCAGGTGACGCATGAGGCGATCGTGCAGTCGGCGCTGCTGTCTGCCCAACTTGCCGAAGAGATCGGCTTGCCGCGCAACCGCATCATCCTTTCGGCCAAGGTCAGCCAGGTTCAGGATCTGATTGCCGTCAATTCGATGCTTGCCGAACGTTCCAACCACGCGCTGCATCTCGGCCTGACCGAAGCCGGCATGGGCACGAAAGGCATCGTCGCCTCTTCGGCTGCCATGGGCTATGTGCTGCAGAACGGCATCGGCGATACGATCCGCATTTCGCTGACGCCGGAGCCGAACGGTGACCGCACCCGCGAGGTGCAGGTGGCGCAGGAATTGCTCCAGGTCATGGGTTTCCGCCAGTTCGTGCCTGTCGTTGCGGCCTGTCCGGGCTGCGGGCGCACGACCTCGACGGTGTTCCAGGAACTCGCCCAGAACATCCAGAGTGACATCCGCAAGAATATGCCGATCTGGCGCGAGAAGTATCCGGGCGTGGAAGCGCTCAATGTCGCGGTCATGGGCTGTATCGTCAACGGACCGGGTGAAAGCAAGCATGCCGATATCGGCATTTCGCTCCCCGGCACCGGCGAGACGCCGGCTGCCCCCGTCTTCATCGACGGCAAGAAGGCCCTAACGTTACGCGGCCCGAATATCGCCTCGGATTTCGAGGCGTTGGTCGTCGACTATATTGAGAAGCGATTCGGCCAGAAGACGGCGGCGGAGTAGCTGCTCCGCTTTCGGTGGCCTGCTGCAGCAGGGCTGGATGGTGCCCCTGCTCTGTCTCAGTTCTTGCGTTCGGCCACGAAGTGGGCCGCAGTGATCAACAATGCGGCGCGTTCACCATAGGGGGCGAGCAGTTCTTCTGCATCCTCGACATGCCGGCGCAGCTGTTTGTCTGCCCATCCCATGCCATGAAGCCCCACGAGTGTTCCCTTGCCGCGGGCAGCATCCTTGCCGGTCGCTTTGCCCATCGTCTTGATATCGGAAGTCAGATCGAGAATATCATCGGCAAGCTGGAAGGCGAGGCCGATCTTTTCGCCGAAGCGGCGCAGGCGCCGCCGGTCTTCGGTAGACGCGCCGGCAATGATGGCGCCGGCCTCGCAGGCGAAGCGAATCAGCGCGCCCGTCTTCATCGCCTGCAGGCGAATGATGCCAGCTTC
>NZ_CP076853.1:3427500-3532500 GCF_018987265.1 Rhizobium sp. WYJ-E13 | reverse complement strand
TCTTTGAGGAGTGGTAGCGGAGCGTTCCGTAAGCTGATGAAGGGAGACCCGTGAGGGCTCCTGGAGGTATCGGAAGTGCGAATGTTGACATGAGTAACGATAAAGAGGGTGAGAGACCCTCTCGCCGAAAGACCAAGGGTTCCTGCTTAAAGTTAATCTGAGCAGGGTTAGCCGGCCCCTAAGACGAGGCGGACACGCGTAGTCGATGGGAACCACGTTAATATTCGTGGGCCTGGTGGAAGTGACGGATCGCACAAGTTGTTCATTCTTATTGGATTGGATGGGCAGCGGAGCGGTTCCAGGAAATAGCTCCACCGTATAGACCGTACCCGAAACCGACACAGGTGGTCAGGTAGAGTATACCAAGGCGCTTGAGAGAACTATGTTGAAGGAACTCGGCAAATTGCACGCGTAACTTCGGAAGAAGCGTGACCCCATTTTACGCAAGTATGATGGGGTGGCACAGACCAGGGGGTAGCGACTGTTTATCAAAAACACAGGGCTCTGCGAAGTCGCAAGACGACGTATAGGGTCTGACGCCTGCCCGGTGCTGGAAGGTTAAGAGGAGAGGTGCAAGCTTTGAATCGAAGCCCCAGTAAACGGCGGCCGTAACTATAACGGTCCTAAGGTAGCGAAATTCCTTGTCGGGTAAGTTCCGACCTGCACGAATGGCGTAACGACTTCCCCGCTGTCTCCAACATAGACTCAGTGAAATTGAATTCCCCGTGAAGATGCGGGGTTCCTGCGGTCAGACGGAAAGACCCCGTGCACCTTTACTATAGCTTTACACTGGCATTCGTGTCGGCATGTGTAGGATAGGTGGTAGGCTTTGAAGCAGGGACGCCAGTTTCTGTGGAGCCATCCTTGAAATACCACCCTTATCGTCATGGATGTCTAACCGCGGCCCGTTATCCGGGTCCGGGACAGTGTATGGTGGGTAGTTTGACTGGGGCGGTCGCCTCCGAAAGAGTAACGGAGGCGCGCGATGGTGGGCTCAGACCGGTCGGAAATCGGTCGTCGAGTGCAATGGCATAAGCCCGCCTGACTGCGAGACTGACAAGTCGAGCAGAGACGAAAGTCGGTCATAGTGATCCGGTGGTCCCGCGTGGAAGGGCCATCGCTCAACGGATAAAAGGTACGCCGGGGATAACAGGCTGATGACCCCCAAGAGTCCATATCGACGGGGTTGTTTGGCACCTCGATGTCGGCTCATCGCATCCTGGGGCTGGAGCAGGTCCCAAGGGTTTGGCTGTTCGCCAATTAAAGCGGTACGTGAGCTGGGTTCAGAACGTCGTGAGACAGTTCGGTCCCTATCTGCCGTGGGTGTAGGAATATTGACAGGATCTGTCCCTAGTACGAGAGGACCGGGATGGACATATCTCTGGTGGACCTGTTGTCCTGCCAAGGGCATAGCAGGGTAGCTATATATGGACGGGATAACCGCTGAAGGCATCTAAGCGGGAAACCCACCTGGAAACGAGTGTTCCCTATCAGAGCCGTGGAAGACGACCACGTTGATAGGCCGGGTGTGGAAGTGCGGCAACGCATGAAGCTTACCGGTACTAATAGCTCGATTGGCTTGATCGTTCTCATTGACTATGCTCATCGCCCGGCGAATGCACCGCATTCGTCCGGTAGTTCGATGAGCCTGACCTTCTGTCCTCACGCGCCATAGGCGCTGCGGACGGCGCGCCGGACAACCGGCGACGCGCTTTGCGCTTGCGGAGCTTTGCTCCGACGGTGCCTCGCGAAAGGTAAGACGTGTTCAAAACCAATCACTGACGACTACTTATTAGTCGCTCAGTGAACCAGCTTCTCACACAAGTTGCGCTTCGCTGACCTGGTGGTTATGGCGGGGTGGCTGCACCCGTTCCCTTTCCGAACACGGCCGTGAAACGCCCCAGCGCCTATGGTACTTCGTCTTAAGACGCGGGAGAGTCGGTCGCTGCCAGGTCTGCTAAACGCAACTCGTGAAAAACGCATGTGCCCGAAGCTGAACAAGCTTCGGAAAGCAACATGCGCAAAATCGACAACAATCTTCTCTGAACGAAACCAACGGCCCAAAGCCGATACAAAGGGCCGCTTCCAAAGCGGCCTTTCGTCTTTAGCGCCCTATATCATGAACACGAGACAAATTGCTTCGCAATTTGCTCGGCAACAATCCGCAAAGCGCAAGCGCTTTGCGTAGCCGCGACAAATCCTACGGATTTGCGCAATCGGTCTTTTGCCAACAGGCAAAAGACCTGGACGGACGACACAAGTGTCGCCTGGATAACGCGGGGTGGAGCAGCCCGTTCGGCCTAAGATCGATCCACCGGATCGATCTCTTAACGGCCTCACCTCGTCAGGCTACGCCTGACATCGCTCCCGGGCACAACGTCCGGAATGAAATATCGCGGGGTGGAGCAGCCCGGTAGCTCGTCAGGCTCATAACCTGAAGGCCGCAGGTTCAAATCCTGCCCCCGCAACCAAGCTTTCCTATCTTCCCCGATACCACGACCAGTTATCGTCGGCGCGAAGACTGCATCTTCGCTGGCAAGCGTAGCGCGTCGGCAGCTAAGATCTCCGTAACCTGAAGGCTGAGCGTGACCTTGCCCCGGTGAAATAATCCATTTTGAAGTAAGCTCTGGCCCATTGAGAGGACCAGGGGATGAAGCGCAACCGTTTCACAGACGAACAGATTATCGGCATTCTGAAGGAGCACGAGGCGGGCACGCCGGTCTCGGAGCTTTGCCGCAAGCACGGTGTCAGCGATGCCAGTATCTATAAGTGGAAAGCCAAGTTCGGCGGCATGGACGTGTCCGAAGCCAAGCGGCTGAAGACGCTGGAGGACGAGAACACGAAGCTGAAACGGCTTTTGGCGGATGCCATGCTCGATAACGCTGCTTTAAAAGACCTTTTGGGAAAGAAGTGGTGACGCCTGCAGCAAAGCGAAATGCTGTCGCCCATCTGATGAACCAACATCGGATGAGCGAACGGCGGGCGTGTAAAGCCATCGGCGTTTGCCGGATGACGATCCGTTACGAGACCAAGCGCGAAGATGATCATGAGCTTCGCGCGCGAATGAAGGCGTTGGCGCATGAACGCCGCCACTTTGGATATCGACGCCTTCATGTGCTGCTCCGGCGCGAGGGACACCTCGTGAACCACAAGAAGCTCTTCCGGCTCTATCGGTAGGAGAAGCTGACGGTACGCAAGCGCGGCGGTCGCAAGCGAGTGATCGGCACACGAGCACCGATGCTTGTCCCGATGGCGGCCAATGATCGTTGGTCGCTGGACTTCGTGTCGGATCAACTCACCGATGGGCGCAGGTTGCGGATTTTGACCGTTGTCGATGATCGCATGAGGGAGTGCTTGGCGCTCGTCGCCGATACATCGCTTTCCGGCCTGCGCGTCGCGCGAGAGCTTGACCGGATCATCGAGGAGCGTGGCAAACCCAGGATGATAGTCTGTGACAACGGCAGCGAGTTCACCAGCAACGCGATCTTGCGATGGACGGACCTGGCCAAGGTGGAATGGCACTATATCGCGCCCGGCAAGCCGATCCAGAACGCCTTCATCGAAAGCTTCAATGGGCGGCTGCGAGACGAGTTCCTGAATGAGACCCTCTTCTCGTCACTGACCCATGCTCGATCAGCGCTTTCAAACTGGCGCAGCGATTACAACGACCACCGACCGCACTCTGGACTCGGCAGGATGACACCTGCCGAGTTCGCTCAGACCATCAACCCGCGACGTGATGCGGTGCTGCGCAGCCGAAATGGCTCCGCACCGCAACCCGCCGCTACCGCCGCAATTACAGCAACCCAAAACCGCTGGAGCGAACTCAAAGCTGGATAAAACTTGGGGGCAAGGTCAAGCGCAGTGAACGGGATAAAACCTGCCAACCCAAGCAATCCTTTCCGGCTTTTTGTGTTAAGGGGCGGCAAAGATCGCTCAAAAGGCCGATCTGCCGTACGAGCCGGCGACTGACCTACGGGCGACGCACCCAGGGAACAGTTTGACGTGCTGTGTTGCGCCGGCTTCGCGGCCGGAAGGCAGACCGGCGACCGCCCCAGCAGGACAGGAGCGGTCTTGGAGGATTGAAACCAGCGGGCTGATCTCGCTTCGGCAGGACATCAACGGCGGAGACAGGCGCCCCGGTGTTGTCTTCAGCCATGCGCAGTGGTAGTATTTAACAGTATTGTTGCAGCTTTGGCGCGCGCTCTGCATGTTTTTGCCTGTGGGTTGCTTCTGATTGGCGGAGAATCTCCCGCAGATGAGGAACATACCCGCAGATTGTTTTCGACCGCCGCCGCTCAACGGTGCCTCCGCCTGTTTGTCTTAAACGTGAATGGATATACTGGAGGAAAAAATGACCAAGTGCACCATAGGTCTTACTCTCTTAGGCTGCCTTGCTTTGTCTGGCTGCCAATCCGCTGCGACGTCCCAAGGAGGGCGCAGCAACGAGTTCGGCTGCATCGCTGGCACGGTCGGCGGCGCGGTCGTCGGCGGATTGCTTGGCGCGACCATTGGCTCGGGGACTGGACAGCTTTGGGCCGTTGGCGGCGGCGCCACGCTGGGCGCCGCGGGCGGCAGTGCCTTGACATGTCATTGATGCGGAAGGTCGGGATGATGAAAAGAGTAGCCCTACTGACGGGATTCGTTTTTTTTGCCGCCATTGCAGCCGTCGCGCAGAGTCAACCGGTGGCCATGAACCAAGGCCAAATGGACCGGCTCGATCGTGACAAGAATGGAGCGGTCGACCGATCTGAATATCAAACCTTCATGACGTCGGCCTTCGCGGGCCTGGATAAGAACAAGGACGGCAATCTGAACTCTGACGAAGTTGTCGGAGTCCTGACTGTCCAGCAGTTCTCCACCACGGACGCCAACAGTGACGGCAAGGTCAGCCAGAACGAGTTTCTGAATAGGGTTATGGCGGACTTCAAAGCCGCCGACCGCGGCGGGGACGGGAGCCTGCAGTAACGCACAAGCGACCCAGCGCCAAGGCAAGCGTGTTTCCACTTGCCTCTACGCAATGGCGACGGCTAGATGTTCGCCCGGTAGGCTTCACTCAGGTGAGCCTCACATAGTTTATCATGCCGTCCCGGAGGCTTGAGGATCTGAGACCGGGGTTCGCCTATTCGTCGCGTCGCAAGTTGCGAATTCGGTCGAAAAGAACGGCAAGGACAATTGCACCGCCGATAAAGCTACCTTGCCAGAAGGCGTTGATGCCGAGCAGGCCAAGACTGTTGCGGATCACCTCGATGAGCGCGGCTCCGATCAACGCCCCAAAGGCGGTGCCGACGCCGCCAGCCAGGTTGGCGCCGCCGATAACCGCAGCGGCGATAACTTGAAGTTCCATCCCGGCGCCGATATTTGTGGTGACTGCGCCGAGCCAACCGGTTTGGATGATGCCGGCAACCCCCGCGGATAGGGCGGAAATCATGTAGACGATGACCTTGATCCTCTGCACGGGAACGCCCGTCAGCGTCGCTGCGTGCTCATTGCCGCCGATGGCAAAAACATAGCGGCCGAACTTAGTCCAGCGCAGCACAAAACCGGTTATGAGTGCCAGCACGACCATGTAAAGCACTGGATTGGCGATACCGAAAAGCCAGGCGCCGCCACCCAGCGCCAGCAGTTTGTCGTGATCAGGCCCGAACTGGAAAACAACAGTATTGTTGGACGCAACCATCGCAAGGCTGCGCGCAATCGACAACATGCCGAGCGTAACGACGAAAGGCGGGAAGCCGAGATAGGCAATCAACAGCCCGTTGAAAGCTCCGACCAAAAGAGCAGTACCGATCGAGGCGGCGATGCCGACTTCAATGCTGTATCCCGCGTGCATGACGACCGCCAGTACCATGCTGCACAGGCAAAGCACGGAGCCAACGGACAGATCGATGCCGCCGGTGATGATGACCAGCGTCATGCCCAGCGCGATAATTGCGACGAACGTGACGTTGCGGGTGATGTTGTAGATGTTCTTTGCCGTTGCAAAGGAGTCTGTCGCCATCGACAGAAAAATGCAGGCGAGAATGACCGCGATCAGAACCCAGAATGTCTGGCCGCCCAGGATCGTTGCAAACCAGCTCCGTTGCTTCTGTCTGATCGTCTGGTCAAGTGTAATCGCCATCGTCGACCTTCTTCTTTCTTGCTGCTGCAACGGACAGCATCGATCACACCTGTTCGATGGCGCCAGTAATAAGTCCCGTCACTTCCTCGGGCGAACTTGCTGCAATCGGCTTGTCGGCCACTTTTCTGCCACGCCGCATCACGATCACGCGGTCTGCGACCGAAAAGACGTCGGGCATGCGGTGGCTAATCAGGACAACAACAATGCCCCGGTCACGCAATTGACGGATCAGATTCAGAACCTCAGCCACCTGGCGCACGGAAATGGCGGCTGTCGGCTCGTCCATCAGCACGATTTTCGCTTCAGACAGCATCGTCCGGCCAATTGCGACCGCCTGCCGCTGACCACCTGACATTTGCTTGACGAGATCACGTGGCCGCGTCTCGGATTTCAGCTCGCGGAAAATCTCGCCGGCGCGTTTGTACATGGTCTTGTAGTCGAGGATGCGAAATGGCCATATGCCGCGGCGTAATTCGCGGCCGAGAAATACGTTTGCCGCCGCCGTAAGGTTGTTGCAGAGCGCCAGATCCTGATGAACGATCTCGATGCCATGCTGGCGCGCCTCCTTCGGCCGATGAAGCACAATCTCAGCACCGTCGAGGCGCATGATTCCGTGGCTCGGCCGAAAGTTGCCGGCGATCATCTTGACCAATGTGGACTTGCCGGCGCCGTTATCACCCATGAGGCCGACCACTTGCCCCGCTTCGAGCGAAAACGAAACATCGTTGACGGCCTGGATGGCACCGAAATGTTTGGAAATATTGGTGAGCTCGAGAACCGCCACCAGCCTCCTGGCCTCCCAAAAACGTGTCGCTATCGCTTCGCTCCTAACCTGGCCTGTTTTCGACGAGGCTCAAGCGAATTCGCCTTTCCAATATCCTCCCATGAAAAGCGATTATTAGCATTTACGCAAAACCCCGCGACAGCGTCAACTCATTGTCCGAGGCGTCTGGCCCATTGTACCAAAAATCTGTTTTGTCGGACAAATATCATTTGACGGAAGCGGTGCCCGAATATTAGCTATTACTGGGAGAGAGAGCATGCTGATCCTTGTTACCGGTGCGACGGGCAAGGTCGGGCGGCGCTTCATTGCTGGGCTGCTTGACGATCCGAGATTTTCCAAAGCTCGCATTCGCGCGCTTTATCATAATCGTGTGTGTGATGAAACCGACCGTGTCGAAGTCATCCGTGGCTCGATCGCCGATCGCGATGTTGTGGCCGCTGCTCTCTCTGATGTTACCCATGTCGTGCATCTCGCCACATGCAAGGAAACGCCTGAAGACATTATGGACGTTGCGGTCAAAGGTCTCTTTTGGCTGCTTGAGGAGTTTCGTACGAGTGTCTCGGCACGCCAGTTCATCCTGATCGGCGGCGATGCGGGCATAGGGCATTTCCACTATCGCCATAACGGCCCGATCACCGAAAGTGCCCCTCATTGCGCTTATCCGGGAAGCTATGCGCTCTCCAAGGTTCTGGAAGAGGTCATGCTGGAGCAGTTTGGCATTCAGTACGGCCTCAATGGCTGTTGTCTGCGCGCGCCTTGGATCATGGAAAAGGACGACTTCAAGTATTCGCTGTCCTTTGGAGATGACGTCTTTGGCGGCCCGGACTGGAAGACGCTCGTCCCGGAAGAAGCGGCGCGGCGCTATGCAGCTATGGGTACGGTGCCGCTGCTGCTCGATGCTGACGGTCGTCCGCTGAAACGCAACTTCGTGCATGTCGATGACCTCGTATCGGCGATATTGGCAGCAATCGACAATCCCCGGGCGGAACGACAACTCTTTAATATCTGCATGGATCGTCCTGTCGACTATTCTGAAGTCGCCGCCTATCTGTCGCGCACGCGAAATCTCGGCTCTGTCGACATACCAAGCCGCTTTCATTCCAACTGGATGGACAACAGCAAGGCAAAATACCTGCTGGATTGGCGGCCAAACTACGATCTCGAAATGCTTATCGACTCGGCGTGGCAATACGAGCGTTCGAAGGAGGAGCCTCGTATCGTGTGGTATCCGGGTTGATTTCGTGTGGCGGGCATGCCGTGCCCGTCTGTTTCAAGGGAGGAAACCATGAGGAAGGCATTACTACTTACAGCCGCAGTTTTAGCATTGACCGCAGGGCAGGCGCTGGCCAAGAAGCAACTGGTCATCGTGGTGAAAGGTCTCGACAATCCGTTCTTCGAAGCAATCAATCAAGGTTGCCAGAAATGGAACAAGGAAAATCCGACTGCGGAATATGAGTGCTTCTACACCGGTCCGGCATCGACATCCGATGAAGCCGGCGAAGCGCAGATCGTTCAGGATATGTTGGGCAAGGCAGACACTGCCGCAATCGCAATTTCGCCATCAAACGCAAAGCTCATCGCCCAGACCCTGAAGACCGCCAATCCGAGCGTTCCGGTGATGACGCTTGATGCCGATCTTGCCGCCGAGGACGCGGCCTTACGCAAGACCTATCTCGGTACTGACAACTATCTGATGGGCGCACGTATCGGTGAGTACATCAAGAAAGCCAAGCCGAAAGGCGGCAAGATCTGTACGATCGAAGGCAATCCGGGAGCAGACAATATTCTGCGTCGCGCGCAAGGTATGCGTGACACGCTCACTGGCAAGAAGGGTCTTACGGAATTGAAAGGCGAGGGTGGCTGGACGGAAGTCGCCGGCTGCCCGGTCTTTACCAATGATGACGGTGCCAAAGGCGTGCAGGCAATGACCGATATTCTCGCGGCCAATCCCGACCTTGACGCATTCGGTATCATGGGCGGCTGGCCCCTGTTCGGCGCACCGCAACCCTATCGCGATCTGTTCAAGCCGATGGCTGAGAAGATTGCCAGCAACGAGTTCGTCATCGGTGCGGCAGACACGATCGGCGATGAGGTTGCCATTGCGAGGGAAGGCCTGGTGACTGCGCTCGTCGGCCAACGGCCGTTCGAGATGGGTTACAAGGCGCCTTCCGTGATGATGGATCTGATTGCCGGCAAGGCAGTTGAAGATCCGGTCTTCACCGGGCTCGATGAGTGCACGAAGGACACAGTCGATACCTGCATTCAAAAGTAGCGCTCGCGGTTTGGCGCACCCGGTACAAGGGTGCGCCGGCTGCCTCCACGAGATGGATCGAAAGATCTGCAGGGCTTGACGCGCCCTGAATTCCGCGCTTTGTGCCGGATTCAATCGCAGGCGACTTCCTCGTTATTACGATTGTTTTGATAATACGTGCAGACAGTCGAAGGAATGCTGAGGCAGTAGAAATAGATGCCTGACAAGAAATCGGGGAAGCCGACGACTCTGGTCGAGGTGGCGACGGCGGACCGTTCAGCCACTACAAGGCGCCCAAATGCTCCCCGTATGACTGGGGCGAGTGTTCATGTATCTTTGGCAGGCGAGATCGGCCTCCGGATCGTGCGCGGTGACTATCCGCCCGGCACGATCCTGCCAAACGAGGCAAAATGGTCGCAAGTCTTTGACGTCAGTCGGTCGGCGGTGCGCGAAGCAATCAAGATGCTGATGGCCAAGGGCCTGCTTTCTTCCCGCCCGAAAATCGGCAGTTGGGTCGAACCTAGGGAACGTTGGAACCTGCTGGATCGAGATGTATTGGGCTGGTATGCCGCGTCGCCCGATCGCGAAGCCTTTCTGAGGACCGTGCAAGAACTCAGGCATATGATCGAGCCGGAAGCGACTGCGCTTGCTGCGGAGCGCCGAACTGAGGAGCAAATGAATGCGATCAGTCAGGCCTTGCATGACATGGGTCAGGCGACATCACTCCAGCAGCGAACGGAAGCTGATACGCGATTTCATATCGCGATCTTGCGCGCCTCTGGAAATGATCTGCTGGTGCCGCTCGGCGTATTGATCGAATCGGCGCTGAACCATCTCTTCGCCCATGTCACGCGCGAAGAGGACGACTTGCTATATGTGCTGAAACTTCATGAAAATATTGAGAAAAGCATCCGACTGCAGCGATCGAACATGGCGCGCAACGCAGTCCGCAAAGTGCTGGCAAATACAGACCAACTGATAGCACGGTGGTCACGATAGAAGTTTCATCCTGTTCGGCCGGGGAAGTGGCCGCCAGTCGCGCGTGCGTATCTTCGCCAGTGTATATGCAAAGCCCGCAATAGAGGCCAAAAACAGGTCCGCCAAAAGCGGGCTTCTTTGTTGGTATCGGGACGACGATTTAGCACCCGGTCGAGGCGCACCTCCGCTTTTGCCAAGTTTTCGGGTGTTTGAGGCAGCAATGGGCCATGAGATTCTGTCGGCGTTTCCAATGAGCTGGAGGTTACTTCAAACAGAGCCAAGCTGGTATAAAGCATAGATAGCTGATGTTATTATCGCCTGCCAGCAGCGCGGAATGCATCCCGCGGCTAATCCATAAGCATAGTGCGTTAATCCTTGTCCGAATATTCGAGCCTAGTCTATAAAATTCGAATGTGCTAAATTTAAAGGCAAGTGGACGTTCCACGATTTCCGTTTGGCGACCTTCATCGACCTTTCGAGGTCCTGCTGTCTCATTCAGCTAAGGTATTTGTTTTCATGCCGTAAATCGATAAGCTTTCCAGGGAGGGGAACAATGCGAGAATGTGCATCTTCTCGAAGAGCGGCGCGGCGCGGGAGGCGCCGTTTGATCTTCGGATTATCGGTGCTCAGCGTCGTCTGTGCGGCCAGTCTTTTCGCCGGGATCGCTATCGCGCAGGCGCCCACCGACGAGCAGAAAAGCGCGGTCAGATCAGCCTGCCGATCCGATTTCATCGCACAATGCTCTGGCGTGCAGCCGGGAGGCATGGAGGCGCTGAACTGCCTGCAGCAACATGATTCCACACTTTCCGCCGCCTGCCGCGAGGCTGTCTCGGCTATAACGGCCAAACCCAAATCGACATCCGCAGAGCCAGTTCAAACGGCGCCTGTTACAACAGGTGCGACGCCGCCTGCCCCGGCAACCGGCGCTCAGCCGACCGAGGCGCAGCGCGATGCAGTCAAATCAGCCTGCCGCTCCGATTTCATGGCGCAATGCTCCGGTGTGGCCCCAGGCGGTGCGGCGGCGCTCGCCTGTCTGCAGCAGCATAGTGCCGGTCTGTCGGCTCCCTGTCAGCAGGCGGTCGCGGCCATCGGTGCAGCAGGTGCGCCAGCAACCGGTGCAGGAGCTGCCACGGCTACCGCACCGCCGGCGACCCGGCCGGCCGCCATGCCCGTCTTCTCTCCGCGCGAGGAAATGATGATCGTGCGCGAGACCTGCGGACCGGATTTCCGAGCCTTTTGCCGAATGGTGCCGATCGGCGGCGGGCGGGTCATCTCGTGCCTGCGGGACAATCTGCAGCGCATATCACCAGCCTGTCATAAGGTGCTGACCTCGGGATTGTAGCGGCCTTCCAATTCGCCTGGGTTCACTGGGAATGCCTGAACCCTCAGGCATTCCCAGTGAACCCACACCGCCATTCCGCTGTTGTCGCAGCACGATCCGAAATCCCTGTATTCGATGAATTCAATGACGACACAAGTGAAAGGCAATTGCTATGTCATCGACCTCTCATCTATCGCGATTGAAACGAATACTGAGCTATTCCGCTGTTGCTGGCGGCCTTGTACTACCAACCCATGCATGGGCGGATGATGCAAAAGATCTTCTGAATGCCATGTCCGATTTTCTAGTGGCGCAGAAGACCATCTCCTTCAACTACCAGTCATCGCTCGAAGCTGTAACCCCGGATTTCGAGAAGCTGCAATTTGTCAGTTCGGGTACAGCCAATATCACCCGGCCCGACAAACTGCGTGTCACGCGGACCGGAGGCTTTGCCGATATCGATGTCAGCTTCGACGGTTCGACGCTGACAGTGCATGGCAAGAACCTCGATGCCTATGCGAAGATCGAGGGCAAAGGCTCGCTCGATGATCTGATCGACAGGCTCGCCGATGCCGGCGTGGAAGCGCCAGGCGCCGATCTGCTCTCGTCTCGCGTCTATGACATCTTGATGTCCGACGTAACCGAGGCCAAGCACATCTCGAGCGCCTTCGTCGACGGTGTGGAATGCGAATATCTGACTTTCCGTACACCGGAACTCGACTGGCAGATCTGGATACAGACGGGTTCGCAGCCGGTACCGCGGCGCTATGTGATCACCAGCAAACACGTCGTCCAGGCGCCGCAATATACGCTTGAGATCAGCGACTTCAAAAGCGGGGCGGATGTTGCCGCCACCTCTTACAATATCGAGATCCCGGCCAATGCGAAGACCGTGGATCTGAGTGAACTCCAATCTATCGATGAGCTTCCGGCGCCCGCCGTTACAGGAGATATGCAATGACCCGCAGCAGGCTTTTTTTCGCCCTCTGCCTTGCCAGCGTAATGACCTTTACCGATTTTCGCCTGGAAGGGGAACGTTCACTACCGCTGTCGATCGGCTTTGCCACGCCGGCGGAGGCGGTCATCGGCCGTCCCTTGACGCCGCTCTCCTATGCGGGGGTGGCGCGTCGCACCACACGCCGGGTCGTCCGGCGCACGGCGACGACGATCGCCGTGCTGCCTCCAGGCTGCATTTATGGCCCTTATTATGGCGGCTATTATTATCGCTGCGGCGGCCTCTACTATGCCAAGAGCGGCGGGGTTTATGTGCAGGTAATCGTGCAATAGGCCGTTTGCCAGCCTATTGTGCCGTCATTTCCGCATCGGTCACTGCAGGAGCTTTGCCGCGGCGCCTTCTGAACTCTTCAAAGCGCTGCAGCACGACGTAGAAGGAAGGAACGAACAACACGGCAAGGCAGGTCGATGCGATCATGCCGCTGAAGACCGATATGCCGATCGACTTGCGGGCGGATGCGCCGGCCCCCGTCGCAAGGACAAGCGGCAGGACGCCGAGAATGAAGGCGAAGGATGTCATGAGGATCGGTCGGAAGCGCAGGCGGGCAGCCTCGACGGCCGCTTCCAGGATCTCCATGCCTTCCTCTCGCTTTTCACGGGCGTATTCGACGATGAGAATGGCATTCTTCGATGCCAGAGCGATCAAAAGGATCAGGCCGATCTGGGTGTAGAGGTTGTTGGCGACGCCCGCCGCCATCAACGCGCCGACGGTGCCGAGCAGGGCAAGCGGGACGGCCAGAAGCACAGCAAGCGGCAGGATCCAGCTTTCATATTGACCCGCGAGCACGAAGTAGACGAGCAGCATGCCAAGCGCAAAGATATAGTAGATCTGTCCTCCGACCGCCTTTTCCTGGTAGGAGAGCGCCGTCCACTCATAGCCGGTTCCTGTTGGCAAGGTCTGGTCGGCGATCTGCTCCATGACGTCGAGCGCCTGGCCGGAGCTGAAGCCGGCGGCAGGTCCGCCGACGATGGTTGCTGACGGGTAGAGGTTGTAGAGGCTGATCAGTGAGGGGCCTTGCATCGGCTTGATATCGACAACGGTTCCGAGCGGCACCATCGTGCCATCCCCGGCTTTGACCTCCAGATTGCGGATATCGTCAGGGCTGACGCGGAATTCCGGAGATGCCTGGGCATAGACCTGGAACGTGCGGCCAAACTTGTTGAACTGTGTCACGTAGCTCGATCCCACGTAGCCCGACAGCGCGGAGAAAACCTGTCCGACTGTGACGCCCAATGTCTCGGCCTTGATACGGTCGACCACTATCTCGAACTGCGGTACATTCGAGCGGAATGACGTGCTCAGCCTTTGCAACGATGACTGGGCTTCGCCATTTTTCACAATCGTATCGGTAAGGGACTGCAACAGTGCATAGTCGGAAACACCATTCTTGAGCTCTACTTGCATCGTGAAGCCGCTGGCATTGCCGACGCCCTGAATGGGAGGTGGCACGATGACCAGGGTTTTTGCGACCAGTACGCTTTGCAGTGCACCATTGAGATGCTGGTAGATGGACAGAAGATCCTGCCCCTTTTCCTTGAGGCGTTCGTCCCAGTCCTTCAGCACGACATAAGCAACGCCGGCGTTCTGCAGGCTGGCATTGTTGTCGAGAACGGATATGCCGCTGATCGTCAGGACCTGATCGACGCCCGGTGTCGCCTGGGCGATCTTGCCGACCTCCGCCATGACAGCGTCGGTGCGCTCCTTGGAGGCACCATCGGGCAGTTGCGCGCCGATCAGCACGTAGCCCTGGTCCTCGATGGGCAGGAACGCCGTCGGCACGCGTGTGAGCCCCCAGACAGCGACGCCCATCAGCGCCAGCGCCAGAATAACCATGACCGTGGCGTGGCGCGTCATCGAGCCGATCAGCCGGACGTATCCGCGTTCACCCCAGTCGTAGATCCGGTTGAAGCCGCGATAGACGAAGTTGCGCTTCTCGGGTGGTACCGGCGCGCGCAGCCAGAGGGCGCATTGCGTCGGTTTCAGTGTCACGGCGTTGATGGCGCTGATTAGCGCCGTGGCGGCAATCACGAGAGCAAACTGGCGGTAAAGCTGGCCCGTCAGCCCCGGCAGGAAGGCGGCTGGAATGAAAACGGCCATCAGCACCAGGGTGATACCGATGACGGGGCCGAGCAGTTCTTCCATCGCCTTTTCGGCTGCCTGCCTGCCGGACATGCCTGCCTCGATATGTCTCGCGACACCTTCGACAATGACGATGGCGTCATCGACGACGATGCCGATGGCGAGGACGATTGCAAACAGCGTGGAGAGGTTGACGGTGAAGCCCATGGCCGCCATCGCGGCAAAGGCACCGATGATGGTGACAGGAACAGTCGTCGCCGGCACGAGCATGGCTCGCCAGTCCTGCAGAAACAGCAGAATGACGATGAGAACGAGAACGCCTGCCTCGATCAGAGTGACATAGACTTCGTTGATCGAGGCCTTGACGAATTTTGTGGTGTCGAAGGGGAGATGATATTCAAGGCCTGGCGGGAAGGCCTTGGCCAGTTCCGCCATCTTCACCTCGACTGCCTGGGCCACAGCGATGGCATTTGCTTCCGGCAATTGGGAGATACCAATGCCCGCAGCCGGTCGGCCATTCTGCATGAAGGTCTGGCTATAGGTCTGCGCACCCAGTTCGACCCGGCCAATATCGCGGATGCGCGTTACCCGGCCGCCATCCGCGCCATCGACCTTGACGATGATGTTTTCGTAGTCGACAGCATCGTTCAGCCGGCCATTGATGTTCAGGGTGTACTGAAATGTCTGCCCTTGGGGCACCGGCGGAATACCGATCTGGCCTGCCGTGACCTCCTGGCTCTGCTGCTGCACGACATTGACGATATCCTGTGGTGTCAGCCCGCGGGCCTGCAGCAGGTTCGGATCCATCCAGATGCGCATGGCATATTGGCCGGCGCCGAAGACCGTGACGTTGCCGACGCCGGGCAGGCGGGCAAGTTCGTTCTGCAGATTGATGACGGCGTAGTTGGAAAGGAACAGGCTATCATAGCGGCTGTCGGGCGAGGTCAGAGTGACAAAGCCGAGGATTGCTGTCGATTTCTTCTGGGTGCTGACGCCTTGAACCTGCACCGACTGCGGAAGCGACGACATGGCGATCGCGACACGGTTTTGCACCAGGACCTGTGCCTGATCGGGATCTGTGCCTATGGCGAAGGTCACGGTCAGTGAGTAGGTGCCGTCGCTTGCGCTGGTGGACTGCATGTAGAGCATGTCCTGTACGCCGTTGACCTGCTGCTCGATCGGCAGAGCGACCGTATCGACGAGCGTCTTCGCGCTGGCGCCCGGAAAGCGGGTCGTCACCTGCACTGTCGGCGGGACGACATCAGGATATTGCGCCACTGGCAACTGGAAAAGAGCCACCGCGCCGATGAGAACAAAGACCAATGCCAGAACATTGGCTAGCACCGGCCTTTCGATGAAGAAGCGCGAGATCATGCTGTTGTCCTTGGACCTTCAGATGAAGCGGATGGCGGATTTTACTGCGTCGTCGTTGTGGCCTTTGCATCGGCGCCGGCTTCTGTCGGCTGCGTTTTCATATCGATTTTCTCCGGTGCGACCTTGCTTCCGGGGATTGCCTGCTGGATGCCTTGGACGACGACCCAGTCCGCCGGACCGAGGCCGGATTCGATGACGCGGAGGACGCCTTCGCGCTGGCCGGTCCTCACCTGTTTCTGCTCGACGGTGTCATCCTTGCCGAGAACGAGCAGGTAGCTGCCGAGCTGGTTGGTCGCGATCGCGTCGTCACGTACGAGCAGCGCCTTCTGATCCTGGCGGATCGGTACGCGAATGCGCACGAAGAAGCCAGGCAGCATGACCTTGTCTTTATTATCGAACAGAGCCCGGACCTGAAGCGTGCCGGTCGATGCATCGAGTTGCGGCGAGACGTAGTCAAGATGCCCCTTGTGGGGATAGCCTTCTTCGGATTGCAGGCCGAGTTCGGCTGGGATGCTCGGCAGATCCGTCTGCTTGAAGGTGCGTCCCTGCTTTCTCAACATATCCTTGATCAGCAGCACCTGGGTTTCGCTGACGTTGAAATAGGCATAGATCGGGTCCGCCTGGACGATGCTGGCGAGCTTGGTGGGGCCTGAGACGCCGACGAGCGTGCCGATATCGACTAGGTGGTTGGTCACCGTGCCATCGAAGGGGGCAATCACTTCGGTATAGCCGAGATTGATCGTTGCAAGTTCGACATTGGCCTGCGCGTTGAGGATCTGCGCATTGGCCTCGTCGAGCGTCGCCTTGGCGCTGTCGACGGCTGTCTGCGTCGTGACCTGCTGCTTCATCAGATTGAGCTGACGATCGTACTCCTGCTTGGCGCCAACCTGGGATGCCTGTTGCGATGCGAGGGATGCCTTGGCCTGATCAAGCTGGGCCTGATAGGTGTCGCGCTCGATCCCGAAGAGCTTGGTGCCCTTCGTTACCGTCGTGCCATCCTGATAATCGATCGATTGAAGGTAACCCTGGACGCGCGCTTCGATATCGACCGAGTTCAGCGGCGCAGTATTGCCCGTGAGTTCGAAATAGAGGGTGACGGCCTCCTGGACTGGTTGCGCAACACGGACCGCCGGCGGCGGAGGCGGGACGTAGGTATTGCTGCTTCCATCGCAGGCAGCGAGCGCCGTCATGCCGATGAGTGTCACAGAAATCTGCAGGCCCCGATGCAATCCCTCACGCATTCCTGCTGCCCCGATGATCTTTGTGTCCCGGTCTTCATGCGTGCCTTGGTGACGACCCCACCAGTCGCCAAGTGTTTCAGGCATGCGGTACTATGTCGCGGGATCGTCCGAAATTGCAATAGCTTATGGCATGCAATTTAGCTGCGTCTAAACGATTGATGACTCCGCAATTCCATCATGGCTCAGCCTGGATATTTTCTATTCACTGCTGAGTAATGAGCAGCACGTAAGACACGAACAGCATCAGGTGAACTGCGCCCTGCATGAGATTGGTGCGCCCACTCGAAAAGGTGATGATGCTGACGGCGAGCGTCAGCACGAACATGACAAGATCCGGGCCTTGAAGCCCCAGCGTGACGGGGTGTCCGTAGAGGTGGCTGATTGCCAGCATGGCCGGCACGGTGAGGCCGATCGTCGACAGAACCGAGCCGAGGAAAATGTTGATGGCTCGCTGCAGGTGGTTGGCGACAGAGGCGCGCACGGCGCTTATCGCCTCTGGTGTTGCGACGAGTACCGCCATGACCACCCCCCCGAATGCTGCCGGTGCTTGAAGGGTTTCGATCACGTAGTCGATCGGCCGGGCAAGCTGTTCGACCAGGAAGACGACCGGCACCATATAAGCGAGCAGCAGTACCGCATGATGCCAGACGGACCGGTGGCGCCGCATGCTGACGATGTGCTGCTCATGATGGTTGCCGTCATCGGCGAAGTAGCGATGATGACGGCCGGCCTGGAGGAGCAGAAATACACCGTAGAGGCCAATCGAGACTATGCCGAGAAACATCTGCCTGGGTGCCGAGGGGTGCGGGCCATCCGGGCCGGCCAGAAACGTGGGCATGACGAGGCTGAGGGTGGCCAGTGGCACGATGACGCCGAGATAGGCATTGGCGCCGTGCAGGTTGTGTTGCTGATCTTCCCGCCGCCACGCTCCAAGGAGCAGCGACAATCCCACCATGCCGTTCAGAATGATCATGACGACGGCAAACAGCGTGTCACGTGCCAGCGTCGGATTGTTCTCTCCATGCAGCATGACAGCCGAGATCGCCATCACTTCGATCGAGGTAATCGCAAGGGTCAGGATGAGGGTTCCGTAGGGCTCCTGAAGCTGTTCCGCCAGATGATCGGCATGACGAACGACCGATAGGGCGGAACCCAACACAACAGCAAAAAGCCAGAAAAAAATGACGATGAACCAGAGTGGCTCGGAAAGCTGCGCGAAGATTGGCCCGGAGAAGACAAGGAAAGCCAGGCTGGTTGCGACACTGACGCCAAAGAACCATTCCTCACGCACGATGCCTGCTATACCGATGGTATGCAATGCGGAGCCGTCAGTCATTGAAACCACCGCCAGCCACGCAATACCGTAGCATCACGATCGTGATCGCTGCCATCTTCCCCTCCGCTTTCCCCGCCGCCGGGCAAACCGAACGGTGCGGTTTGGCGGCGGCTCGGAGCGATTGTCTCACGCAGAGGGGCATTCCGCCTATCTAAAAATCGTCGCTCAGGTTTCGGGCGAATTCAATGGTACTTCCGTTTCTCCCGCCCCAGAATTTCCGGGGCGTCGAGGCCGGCGATCGGCCTCGACAGATCGGCGGGTATGTCGCCGGCAAGCTGGAGATCCAGGTAACGGGCGCAGCAGACGCGGAGGAACGAAGTGAAGTTGCCGAGGTCATGGCCGGCATCGATCGACTCGTGGTGCAGCCTGGTGATGAGCTGGACCACGTTCATGCTGTCGCGGGTGGCAATTTCTTCCAGTTTCGACCAGAAGAAATTCTCCAGCCGCACGCTGGTGACCATGCCATCGATGCGCAGCGACCGGGTGGTGCTTTCCCAGAGCCGCGCATCGGCCTTGATGAACAGTTCACACATCACACGTTACTCCCGCTACAGCATCGGTCCGAAAATCGTAATCGATTTTTGGAAAGCCTGATGCGTCGATTCAAAGAGTTAGCGTCCTTTGTGCGTCCGAACGGACGCACGGCGCTCTAGCTCGCTCAGGCGGCGTTGGTCTCCAGGGTCGCTGCCGCATCGAGCACCGTCATGAACTGGCGCAGCCACGAGGGATGGGCCGGCCAGGCCGGTGCGGTGACGAGATTGCCATCGGAAATGGCATCGCTGATCGCAATATCGGCATACGTGCCGCCGGCAAGCTCGACTTCCGGACGGCAGGCGGGATAGGCCGAGCAGGTGCGGCCCTTGAGTACGCCGGCAGCGGCCAGAAGCTGGGCGCCGTGGCAGATCGCGGCAACCGGCTTATTGGCATCGAAGAAATGCCTGACAGCCTTGATGACATCGGGGTTGAGGCGGAGATATTCCGGCGCGCGGCCGCCGGGAATGACGAGCGCATCGTAATCTTCGGCGCGCACGCTTTCGAAGGTGGCATTCAGCGCGAAGTTATGGCCGCGCTTTTCGGAATAGGTCTGGTCGCCTTCGAAATCATGGATGGCGGTGGCGACCGTCTGGCCGGCGGTCTTGCCGGGGCAGACGGCATGGACCGTATAGCCGCAGGCAAGCAGCGTCTGGAACGGCACCATGGTTTCGTAATCTTCAGTGAAATCGCCTGTGATCATCAGGATCTTGCTTGCTGGCATGTCTTCCTCCCGTAAAAACCAACAGATGGACTTTAACAAAGGATCGCGGGCCGCGGGTAATATGGGAATACTACAGGAAAGCCCGATCAGGTCGTCTCGCGTGCCCTGACCTCTGGAATGGCGCAGGCCTCGCCGCCGGCGAACATGCGGGAGCGGGTGAGGAAGCGCTTTTCGCGGCCATTATCGAGTGAAAACATGCCGCCGCGGCCGGGCACGACATCGATGATGAGCTGCGTGTGTTTCCAGGCCTCGAACTGGCTGGCACTGATGTAAACGGGTACGCCGCCGATTTCACCGAGCTTCACATCCTGATCGCCGATGATGAAATCATCCGCGGGATAGCACATGGGCGAAGAGCCGTCGCAGCAGCCGCCGGACTGGTGGAAGAGGATTTTGGGATAATCCCTCTGGATTTCCCTGATGAGGTCGAGCGCCACATCGGTGGCGAGCACGCGCGCTTCGCCATTGACCGTCTGTTCCATGATTGCCTCCTCCAAGACAATGCCTCCTCCCCGTGAAGGGAGGAGGCGCGATATTAGCACAAGCGACTGCTTCTCAGAAGAAGCCGAGCTTCTTCGGGCTGTAGCTGACCAGCATGTTCTTGGTTTGCTGGTAATGGTCGAGCATCATCTTGTGCGTTTCGCGACCGATGCCGGACTGCTTGTAGCCGCCGAAGGCCGCATGGGCCGGATAGGCGTGATAGCAATTGGTCCAGACGCGGCCGGCCTGGATTTCCCGGCCGAAGCGATAGGCGCGGTTGGCATCGCGAGTCCAGACACCGGCGCCGAGGCCGTAGAGCGTATCATTGGCGATCTCGAGCGCCTCCTTGTCATCCTTGAAAGTGGTGACCGAGACGACCGGGCCGAAAATTTCTTCCTGGAAGACACGCATCTTGTTGTGGCCCTTGAAGATGGTCGGCTTGATGTAATAGCCCTCCGAAAGTTCGCCGCCGAGATCGTTGCGCGAGCCGCCTGCCAATACCTGAGCACCTTCCTGCTTGCCGATATCGAGGTAAGCGAGGATCTTTTCCATCTGCTCGGTGGAGGCCTGAGCGCCAATCATCGTTGCCGGGTCGAGCGGGTTGCCCTGCTTGATGGCTTCGACGCGCTTGACGGCCCGTTCCATGAAGCGGTCATAGATCGATTCCTGGATGAGGGCGCGGCTCGGGCAGGTGCAGACTTCGCCCTGGTTCAGCGCGAACATGGCGAAACCTTCGAGTGCCTTGTCGAAGAAATCGTCGTCTTCGGCCGCCACATCGGCAAAGAAGATGTTGGGCGACTTGCCGCCGAGCTCCAGCGTCACCGGAATGAGGTTCTGGCTGGCATACTGCATGATCAGGCGGCCTGTCGTCGTCTCACCGGTAAACGCGATCTTGGCGATGCGCGGGCTGGAGGCGAGCGGCTTGCCGGCTTCGAGGCCGAAGCCGTTGACGATGTTGAGCACACCGGCCGGCAACAGATCGCCGACGATTTCTGCCCAGAGAAGCAGGGAGGCGGGTGTCTGTTCTGCCGGCTTGATGACGACGCAGTTGCCGGCGGCGAGAGCCGGCGCCAGCTTCCAGGTCGCCATCAGGATCGGAAAATTCCAGGGAATGATCTGGCCGACGACGCCAAGCGGTTCATGGAAGTGGTAGGCGACCGTGTCATGGTCGATTTCACCGATCGTGCCTTCCTGGGCGCGGATGCAGGAGGCGAAATAGCGGAAGTGGTCGATGGCGAGCGGGATGTCGGCCGCCATGGTTTCGCGGATCGGCTTGCCGTTGTCCCAGGTTTCGGCCTGGGCCAGAAGCTCCAGCTTGTCTTCCATGCGCTGGGCGATCTTCATGAGGATGTTGGAGCGCTCGGTGGTGGAGGTGCGGCCCCATTTTTCCTTCGCGGCATGGGCGGCATCGAGCGCGGCATTGATGTCCTTTTCATCTGAGCGCGGGATTTCGCAGAGCTTGCCGCCGGTGACGGGCGTGACGTTGTCGAAATATTTGCCGCCGATCGGCTCGCGCCACTCGCCGCCGATGTAGTTGCCGTATTTGAGCTTGAACGGCGACTCGACGATTTTCTGATGAAGCATGTCATCCTCCCTTGATGAACAGGTTCGGGAACGAACCAGTGGAAGGAATCTGTGTCGCTTTTGCCTGGGGGAACAGGGGAGCTCGCCAATACCGCAGTGCACAGTGTCGCAGAGTTGCGACAGGTTCCGGCACCGCCACGACATTGTGATTGCACCTTTCGCCCTGTCTCAGTGCAGGTCGAGCTTCTTCATCTTCCGGTGCAGTGTTGCGCGGCTGATGCCAAGGGCTGTGGCGGCCTGAGAGACGTTGCCATGGGTACGCGACAGCGCCCGCAGGAGAGCGGCTTTTTCCGCCTCTGCCATTTCTTCCTCCTGCGAAACGCGACCTTCGTGCAGCGCGTCGGAGGCCGGAATGCCGGCGGCGATATGCCTGTCGTCGAGCTTGAGGGCAAGGCGGGCGGCGCGTGTGGCACCGAGAACGAGGTCATGCCGGTCGACGGCGAGCAGCGCATTGGCGGAATTGGCGCCGGCCGGGACCATGACGAAACGGGCGCCGGCAAAAGCGGACCGGAACAGATTGAGTTCGATACGCATGGCCGCATCTCGCACGGCCTGCGACAGGATGGTGAGCGTCATTTCATTGACGTCGTCACGGCAGGTGGAAATGTCGAGCGCGGCGGCAAGCAGGCCGCGATGATCGCGGATCGGGGCTGTGGTGCAGCTCAGCTTGATATTGGAGCAGTAGAAATGCTGGTCGCGGAAAACGGCGACGGCACGTTCATCGGCAAGAGCCGTGCCGATGCCGTTGGTGCCGATGCTGGCCTCGGTCCAGATGGAGCCGGTCCAAAGGCCCACATCGTGGAATTCCTTGTCATTGCCGGCGGCGCCGCGGCGTTCCAGCGCAATGCCGTTGCGATCGGTCAAAAGCAGGCAGCAGCCGGCCTTGCCTACCGTCGCAAAGAGACGGTCGAGTTCGTCACGGGCATCGGCGATCAACTGCTCGGATTGTTGCCGCGCAAGGCGAAACTCCTGTTCTGTCAGGCGCAGGGGCGCACGTTTTTCCTCCGGCGCCAGCTGATACATGGTCATGCAGCGGCGCCATGAAGCCACGATCGGCGAGCTGGCCGCAGCAGAGTTTTGCTGGGCGCACGTATAGACATGCTCCGCATGTGCGGATTGTTCGTGCATGAAGGCTCCTCCCACGGAACTCACGTATATTCTGATGTAAATATGGCGGCTTTGCAATCAAGCCGGCATGACCGCGGATTGTATGGATCGAATTTGCCGGATGGCGAGTGTCGCATTTCTGAGACAGTATGCCCTTGTGGTTCAATCCGGCGTGCAAACCTTCACCTTCGGCTGAGCCAGTGTCCGATGCCTCTCGCCGCGGCGCGGCCCGTGGCGAAACAGGCTGTCAGCAAATAACCACCTGTCGGCGCTTCCCAGTCCAGCATCTCCCCGGCTGCAAAGACGCCGGGGAGCTGTTTCAGCATGTAGGCCTCGTCGATTTGGCTCCAGGCGATGCCGCCGGCAGACGAGATGGCCTCGGCGATCGGACGCGGGCGCAGAAGTGGAACCGGCAGGGCCTTGATGGCGGCGGCGAGCTTCTGCGGATCGTTGCGATCGGCTTCCGGCGTCAGTTCGCGCAGGAGCGCGGCTTTCACGCCGTCGATCCCGGCGCCTTTGCGTAGGCGGTTGGAGAAGCTCGATTTCGTATCCTGTCGGGCAAGGTCGCGGCACAGGCGTTCGAGCGTGCGGCCGGGGACGAGGTCTAGCGTCAGTGACGCCTTGCCTTCAAGCAGACGATCCCGCAGGGCGGCGGCATGCGCATAGACAAGGCTGCCCTCGATGCCGTGTTTGGTAATCACGAATTCACCGGAAAACGTACCTGCGGAGGACGTTGCTGTGACGGATTTCAGCGGTTCGCCGGCAAAACGCTCGCGGAAAAATTCGCTCCAGGCAACATCGAAGCCGCAATTGGCGGGCTGGAATGAAGCGATGGCGATGCCGCGTCCGGCAAGCAGCGGCACCCAGGCCGCATCTGAGCCGAGACGGGGGTAGCTTGCGCCGCCGAGCGCAAGCAGCGTGGCATCGCAGGAAATAGTCTTGCGTCCGTTTGGCGTTTCGAAACTGTGTCCACCTTCGGCAAAGCCGACCCAGCGATGGCGGGTGAAGAAGCTTACGCCGCGATCTTCCAGCCTGCCGAGCCAGGCGCGCAGAAGTGGTGACGCCTTCATGACATTGGGAAAGACGCGGCCGGAGGAACCGACGAAGGTTTCGGTGCCGAGCTCAGTTGCCCAGGTGCGGATATCGGCCGGGGTGAAGGCATCAAGGGTGGAACGAAGACTGACATTGGCATCGCCAAAGCGGGTGGCGAAACGGTCGTAGTCCTCCGAATGGGTGATGTTGAGGCCCGACTTGCCGGCGAGCAGGAACTTGCGGGCGAAAGTCGGCATCGCGTCGTAGACGGCGATGGCGTAGCCGCTTTCCGACAACACTTCGGCGGCTGACAAACCTGCGGGACCGCCGCCGATGATCGCAATTGTCTTCTGTTCCATTGCGTCTTCTTGAAGCGGGTAAACGTCCAGCGCAAGTCTCAGTGATGCGGATGCACGCACTTGCCGTGGTCGGCGAGCACTTCGATGACCCGGCATTGATCGACGCGGCCGTGGCAGCAGCTCTCGACCATCTGCTCCAGTTCCGCCTTCAGCGCATTCAGACTGCGGATACGTTGCTCGACCTCGATGAGACGTGCCTTGGCGATGGCATCGGCGGAGGCGCAGGGCTGGTGTGGGTCATCCTGCAGGTGCAGCAGCGTGCGGATCGCTTCGATCTCGAAGCCGAGTTCGCGAGCGTGGCGGATGAAGGCGAGGCGATTGAGGTCAGCGGGCTCGTAGGAACGCTGGTTGCCCTCGCTGCGGCTGGGTTCGGAAAGCAGGCCGATGCTCTCATAATAGCGGATCGTCGGCACTTTGACGCCGCTGTGACGCGCGGCTTCACCGATGGTGATCTTTTTCATGATTTTCCTCTTGCACCTCTAGTCGCTAGAGGATGTAGGAAGGACGCTGCCTACAAGCAAGGATTTAGATCGTGAGCGAAGCAGCACAGGCACGGTACAGGGTCGGCGGTATGGATTGCGCCGCCTGCGCAACGAAGATCGATACGGCCATCAGGCGTATGGACGGGGTCGAGGATGTCACGGTTTCGGTGACGGCCGGCACGATGACGGTGCGCCACAATGGCAGCAGCGATCTCAAGGCGATAGAGAGGAAGGTGACCGGCCTCGGCTATTCCGTCGCTCCGCTCACGGGCAAGGCGCCCGCTCAGGAACAGAAGGGCGGCCACGATCACGCGCATCATGATCACGATCATGGGCACGACCATGACCATGAGCACCACGATCATGGCGGGCATGAACATCATGACCACGATCATTCCGGTCACGCCCATTCGCATGGTGTGGAGGAAGTCCAGGGGCTGCACGGTCATGATCATCGACCGATGACCGGCCCCTGGTGGCAGAGCAAGAAGGGCCGGCTGACGATCTTCTCCGGCCTGGCGCTCGTTATCGCCTATGTGATCGGCCATCTGGTGCCGGCGATCGCTTCCTATGCCTTCATTGCCGCCATGCTGGTCGGGCTGGTTCCGATCGCGCGGCGCGCCGTCATGGCCGCGCTTGCCGGCATTCCCTTTTCGATCGAAATGCTGATGACAATCGCCGCCGTCGGTGCCGTCATCATCAATGCCGGCGAAGAAGCGGCGACGGTCGTCTTCCTGTTCCTTGTCGGTGAGCTGTTCGAAGGCGTTGCCGCCGGAAAGGCGCGCGCCAGCATCCAGTCGCTGACGACGCTGGTGCCGAAGAATGCGTTGCTCGAAACGGGCGGTGAGGTGAAGGAAGTGCCGGCGGAAACGCTTACCGTCGGCTCAGTCATTCTCGTACGGCCGGGCGATCGGATTTCCGCCGACGGTACGATCCTGTCTGGTGAGAGCGCCATCGACGAAGCGCCGGTGACCGGCGAAAGCACGCCGGTGCGCAAGGGAACCGGCGAGACCGTCTTCGCTGGCACGGTGAATGGCGATGCCGCAGTGCGCATTCGTGTGACGGCCGCTGCCGAGGACAATACGATTGCCCGCGTCGTCAAGCTGGTGGAGGAGGCGCAGGAATCCAAGGCGCCGACGGAGCGCTTCATCGACCGCTTTTCGCGCTATTACACGCCGGGTGTTGTCGTCGTGGCGGTTCTGGTGGCGATCCTGCCGCCGCTGCTGACGGGCGCGGCTTGGGGCGAATGGATCTACAAGGGCCTTGCGATCCTGCTGATCGGTTGCCCTTGCGCGCTCGTCATTTCCACGCCGGCTGCGATTGCCGCTTCTCTTTCGGCGGGTGCGCGCCGCGGGTTGCTGATGAAGGGCGGCGCAGTTCTGGAATCGCTTGGCAAGGTGACGGCCGTTGCCTTCGACAAGACGGGTACGCTGACCGTTGGCAAGCCGCAGGTGACCGATATCATTGCCTTTGGACGCTCTGAGACGCAGGTGCTGTCACGCGCCGCGGTCCTGGAGCAAGCTTCCAGCCATCCGTTGGCGCTGGCGATCCTAAACCGGGCGAAAGCCGATGGTGTACCCATGCCGCCGGCTTTCGAACTTGAGGCGCTGCCGGGCAAGGGTGTGACGGGCAAGGTGGGCGGCGAAACGCTCGATCTCCTGTCGCCGCCGGCTGCGCGTGAGCGTAGAGCGCTGAATGCGGAGCAGGATCAGCAGGTTACCATCCTGAATGGCGCGGGCAAAAGTGTTTCGGTGCTGCTGATCGATGGCGTCGCTGCCGGCCTGATCGCCATGCGCGACGAGCCACGCGAGGACGCAAAGAGCGGCCTTGCGACGCTGAAGGCGGCCGGTGTGCGGGCCATCATGCTGACCGGTGATAACAAGCGCACGGCAGCCGCCGTTGCCGGTGATCTCGGCATCGACTGGCGCGGCGAGCTGCTGCCGCAGGACAAGCAGCGCATCGTCGGCGAATTGAAGAAGGAAGGGCTTTTCGTCGCCAAGGTCGGTGACGGCATCAACGATGCGCCGGCGCTTGCTGCTGCCGATGTCGGCATCGCCATGGGCGGCGGCACCGACGTGGCGCTGGAAACGGCGGATGCGGCGGTGCTGCATGGACGTGTCGGCGACGTGGCGCGCATGATCGACCTTTCGAAGCGGACGATGCGCAATATCATGCAGAACATCACCATCGCGCTCGGGCTGAAGGCAGTGTTTCTCGTCACCACTATAGCCGGCATTACCGGCCTGTGGCCGGCGATCCTGGCGGATACGGGCGCGACCGTGCTGGTGACGATGAATGCGCTTCGCCTTCTTCGGATGAAGACATAAAGATTTCTCTATATCATCCTGCGATTGGATGCGGCAGTGCATGCTTGCCGCATCGTGGTTCCACGACCGAACTTCTGATGTTGGCGCGCGAGCGCCTGACGAATGGGCAGCTTTGGATCAACGCCGATTGCGGTCTGAAGACGCGTAAATGGGAGGAGGTTCGCCCAGCGCTCGTCAACATGGTGGCGGCTGCTCGATTGTTGCGCGGTGCCGCAGCAACGACCCGCGCATGAGCGCCTAGTCGATTCCTGGGGGAGCCGGCTATATGCCGGCTTTCACCTTTGAGGCCTCCTCCACAGCCTGTTTTCTTTAACCATTCGTTAACCACGTTTTTCACAGGAATGCAGCGATTTCAAACATTCCGTAGCGCGATGTACAAACCATCCGTTGACGCAAACCGGGATTCGCGTACTATATCTAGTGTTCAAGGTTCCTTCGATTCGTGAGGGTCGGGGGCTAAGACGGGAATACGGTGCGTTTCGCCATGACGGCGCGACAAAGCCGGAGCTGCCCCCGCAACTGTAAGCGGCGAGCAACTGTCCGATTTCAGGTCACTGAGGCATGAGGCTTTGGGAAGGCTGGGGCAGGGGCTTCGACCCGTAAGCCAGGAGACCTGCCTTGAATAAAACGTCCACGGGCGGGGTGTCCGGAAAGTCGCGTGCATGAAAGCGGAATCCATCCGTGCTGTTACGCTGCCCCGAACGTCCTCATGAGCACTTCGGGGTTGAAGTTATGTCGAGAACGTCAAGGCCGCCGCCCGCGCAAATCCTGCAAGGGATAATTTCAGGCGTTTAAGCGCCGACTCTGCAAGATCATCGTCAAGCGTTACCCCGGACGCCGCAAGGCGCCCGTGCCCTGTACTGCGTCCGAAATTCATTGACATCACGAGGAACATGATGAGCGTTACCGTTTACAGCAAGCCTGCCTGCGTTCAGTGCACCGCCACCTATCGCGCCCTCGACCGTCTGGGCGTCGACTATCAGATCATCGATATTTCCGAGGATGCCGACGCGCTCGATCGCGTTCGCGGCATGGGCTACATGCAGGTTCCGGTCGTCGTTGCCGGCGAGAACCACTGGGCGGGCTTCCGTCCCGACATGATCAGCGCGCTCTCCTAATTGGAGAAGAGCGATGGGCCTGATCGTCTACTATTCCAGCCGGTCCGAGAATACCCATCGTTTCGTCGAGAAGCTGGGACTGCGCGCGGCGCGCATTCCCCTCAGTGCTGAAGACATCCACATTCGCGAACCCTACGTGCTGATCTCGCCCACCTATTGCGGGGATGGCGGCCCAGGGATCGTAAAGGGAGCCGTGCCCAAGCAGGTAATCCGCTTCCTCAACGATGCGGAAAACCGCTCCAATATCCGCGGCGTGATTGCAGCGGGCAACAGCAATTTCGGCGAGACCTACGGGCTTGCCGGCGACGTGATCTCGCAGAAGTGCCGGGTGCCCTACCTCTACAGGTTCGAGCTTCTGGGAACTGCCGAGGATGTCGCCAATGTCAAAGACGGGATGGGACGATTTTGGACACGGGAACGAACCTGACGCGGGATGCGGGTGTAAAACCGCTAAAGGCCGTGGAAGCGCTGGACTATCATGCGCTGAACGCGATGCTGAACCTCTATGACGATGAGGGCAAGATCCAGCTCGACAAGGATCGCATGGCGGCAAAGCAGTATTTCCTGCAGCATGTGAACCAGAACACGGTGTTCTTCCATAATCTCAAGGAGAAGCTCGATTATCTGGTGACCGAAGGCTATTACGAGCAGGACGTACTCGATCAGTATTCCTTCAATTTCGTCCGCGATCTGTTCGACGAAGCCTATGCCAAGAAGTTCCGGTTCCCGACCTTCCTCGGCGCCTTCAAATATTACACCAGCTACACGCTGAAGACCTTCGACGGTAAGCGCTATCTCGAGCGCTACGAGGACCGTATCTGCATGGTGGCGCTGGCGCTTGCCAGAGGCAATGAACAGCTGGCACGCGATCTGATGGAAGAGATCATTACCGGCCGTTTCCAGCCGGCAACGCCGACCTTCCTCAATGCCGGCAAGAAGCAGCGCGGCGAACTCGTCTCCTGCTTCCTGCTGCGCGTCGAAGACAATATGGAATCGATCGGCCGCTCCATCAATTCGGCGCTGCAGCTTTCCAAGCGCGGCGGCGGCGTGGCGTTGTCGCTGACGAACATTCGTGAGGCCGGTGCGCCGATCAAACAGATCGAAAACCAGTCTTCCGGCATCATCCCCGTCATGAAGCTGCTCGAGGACTCGTTCTCCTATGCCAATCAGCTCGGCGCGCGACAGGGTGCGGGCGCGGTTTATCTCAACGCGCATCACCCTGATATCATGCGCTTTCTCGATACCAAGCGCGAAAATGCCGATGAGAAGATCCGCATCAAGACGCTGTCACTCGGCGTCGTCGTGCCTGATATCACTTTCGAACTCGCCAAGAACAATGAGGACATGTATCTCTTCTCGCCCTATGACGTGGAGCGGGTCTATGGCGTGCCCTTCACCGAGATCTCGGTGACGGAAAAGTATCGCGAGATGGTGGCGGATGCCCGTATCACCAAGAAGAAGATCAAGGCGCGCGAATTCTTCCAGGTGATCGCCGAAATCCAGTTTGAGAGCGGCTATCCCTACATCATGTTCGAAGACACGGTGAACCGGGCAAACCCGATTGCCGGGCGTATCAGCATGAGCAACCTCTGCTCGGAAATCCTGCAGGTGAGCGAGGCCAGCGAATTCAACGACGACCTTTCCTACAAGACGATGGGCAAGGATATCTCCTGCAATCTTGGCTCACTGAACATCGCGATGGCGATGGATTCGTCCGATTTCGGCAAGACGATCGAGATCTCGATCCGCGCGCTGACGGCCGTTTCCGATATGAGCCATATCTCCTCGGTTCCGTCGATCGAGAAGGGCAATGACGACAGCCATGCGATCGGCTTGGGACAGATGAACCTGCATGGCTATCTCGCCCGCGAGTGCATCCATTACGGTTCGGAAGAGGGCGTCGATTTTACCAATATCTATTTCTACACGGTGACCTATCACGCACTGCGCGCCTCCAACCGTCTGGCGCTCGAACGTGGTGCGAGCTTCAAGGGTTTCGAGAATTCGAAATATGCCTCGGGCGACTATTTCGACAAATATACCGGGCAGGAATGGAAGCCGGCGACCGAGAAGGTGCGGGCGCTATTCGACGATGCCGGCATCCATATTCCGACGCAGGAAGACTGGCTGGAATTGAAGAAGGCCGTCATGGTCTCCGGCCTCTATAACCAGAATCTGCAGGCGGTACCGCCGACAGGCTCGATCTCCTATATCAACCACTCGACCTCCTCGATCCATCCGATCGTTTCGAAGATCGAGATCCGCAAGGAAGGCAAGATCGGCCGCGTCTATTATCCGGCGCCGTTCATGACCAACGACAATCTCGATTATTACCAGGATGCCTACGAGATCGGGCCGGACAAGATCATCGACACCTATGCGGCGGCGACCCAGCATGTCGACCAGGGCCTCTCGCTGACGCTGTTCTTCCGCGATACGGCAACGACGCGCGACATCAACCGCGCCCAGATCTATGCCTGGAAGAAGGGTATCAAGACGATCTATTACATCCGCCTTCGCCAGATGGCGCTGTCCGGCACTGAGGTGCAGGGCTGCGTTTCCTGCACGCTCTAACCGACCGGAGACAATGATGAACATGCAATTCAAGCCGGTCAGCCGCGTGCGCGCCATCAACTGGAACCGTATCGAGGACGACAAGGATCTTGAAGTCTGGAACCGCCTGACCGGCAATTTCTGGCTGCCCGAGAAAGTGCCGCTGTCGAACGACATTCCCTCCTGGGCGACGCTGACGCCGGTCGAGCAGCAGTTGACGATCCGTGTTTTCACCGGGTTGACGTTGCTCGATACGATCCAGAACGGTGTCGGCTCCGTCAAACTGATGGCGGATACGGCAACTCCGCATGAGGAGGCGGTGCTCTCCAACATCTCCTTCATGGAGGCGGTTCATGCGCGCTCCTATTCCTCGATCTTCTCGACGCTTTGCCTGACGCCCGATGTCGACGATGCCTATCGCTGGTCGGAGGAGAACGAGTTCCTGCAGCGCAAAGCGGCGCTGATCATGGAGCACTATGCTTCCGGCGATCCCCTGAAGAAGAAGGTCGCGAGCGTCTTCCTCGAAAGCTTCCTCTTCTATTCCGGCTTCTATCTGCCGATGTACTGGTCGAGCCGGGCGAAGCTCACCAACACCGCCGACATGATCCGCCTCATTATCAGAGATGAGGCCGTGCATGGCTATTATATCGGTTACAAGTTCCAGCGCGGACTTGAAAAGCTCTCCGAAGAGCGCCGCCAAGAGATCAAGGATTTCGCCTTCGACCTGCTGCTCGAACTTTACGACAACGAAGCGAAATATACCGAAGCGCTCTATGACGGAGTTGGCCTGACCGAGGACGTCAAGAAGTTCCTGCATTACAACGCCAACAAGGCGTTGATGAACCTCGGGTACGAAGCGCTGTTTCCGGCCGAAGCCTGCAAGGTTAATCCGGCAATCCTGTCGGCGCTTTCGCCGAATGCCGATGAGAACCATGACTTCTTTTCGGGCTCCGGCTCGTCCTATGTCATCGGCAAGGCGGTGGCGACCGAGGACGAAGACTGGGATTTCTGAGGTTTATCTTTACGAAGCCTCTTATCATTCGGTCCGCTATCGCCCACATTCAGCCCGGTATATTCGTTGAATGTGGCGTAGCGGGAGTTTTTTATGAGGCCCTCTTTGGAAGCGACTGATCCGGCAAGCGAAGCTGCCGAAGGCGTCTGGCCTATCCGCAGGCGCCGGATTCTCGATTGGCTGATCAACGAGACCCGCAGCGAGCGTTTTATCGACAATATCCTGGTGGAGATGTGCAAGCGGCTGCTGGCAGCCGGCGTGCCGGTGAACCGGTCCAGCTTGCATTTCCGTACGAACCATCCGCAATGGATCGGCGCCCGCATCCTGTGGGTGGAAGGCATGGACGAGGCGAAGATCGACACCTTTGCCTATGGGGTGGAAACCACGCCGCAATTCCTTAACAGCCCGGTCAACGAGATCCATAGCGGAGCCAATGAGGTGCGGAAAAACCTGGAGGATTTGTGGGAAGGCGACGACTATCCCTTCTTCCAGGAACTGCGCGACGACGACTACTCCGAATATATCGCCTGGCCGATCGATCATACGTTCGGAAAGCGACATGTCGTCACCTTCTCGACCAAGCGGCCAGGTGGTTTTACAAGCGAACACGTGGATTTCCTGCGCGATCTTCTACCCGCCCTGACGCTGGTCAGTGAAATCCGGCTGAAGAACATCATGGCGCGTACACTGCTGCAGACCTATGTGGGGCCGCACGCAAGCGAACAAATTCTCTCCGGCGTCATTACCCGCGGCAGCGGTACGACCGTTGGCGCAGCAATCATGATCTGCGACCTGCGCGATTTCACGGCGATCTCCGACCTCTGGCCGCGTGATGACGTCATTCATCTGCTCAACGATTATTTCGATGCCATGTCCGATCCGATCGAACGGCACGGCGGCGAAATACTGAAGTTCATGGGCGACGGACTGCTCGCCATCTTCCCGCTGTCGAAGCCTTCGGCCTGTCATGATCTGCTGACGGCAATCCGTGAGGGGCAGGAGGCGATGGCGAAACTGAATGAGCAGCATCTGCGCCGGGGCCGTGATCCCTTACGCTATGGCGTTGGCGTCCACGTCGGCGACGTCATGTATGGCAATATCGGGTCGCGCCGTCGGCTGGACTTCACGGTCATCGGCCCTGCGGTCAATGTCGCTTCGCGGCTTGAAACCTTAACCAAGGAGGTCAAGCGGTCGGTGCTTTTATCTCGCGCTTTCGTTGAGATGGCGACCTGCACGGAAGAGATGGACAATCTCGGCACTTTTCCCCTGCGCGGGCTTGGGGAGCCGGTCGAAGTCTTCGCTTTCCGCGAAAAGCCGACAGCCGGTCGTGACGCGGCTTAGGCTACCGGAAAATTGATCTGCGGCGGCAGGAGCAGGCTCCGGTTTTCCGTTGCCTGATTACTGATGCGCTGAAGCAGCATGTGGCCGAGATGTTCCCCCGCCTCGACCAGATCCTCATAGATGGTCTCGATCTTCGGCTGGAGGTGGGTCAGGAGACGCGACGTTTCCTTTGCGACGATATCGTAGTCTTCTGCCAGTGTGAGGCCAGCATCGCTCATGGCGCTGACGAGCGCCAGCGCAGAAACTTCGCCTGGGCAAACAAAGCCATCGGGAACGTCGGGTGTGGCGGCGCGTGCGCGGAAGAAATCCCTGAGTTCATTGGCCGGTGAATCGAGTGTGACCGCTTCCGATATTTCGTAGGCGATACCGGCCTCGCGCACCGCAGTCATGAACCCATGGAGAATGTGCTGGCTGAAAGTCAGTCGCTTCGGCGGCATGATGACAGTGACTTTCGTTCTGCCCTTGGCGATCAGCCGCCGGGTGGCTTCATAGGCGAAGGTGTAATTGTCGTAATCGACGTAAGGATGCGGGGTCAAAAACTCCGTGCGACCATGCGATACGAAGGGAAAGCCGACTTCCTGCAGCATCCGCACCCGCGCATCGAAAGGCTCTGTCCGCGTGAAGATCAGGCCATCGGCGAAATTGTTGCGCACGATATATTCCGCCGCTTCGAGATCCGTCGTCGACAGGAAGTTCGGGGCGACAACGAGGTGGTAGGAGGTCTCCTTCAGAGCTTTGGCGATGCCGTACATGATGGCAGTGCCGAAGCCGACCACTTCCTGGTGCGGATCGAGAAGGATGCTGATGACATTGGTGCGACCCGTCTTCAAGCGCTGGGCCGCCCGGTCCGGCAGATAGCCGATCTCGCGGGCGATGCGGTGGACGCGTTCGCGGGTATCGACCGATATTTGCGGTGCGTCGCTGAGTGCACGGGAAACAGTGGTTACCGCAAGACCGGTCAACGTCGCGATCGTGCGCAACGTCGGCTTACCACGCTTTTGCGTGCCATCCGGATTTTCACCACGTTGCAATTGAGACGATTCGGTCACCAAGGACATTTCCATGCTGGGGATCGCGGCTACCATAACACGATGAAACCGGCACGCAATCAATCAATGCAAACGATTTAAATTTTTACGGTTTCTTAAGCGTTCAGAAAAAAGCAAATAAAATCAATAGTTATCGAACTAATCATATTTTTCTCGGGAGTCGAGGAAGGACTTGACGTAAGAGCATTTATAACGTTTTAAATTGGTAACCGCGCTGGGAGGTGCGGTAGCGTGATGTTTGGCCGCCCTCACGGCGGAAGACATCGGGGCGGGCGAGGTGGGTCTCGCCGCCACTTACGAACGGGAGGATATTCATGCGCAAGTTTTTGAGCTCGGCAGCTCTTGCTGTCGTGATGATGGCTGGTTTCGGCAGCGCTCACGCGGCTGACGTCAAGGAAGTCCAGATGCTGCACTGGTGGACGTCGGGCGGTGAAGCCGCGGCGCTCAACGTGCTGAAGCAGGACCTTGCCAAGGAAGGCTTTGCCTGGAAGGACGTACCGGTCGCAGGCGGTGGCGGCGACGCAGCCATGACCGCGCTGAAGGCGATGGTTGCCGCGGGCACCTATCCGACTGCTTCTCAGATGCTCGGCTATACCGTGCTCGATTACGCCCAGGCAGGCGTCATGGGTGACCTGACCGAGACGGCAAAGAAAGAGGGCTGGGACAAATCCGTCCCGGCGGCCCTGCAGAAGTTCTCCGTCTATGACGGCAAGTGGGTCGCAGCCCCTGTCAACGTTCACTCCGTCAACTGGCTGTGGATCAACAAGTCCGTCATGGACAAGATCGGCGGCACGCAGCCGAAGACCTTCGACGACCTGATCGCCCTGCTCGACAAGGCAAAGGCAGCCGGCGTCATTCCGCTCGCGCTCGGCGGTCAGAACTGGCAGGAAGCCACGATGTTCGACTCCATCGTGCTGTCGACCGGCGGCCCGGAATTCTACAAGAAGGCTTTCAACGACCTCGACGAGGAATCGCTGAAGTCCGACACGATGAAGAAGTCCTTCGATAACCTCGCCAAGATCATCAAATATGTCGATCCGAACTTCTCGGGCCGCGACTGGAACCTGGCGACGGCCATGGTCATCAAGGGTGATGCTCTGGTGCAGGTCATGGGCGACTGGGCGAAGGGCGAATTCGTTGCCGCCAAGAAGACCCCGGATACCGACTTCCTGTGCTACCGTTTCCCGGGCACCGAGGGCAGCGTGGTCTACAACTCCGACATGTTCGGCATGTTCAACGTTCCTGACGACCGCAAGGCCGCTCAGGTGGCGCTTGCCACGGCAACGCTGTCCAAGAGCTTCCAGTCCGCCTTCAACGTCGTCAAGGGTTCGGTTCCGGCCCGTACCGACGTTCCGGATACGGATTTCGACGCTTGCGGCAAGAAGGGCATTGCCGATCTGAAGGCTGCCAACGAAGGCGGTACGCTGTTCGGCTCGCTTGCTCAGGGCTATGGTGCTCCTCCGGCGATCGCCAACGCCTATAAGGACGTCGTCTCGAAGTTCGTCCATGGTCAGATCAAGACCTCTGACGAAGCTGTTACCCAGCTCGTCCAGGCTATCGACGACGCTCGCTAATTCTAATGACAAAGGCTTTCCCGCCCCTTGCGGGGAAGCCACAGCCCTGCTGCGCAGGGAGGAGATGATCACATGAGCACAGTTGCGACCACGGATCCGGTCCTGACGTCGAAGCCCTCAACCCGCACGTCCATTCGCGGCCGACTGCAGGATGCATTGCCGAGAATCGTATTGGCGCCGAGTTTCCTCATCACGGTGATCTTCGTCTACGGCTTCATCGTCTGGACGGCCTATCTTTCCTTTACAAATTCCAAGACCTTTCCATCCTATGCGCTGACGGGCTCGCGCGCCTATCAACGGCTCTGGCGCTGGACCTTCGAGAGCGACCCGCCGTCCTCCTGGTACACATCGATCACCAATATGGGGATCTTCGGCTTCCTCTATATTTTCATCTGCCTGGCGCTCGGGCTGCTGCTGGCGATCCTTCTCGACCAAAAGATCCGCGGCGAAGGCATATTGCGGCCGATTTTCCTCTATCCGATGGCGCTGTCCTTCATCGTGACGGGCGTCGCCTGGAAGTGGTTCCTTGATCCGGGCCTCGGGCTTGAGCAGACGCTGCATCATCTCGGCTGGACGAGCTTTCATTTCGACTGGATCAAGAACAAGGATTTCGTCATCTACACTGTCGTCATCGCCGGTGTCTGGCAGGCCTCCGGTTTCGTCATGGCAATGTTCCTGGCCGGCCTGCGTGGCATTGACGGCGAAATCATGAAGGCGGCGCAGATCGACGGCGCATCGCCCTTCCAGATGTACCGGCGCATCGTCATTCCGATGCTGCGGCCGATCTTCCTGTCGGCCTTTATCGTGCTCGCGCATATGGCGATCAAGTCCTACGACCTTGTCGTGGCGCTTACATCGGGCGGTCCCGGCGGCTCGGCATGGCTGCCGTCCAACTTCATGTATGAGTATACGTTCAAGCGAAATGAAATGGCTGTCGGTTCTGCAAGCGCCATCATCATGCTGATGACGATCTCGGCAATCATCGTTCCCTATCTCTATTCCGAACTGAGGGAGAAGGCGCGATGAGCAGTATTACCTCTTCCGAGGTCGCGCAGGGCGGCAACAGCGGTCGCTGGATCGGCCGCGTCATCATCTACGGGCTGCTGCTGATCTTTGCCGTTCTCTACCTGATGCCGCTCTTCGTCATGCTGACGACTTCGTTCAAGACCATGGACGAAATTCAGGGCGGCAATATGCTCGCGCTGCCGCAGTCACCGACGTTCGATGCCTGGTTCAAGGCCTGGGGCGAGGCCTGCGTCGGCCTCACCTGCGCCGGCATCAAGGGCTACTTCTGGAATTCGATCAAGATGGTCGTGCCGGCAGTGGCGATCTCGACCGTTCTCGGCGCGCTCAACGGCTATGTACTGACCAAGTGGCGCTTTCCGGGCCATACGCTGGTCTTCGGCCTCATGCTCTTTGCCTGCTTCATCCCGTTCCAGTCGGTGCTGCTGCCGATGGCGACTATTCTCGGCGCGCTCGGCCGTTTCGGAACGACGCTGCAGAATGCAACGAGTTTCAGCTTCGGCTTCGGCAATCCGACTGTGAACCTCGTCTTCGTGCACGTGGTCTATGGCCTCGGCTTCACGACGCTGTTCTTCCGCAATTTCTATGAGGCGTTTCCGACGGAACTCGTGAAGGCCGCGCAGGTGGATGGCGCAAGCTTCTTTCAGATCTTCCGCCGCATCATGCTGCCGAATTCGCTGCCGATTATCGTGGTGACGGTCATCTACCAGTTCACCAATATCTGGAACGATTTCCTCTTCGCCTCGGCTTATGCCGGTACGGGTGACTCCATGCCGATGACGGTGGCGCTCAATAATGTCGTCAATACCTCGACCGGCGTGGTCGAATACAATGTCAACATGGCTGCGGCGATGATCGCGGCCGTTCCTACGCTCATCGTCTATATCCTCGCCGGCCGCTATTTCGTGCGCGGTCTGATGGCGGGCGCCGTCAAAGGGTGATCCATGGCTTTCCTTGAAATTTCCGGTCTCAAGAAGCGCTTCGGCGCCGTCGACATTCTCAAGGGGATCGATCTGGAACTCGAAAAGGGCGGCTTCCTGGTTCTGGTGGGTCCGTCCGGCTGCGGCAAGTCCACGCTGCTCAACACCATTGCCGGGCTCGAAGCCATCACTTCGGGTGAGATCCGCATCGATGGCCGCTCCATCAACGGCTTGCACCCGTCCAAGCGCGATATCGCCATGGTGTTCCAGAGCTACGCGCTCTACCCGAACATGACCGTTGCCGGCAACATCGCCTTCGGCATGGAAATCCGCGGCGTGCCGAAGGAAGAGCGGGAAAAGGCGATCAAGCAGGTCTCCGACATGCTGCAGATCGGCCATCTGCTCGATCGCAAACCCTCGCAGCTTTCGGGTGGCCAGCGTCAGCGCGTCGCGATGGGCCGCGCACTGGTGCGCAATCCGCAGGTCTTCCTCTTCGATGAGCCGCTCTCCAATCTCGATGCGAAACTGCGTGTCGACATGCGCACGGAAATCAAGCGTCTGCATCAGCGCATGGGAACGACGATCGTCTACGTCACCCATGACCAGATCGAGGCGATGACGCTGGCGACGAAGATCGCTGTGCTGAAGGACGGCGTGCTGCAGCAGTTCGGTACGCCGGCAGAAATCTATAACAGCCCGGCCAATGTCTTCGTAGCTGATTTCATGGGCTCGCCGGCGATGAACCTGCTGAACGCCACCGTTGAAAACGGTGCCGGCGGGCTCCAGGTCTCGCTGGAACGGCCGAATGGCGAACCGCTGAAGCTGCCCGTCAATGCCGGCAATAACAGCCTCACGGGTTATGCCGGCAAGCAGGTCATCTTCGGGATCCGTCCGGAAGCACTGACGGATATCGACGGAGCCGACCGCAAGGCGAAGTCGGTCGTTCATGGCGATTGCGCCATCGAGGTCGTGGAGCCGGCCGGGTCGGATACCTTTGCCGTCACCAAGCTCGGCGGCAAGTCGGTAGTGGCGCGCCTTGGAGCGGATACCGGCATCCTGCCGGGCCAGAATACCCGCCTTGCCTTCAATCTCGACAAGGCGGTCTTCTTCGATCCTGCAAGCCAGCTCAGGATCGCTTAGCCAGCAAAATATTCTCTGGCGGCCGTCAGACGGCCGCTACCGAGAGCGTGACTGGTGCGAAGCGGCTTGAGGTCGCTTCGACGGTGATTTCGCCGGTCAAGCCGGTTGCCTCCAGCCAGAAACCCGTCGTGCCGCCCTGGAGCGGTACGGCCGTCGGGCCGACAATCTTAGCAGGACCTTTGACCGTCAGGGTCACCACATCGTTCAGAAAGGGCAGGCGCTGGCCGCGCTGGTCGAGCGCGCGGATGACGACGCGGGTCGTGTCGCGTTCGCGGGCCTTCAGCGTGGTGCTGTCGGGCGCTACCTCCAGTGCGGTCGGCAGCGGATCGGCGGCGAGCGTCAGGCTGGCCACAGGCTCGCCGTTGATGAAGCCGGTGAATTCGCCGTCGATCCATTCCAGGCCCCAGCGGCCGAGTTCGTCCTGGGTGAAATGGCGGTGGTCGAGCACGACGGGCGGATGCGGCAAGTGCGGATAGTTTTCGCGGTCCGGGCCGATGCGCTTGGTCAGAGAGCCGTATGTCAGCTCCACCTCATCGCAATTGGTCAGGATGATCAGCGGCAGCACGCCGCCGATGCTGCGCTCGCCGCGCGCCCAGAAGGTGACCGGTTTCATGATGATCTCATCCGAAGGGTCGCACTGGCTGGCATAGACATAGGCCGCGAATTTCGGTTCGCGGAACATGTCCATGACGCCGTGATAGCAGATGCGGTCGCCGGAGCCGAAATCCTTGTGCGTGTTATAATCGAACATGCACCAGCCGATCGCTCCTGAAATATCCGGATCGCCATAGGCGGCGTTCAGCACTTCCAGGTGGCGGCGCACATGCTCGGCCTGGCGCTGCTCGGCATCATACATCTTGGTCGGATGCATGTGGCCGTTGAATTCGGTAATGATGTAGGGGACCTTGTAGGAGAGGCCGGTATTTTCCTGCTGGCTGCGAAGCGCCGTGCGTGGGCGATTGGCGCCCGGCAATTCCTCGTTGCCGAGGATGAAGTCGTTCATCGTATAGACGTCTTCCAGAAGCTCGCTTTCGGTCAGGTAGCGAACGCCGCCAGTCTGGCGGGTGGAATCGAGTTCGTGGGCCAGGCGATTGGTGGCGGTATAGAAGTCGTGGCTATCGAGCGATTCATTGATGCGCACGCCCCAGATGATGATCGAGGGGTGATTCCAGTCGCGCTCGATCATGCGGCGAACGTTTTCGATGGACTCTCTCTGCCAATCGAGATCGCCGATATGTTGCCAGCCGGGGATTTCTTCGAATACGAGCAGGCCGATGCGGTCGCACTGGTCGAGGAACCATTTCGACTGCGGATAGTGCGAAGTGCGCACGATATTGCACTTCAGCACCTTCTTCATCATATCGGCGTCACGCTCCTGTGCGGAGCGGCCGGCAGCGTACCCAACATAGGGGTAGGCCTGATGGCGGTTGAGGCCCTGGAGCTTCACGGGGCGGCCGTTGAGCAGGAAGCCTTCCGGCGTGAATTTGGCGGTGCGGAAGCCGAAATGAGCGGAAGTTCTGTCTGAGCCGTGTTCGGTTCTGAGATCGACGACAACTTCGTAGAGCGCCGGGTTTGCCAGGTCCCACAGTTCAATGCCGGTCAGGCCGCCGAAGGAGAGGGTTGTCACCGAGCCGATCGTCTCACCGGCGGCACTTGCGAGAATGATGCCACCTGCATCCTTCAGCGAGGCGGTAATGGTTGCCGCATAGGTCAGGTTCTGCGGGTTGGCGATATCGATGCGCACGGTCGCCGATTTCATGTCGGACAGAACGTCGTGGGTCTCGATCTTGAGATTGCGGATGGAGACCCTGTCGGTGACCTTCAGCCAGACGTCGCGATAGATGCCAGCATAGGTGAGATAGTCGATGCGACCGCCGAAGGGCGGGATGGCGGGGTTCTCGCTGCCGTCGATCTTGACCGTGATCAGGTTCTCGCCCTTGATGAGTTTGCCGGTCAGACGGGCTTCGAAAGGCGTGTAACCGTCCTTATGGGCAATGATTTCTTCGCCGTTCAGATAGACGACGCTATCGGCCATGGCGCCATCGAAGAGGATGGAGACCTCGCGGCCTTCGAATTCCGGCAGCCAGCGCAGCACCTTCTGATAGGTGAAGGCGCGCTGGTAGCGCTTCTCGTCGAAATAGTTGAAGGGCAGCTCGACAGCCGTATGGGGCAGGCTGACCATATAGTCGCCGTCGAAAGCCTCGGTCAGGCGCTGGCCAAACCCTTCGTGGAAGCTCCAGGATTCATTGAGGGAAACGACGGAACGCATCTCAGGCTCTCCGGCGCGCGGCTAGGGAGAGGCGGCGCCTGATAACGGCGCGTGAAAGGATGGTCATCGATATTCCTCCTCGATGCGAATGACTGGAGCCGCCCCTCAGGCGGTCGAACCCCAGCGGGGTGTGCAGGCAAGCGTAATGCTGTGCGGGCCTTCGTCGCCGGCCTCATGACGTTCGATCACCTCGACGACCGCGTCCATGAAGGCTGCGTGGTCGAGGCTCAGCGTCGTCAGGTCGTTGCAGTCCCAGGCGGCCATGGCAATGCCATCCTGGCCGACGATGGCGATATCCCCAGGCGTATTCTTTCCGAGCACGCGGCGGGCGGCATCGCGCGCGCCGATCGCCATCACATCGTTGCCGCAGATGATGGCATCGACCTTGGAACGGTGCAGCAGCAGGACTGCCTCCTTGAAGCCGGAATCGTAGGAATAATCGCCGAAGGCTTCCGCTTCGAAGGCAAGGCCGTGACGCGCCAGAGCGTCCGCAAACCACTTGCGGCGCAGCTTGTCGATCCAGCTCGATTTGGTGCCGGAGAGATAGGCGAAGCGCCGTTTGCCGTCGCCGACGATCTTGTCGATGATCTCGCCGGCGCCGACCGCGCCATCGATGCGGATGTTGGAGACATCCTCGTTTTCCAATGGTTCGAAGGAAACGATGATCGGCTTGGTCGTATGGAAGATGTCGACCGCATCCTGCATCGACACCATGTCGGAGAAGATGACGACGTGATCGACCTGATAGGTGGAGGCGAGCCGCATCAGCTGCAGCCGATCCGAATGATCGGCGCAGCAGAGAATGATGGGCAGGAGCTGGCGGGCCTGCAGGCGATGGACGAGAAGCTGCTGCTCCTCGGCCTCGCAAGGGTTGCCGATGGCGTTGACAACGAGGGCGACGAGGCGCGAACGCTGGTTGTTCAGCGAACGGGCGATCGCATTCGGCTGGTAGCCATATTCACGGGCAACGGCGAGGATGCGGTCGCGCGTGGCGCTGCCGATCCTCGAATCCGGCGAAAAGGCCCTCGATATCGTCGCCGAGGAGACGCCGGCCAGTTTCGCCAGTTCCTTCGAGGTGATCCGCCGTCTGTTCGTTCCGCTCATCGTCTTGCGCCTATCCGGCAATCCTGACGGGGGTGCCGTCGGCTGCTGCCGATTCCTTGATTGCATCCCAGAGCCTAGCGAATCTGAGACCCATTTCAACGGAGCCGGAGTTTTCCATCGTTCCGGCGCGGATAGCGAGGAAATTCTTCATGGGATTGCTGAGAATTTCGGCCTCTTCGCGCGGCTCGCTGGTGCGCCCGACGCTGATTTCGCGCCAGCCGCCCCAAGCATCGATACGCACGATCGCCTTCGAATAGAAGAAGGTGATGTAGGAAGCGCAGCCGGGAGGGCCTTCGCCGGCGGCCGTCAGCGTCGCGAGCGCGCCGTTCTTCAGGCGGGCGGAGACCGCGGTGGCGATATCGACCTTCTTGCCGTGATTGTTCATATAGGCGGAAACGCTGTCGAAATCGGAATTGGCGAGCAGGCAGACGGTGTTCATCATGTGCGCGCCGGTATCGAACATGAAGCCACCGCCAGAGATTTCCGGCTGCTGCTTCCAGTGACCCTCATAATTCGAAGACCAGCTTTCCCAGATCATGCCGGAAATGGCGATCAGTTCGCCGAACTCGCCCAATAGCGCGCGTTTGCGGGTATCGAGTACCAGCGGCGAAAGCCCGCCCTGGAAGGCGGTGACGATGGTGACGCCGCTCTTCTTCTGAGCTGCGATCAGCGTTTCGGCCTCTGCTACGGTGGTCACCATCGGCTTTTCGAGGAAGAGATCGAGGCCGGCTTCCGCAACGGCTGTCGCCTGCTCTGCATGGGAGGCGTGCGGGGTGGAGACATAGATGATGTCGAGTTCGCCGCGGCACTCTGCCAGCAGATCCCGGTAATCGGCGAAGCTCTTCGGCTCTGGCGCACCGGCCGCCGTGCAGACGTCGATGAGGCGCTTTCGGGAGGCTTCGCTGGTGTCGGCGAGTGCTGCGAATTCAATTTCCGGCATCTTTGCCCAGCTCTGAGCATACTCGGCCGCCTTCAAGCCGGCGCCGATGACGCCGAGGCGCAATTTCTGAGACATCAAAATCCTCCCTGATATCGTTGTGCAAACGATTACACAAACGATACGATTGGTGCAAGTTATAAATAATACAACAAAATCAACATTTTAAATCTGCGAAGGTTACGGTTTCAAAAATCATCTTGTCAGCATGCAGAATGCGTGTACATTTTTGTCACCGGTGCTGGAGGGCGCCGTAGTTCTAAAAAAGGGAGGACTTCCGTTGAAGAAGACGGTTATCGGTGGCCTGTGCGCCATCCTGCTCAGCGCGGTTTCGACGCTGGCCCATGCGGAAACAATTCGTGTTGCCAATCACGGTCAGGCCGGCATCGACGCGATGAAGTCGACCGTCGAGCGGATCGAGAAGAAATATGGTGTGACCGTCGAGGTCGTCGAATATCCGGCGCCGGACAAGGATTATCTCACCAAGCTTCTGACCGAACTTGGCGCCGGCAATGCACCCGATCTCTTCTCCATCCCGACGACGGCTGCCGTTGCCGACATGGTTGAAGCCGGCTACCTCGCGCCTGTGACCACCGAATTCAAGGCCTGGAATGGTTATGCCAACCTCTATGACGTCGCCAAGCAGCTTGCCGTCAGCCCGGATGGCGAAACCTATGTGATGCCGTTCATGCTCGGCATTCAGGAAATCTATTATCGCAAGGATGTGCTCGAAAAGGCCGGCATTTCCACGGAGCAACCCAAAACGTGGCAGGAGCTTCTCGACCGCGCCGCCGAGGTCAAGCAGAAGACCGGCTCTTACGGCTTGCTCTTCCCGGCCGGTGTATCCTGGGGCAGCGGCGCTTTCGACGAAGGCTTCCAGCATCTGATCGTCGGCTCCAAGACGCCGCAGCTCGTTGATGCCGATGGCAAGCTCGATCTCAATGGCGAGGGCGTGAAGGATGTCTTCAACGTCTACAAGACGCTGATCGACAAGGATCTGATGCCTGTGCAGCCGCTGCTCGGACCGGAGCCCTGGGTCGTGCCGAAATATGAAATGTTCCCGGCCGGCAAGCTTGCCGCCACCACCTGCGGCTCCTGGTGCTACATCTTCGACTGGGGTCGTGAGAGCAAGAACCCGATCCCTGATGTGACCAAGATCGTCGGCACCTGGACCGTTCCGGGCCAGAGCGGTGGCCAGTATGTGCTTGCCAACCTCGCTGCTCCGTGGGCCGTCAACTCCAAGTCCGCCAATGTGGAACTTGCCAAGAAGGCGCTGATGGAAATCGGCTCGGTCGCAACGCAGGTCTCCTACGCTGCCCGCATCGGCAACATCCCGGCCAGCAAGGACGCTGCCAAGGATCCGGAATTCCAGAAGCTGACGGAACTCGTTCCGATCCATGCCGCTGCTGGAAACGGCGTCTTCCTGAAGCAGGCTTCCGGCTTCGGCACGGTTGCCGAAGGCGTGGCGCGTGCTACCGAGGCCCTGCTGCGCAAGGAGACGGATGCTGCCGGCGCCCAGAAGATCCTTGTCGATTACGTCAAGGAAACGCTCGGCGACGACATGGTCAAGTAAGTCATTGATATCTTCCTCCCGCCAAAGACGGGGACGCGGCACGATCGCCGCGTCCTCCCAATTTCATTCGACAAGGTTGTGAGCTTCAATGGCCCGAAACTCTCATGAAAAGCGAACCGAGCGCCAACTCCTGCTGGTTCTGCTGCCGTCGCTGATCCTGCTTCTGGCCTTTGTGATCTATCCCGCCCTCTATTCCGTCTATCTGAGCTTCACCAACGAGGCGCTGACAGGGGCTGCGGCGCTGCGGCCGCGTTTCGTCGGCATCCGCAACTACGCGCGCCTTCTCAACGATGCGAAATTCTGGAATTCGCTATTCGTCACCTTCGTCTTTGTCATGGGGTCGGCCGTCATCGGGCAGTTCGTGCTCGGGCTGGTCTCGGCCATGGCGCTGCGGCGGCCGATCCGTTTTCGCCAGTTCTTCTCCTCGGTCATTCTTCTGCCGAATGCCGCACCGGAAGTGGTTGCCGGCTTCATGTGGATCTCGATGCTGGCCGGCGGCGAACATGCCACTCTGTCGCGCATCGTCGCCTTCTTTGGTATCAATCCGGCCGACTGGCTGAACGCCTTTCCACTGTCGATGATCATCATCGTCAATACCTGGCGCGGTATTGCCACTGCGATGATCCTGCTGACGGCCGGCCTCAGCACCATTCCCGCTGAAATTTACGAGGCGGCGCGCATGGATGGCGCGACACCCTCGCAGATGTTCCGCCGCATCACCCTGCCGCTGATGATGCCGACGATCCTGCTCTACATGCTGATCTCGGCCGTCTCCACCATCGCCGTCTTCGGCTTCGTCTATGCGCTGACGCGCGGCGGGCCGGGCGGGGCAACGGAGGTCGTCAGTATCTATATCTACAACCAGTCGTTTACGGCCTTCCAGCTCGGCTACGGTGCTGCGGTCGCGGTCGTCGCGCTCATCATCTCGCTGATCCTCGGTATCGGCTACGTGCGGGCCATGAAGGTGGAGGTCTGACATGGCCGTTATTTCCCCGAGCGAAGGTGCCAACAAGACCCGCTCCGACCTCATCGCCTATGCCACGCTGTCGATCATCTCGATCTTTTGCGCCGTGCCCTTCTTCTGGGTGCTGCTCGCCTCCGTCGACGGCAATGCGCAGCTCTTCCTGCGCTGGCCGGAGCAGTGGACGCTCGCAAACTATGTGCGCGTCTTCACGAAGGAGGACGGCGCGAAGTGGCTGTTCAATTCGCTCTTCGTGGTCGGCGGCGCCACATTGATCGTCATGGTGCTTGCGGGGCTCGGCGGTTATGCGCTGTCGCGCACGCGAGCCTGGTGGAAGCTGCCCTTCCTTTACGCGATCCTGCTCATCCGCGTGCTGCCGCCGACAGCACTCGTCGTGCCGCTCTACAAGTTCCTGCTGACGCTGAACAATGCGGAAGGCGCGATTCTCAGGCCGATCTTCGGCAGCTATGCCCGCGATATCATGCGCTGGACCGGGTTCATCGACGGTTATCTCGGCATCATGCTGGTGCTTGCCACCATGCAGCTGCCACTGGCGCTCTGGATCATGAAGACCTTCTTCGATGGCCTGCCGCGCGACTATGAGGAAGCAGCCGTCATGGACGGGGCGACGATGATGCAGCGCATCCGCCGCGTGCTGATTCCGCTTGCGATGCCCGGGCTTGCGGCTGCCGGTCTCTTCGCCTTTATGTCGGCCTGGGGGGATTTCCTGTTGCCGCTGATCTTCCTTTCGTCGCCAGAGCTGCAGACGCTGCCGCTTGGTCTTTTCCGCGCCTTCCTGCGCATCAACGAGATCGATTACGGACTGCTGACGGCTCTCGCCTTCATTTACCTGCTGCCCGCCGTCGTCGCCTTCGGCTTTGCGCGGCGCTTCCTCGTCCAGACTTTTTCGGGCGGTGTGAAGGGCTGAGATCAAGAAAGAGAAACGAATGATCAATCTCAGAAACGTTCGCAAATTCTATGGCGCGCTCGAAGTCATCAAGGGCGTCGACATCACGGTGGAAGACGGCGAATTTGCCGTCTTCGTCGGCCCGTCCGGCTGCGGCAAGTCCACGCTCTTGCGCATGATTGCCGGCCTTGAAGGCATCGACGAGGGCGATCTGGTGCTGAACGGCCAGCGCATCAACGATGTGCCGCCGGACAAGCGCGGCATCGCCATGGTGTTCCAGTCCTACGCGCTCTATCCGCATATGACCGTCGCGGAGAATATCGGCTTCTCGCTGAGCCTCAAGAAGGTGCCGGAAGCTGACATCAAGAAGCAGGTGGAAGGCGTCGCCGAGATCCTGCAGCTGACCGACTATCTCAGCCGCAAGCCGGGCGCGCTATCCGGCGGCCAGCGTCAGCGTGTGGCGATCGGCCGTGCGATCATCAAGAAGCCGTCGCTGATCCTGTTCGACGAGCCGCTCTCGAACCTCGATTCGGCGCTGCGCGTGCAGATGCGCGCCGAGCTGCAGCGCCTGCATCGGGAACTGAAGGCGACTGTCGTCTATGTCACGCATGACCAGGTCGAGGCGATGACGATGGCCGACCGTATCGTCGTTCTGAACAAGGGCGTCGTCGCCCAGCAGGGCGCGCCGATGGAACTCTATCACCAGCCAGACAATGAGTTCGTGGCGACCTTCATCGGTTCGCCGAAAATGAACGTGCTGCCGATGACGGCGACGCGCCGGGATGCCGGCAAAGTGCATCTGGAAAGCCCGCTCGGTCTTGCGATCGATCTCTCGGATGCAGACGGTTCCGTGCCGCAGGGCGAGGCGAAGCTCGGCATCCGGCCGGAACATCTGAAGCTCGCGCCGCAAGGGCAGGGTGATTTTTCGGCGGAGGTCGTCATCGTCGAGCGGCTCGGCGTCGAGACCTATCTGACGGTTGGCTCGCAGCAGCAGCCGATCGTCGTGCGCACGGAAGGAGACATGACCATCCGTCCCGGCGACCGCGTTTCGCTGACGGCCGATCGCGCCGCCTGCCATCTGTTTGATTCCGCCGGCCGGGTTGTCCGTTCGGCAACCGCCTGAACTATTGGGGCTTGAAACACATCGAGGAATAGCATGACAATCAAGGTCACGATCTGGAACGAAGGACGCCACGAGCAGGTCCACAAGGAAGTTCAGGATATTTATCCTGACCGCATCGACGGCGCGATCGCAGCCGGTATCGCCCATCCCGATTTCGAGATCCGTCGCGGCACGCTCGACGATTCGGATGAAGGCCTGCCGGATTCCGTGCTCAACGATACCGACGTGCTGCTCTGGTGGGGGCATATGGCGCATGAGGAGGTCAGCGACGGGCTGATCGACCGCGTCCAGCAGCGGGTGCTGAAGGGCATGGGCCTGCTTGTCCTGCATTCCGGCCATCACTCCAAGCTCTTCCGCCGGCTGATGGGCACCAACGCCAACCTCTCATGGCGCGAGACGCCGGAAGGCGATCTGGAGCGCGTCTGGGTGGTCAATCCCTCGCATCCGATCGCCGAGGGACTGCCGCCCTATTTCGAGGTCAATGCCTCGGAAATGTATGGCGAGCCCTTCGACATTCCGCAGCCGGACGAACTGGTGTTCATTTCCTGGTATTCCGGTGGCGAGGTGTTTCGCAGCGGCTGCACCTTCCAGCGCGGGCGCGGGCGCATCTTCTTCTTCAGCCCCGGCCATGAGACCTATCCGATCTATCACGACAAGACCGTACACAAGGTCATCTCGAATGGCATCCGCTGGGCGCAACAGAAGCACACGGGTGGGCGCATCCTCGAAAACTGGCACCGCAAGGAGCCGCTGCACGGCCGGCCGGACAAGGCAAAAGCCTAAATTAAATCCTCCCGTGGGGGCTGGGACCATGGTGATCCTGGTCTCCGCGGGCGGTAAACGATGGAGGAGGGAATGCAGACCGTTTCGATGAAGGCGGATGGAGATGCCTTTCTCAGCAAGGCATTCTGGGTTTCCATCCATCGCGATCTGCCGCAGCGGCTCGATTCGCTGGCGCGGCTCGCCGCCGAGCGGCCTGATGTCTTCGCTTTCGAAAGCAGCTAGAAGATCGCCGAGCGCTGCAATGTCTCGCAGACCAGCGTCATCCGCTTCGCGCATCACCTCGGCTTTGATGGTTTTGCCGAGATGAAGCAAGTCTTCCAGCAGGGGCTGCGGGCAGCGGCGCAGAAATAGTCGTCAGGCCTTACGGATACTGTGCGCCGTTGGTCGTCGTATAGATCGAGTAGAGCGATTGTGTCGCCGTGATGAAGAGGCGGTTCTTCTTGGGGCCGCCGAAGGTGACGTTGGACACGGTCTGCGGTACCTTGATCTTGCCGAGCAGCGTCCCGTCAGCGGCAAAGCAGTGCACGCCGTCAGCAGCGCTCGTCCATAGATTGCCGGAGACATCGAAACGGAAACCATCCGGTATGCCGCTGTCGATCGAGCAGAAGTAGCGGCTGTTTGTCAGCTTGCGGCCATCCACGACATCGAAGACGCGGATATGGCGCGGTACGTCATGATTGGCGGAACCGGAATCGGCGATGAAGAGCTGGCGTTCGTCCGGTGAGAAGGCCAGCCCATTCGGCTGGATGAAGTCGGTCACGACGGCTTCGATGTCGCCAGTCGCGGCATCAATGCGATAGACGTTTCGGCTTTCCTGCTCTTCCGGAGACTTGTGGCCTTCATAGTCGGACATGATGCCGTAGCTCGGATCGGTGAACCAGATTGAGCCGTCGGACTTGACCACGACGTCGTTCGGGGAATTCAGGCGCTTGCCGTTGTAGCTGTCTGCAAGAACGGTGATGCGGCCATCCGGCTCGGTCCGGGTCACGCGGCGGCCGCCATGCTCACAAGAAACCAGGCGACCCTGCCGGTCGCGGGTATTGCCGTTGACGTAGTTCGAAGGCGAGCGGAAGACGGAGACGGTGCCATCCGGCACCCAGCGCATCAGGCGTTCGTTCGGAATATCGCTCCAGAGCAGGCAGTTCAGATCCGAGAACCAGACAGGACCTTCGGCCCAACGGCAGCCCGTGTAAAGCTCTTCCAGCACGGCACTGCCGGCGATCAGCGCGCGAAAACGCTCGTCTTTGATGTCATAAAGCTCGCTTCCAGCCATGCCCGATTCCTCCCAGATCGCTCTTGTTTCTTCGTAGCGGCAAACGGAGAAATCTGCCAGAGCCCGAAGACGGAAAGCGTCGGGCTCTGGAACCTCGAATGGCACGTCAGAGTGCCGACACCGGATGGGGCGAGCCGTCATAAGCGCCCCAGATCGATTGGTCGAAGCAGATGACGGAGCCGGTCATCAGGCCGGATTCGGCCGAGGAGAGATAGGCGCAGGCGCGGGCCACTTCTTCCGGATCGACCAGCCGGCCGAAGGGTTGGCTTGCCGCCGCTTTGGCGAGCCAGTCGTCGTCGGCCTTGTGAAATTCCCTCTGGATGCGGTCTTCGCCTTCGGAGGCCATCCAGCCGATATTCAGGCCATTGACGCGGATGCGGTTGCGCAGCAGCGCATAGGCGGTGTTCTTCGTCAGCGTTTCCAGCGCACCCTTGGAGGCGCAATAGGCGGCGATGAAGGGCTGGCCGGCCTTGGCGGACATGGAGCCGATATTGACGATGGTGCCCTCGATCTCCTCGCGGCGCATGACCTTGACCGCTTCCTGCATCAGGAAGAAGGGGGCGCGGACATTGACGGCGAACATGGCATCGAAGAGTTCGGGGCTGGTGTCGAGGATGGTGCCGCGGTCGGTGATGGCGGCCGCATTGACCAGCGCATCGACACGGCCGAAGGTTTGGTCGCAGACCTGGACGACATTCCTGGTATCCTCGACCTTGCCGAGATCGGCCTTGACGTAGACAACCTTGGCGCCCGTCTTCGACGCAATCTCCTCAGCCTTTGCCTTGCCCTTGGCTTCGTTGCGGCCGCAAATGACGATGCCTTCAGCGCCGCGATCGGCAAAGAGGCGGGCGATGGTGGCGCCGAGGCCCTGGGTGCCGCCGGTGACGATGGCGATCTTGCCGTCGAGGCGGGCGTAGTCCGTGCTCATACGTCTTCTCCTCCTATGACATGCGAATGGCCCCTTACCGGCGGCAAGGGGCTTTGAGATGATGAGATATTACAGTGGCCGCGTCAGCTCAGCTTCCTGGCTGCCTGTTCGGCCAAGGCTCTGGTGAACGCGTCGTCGCTCCAGTCTTCCGTAAGCGCCTCGTGCATGAGCTGGGCCTGCGTCTTCGGCGCAAGGCCGCCGAGCGGCGGGTCGCGGTCGAGATTGGTGGGGAAGGAATAGCCTTCAGCGCAGGAGGCGACGGCATTGGCGATCTCGCCGGCCGAAAGCTTGGCTTTCAGTGCCTTGAGGGCGGGGAAGAGTTTTGCGCTCATGCGTTCGCGATCGACGGTTTCCATCGCCCTGCCGAATGCCGAGGAGACCTGCAGCAGGTTTGCGACACGCTTGATGTCCTTCGAGCGGTTGGTGCCGGCGGCATGGAAGAGGGCAGGGTTGAAGAAAACGACATCGCCCTTTTGCAGCGGCAGCTGCACATGGTTCTGCTCGAAATAATCCTTGAATTCCTGGCGCTTGAGGGCGAGGTAACCCGGCTCGTAGGTCTGGCTGTGCGGCAGGAAAAGCGTCGGGCCGCTTTCGAGCGGCATGTCGCAATGAGCAACCGCGCCCTGCAGCGTCAGCACCGGCGAGAGACGGTGAATATGGGCAGGGAACTGCTCGATCACCTCGGAAGACTGGAAGCCGAGGTGATAGTCGCGGTGGGCCGATTGTGCAGCACCGCCGGGGTTCACGCGGTTGACCTGCGCCGTCATCTGGTAATGGGGGCCAAGCCATGCCTCGCTTGCCAGCGCCACGATGGCATTGCCGTAGTAGCGGGCGAAATTCTCGGGGTCGGCCAGGCAGTGCTTTTCGAGCGAGTTCCAGATGCGGTCGTTGGCGCCCGGCTTGGCGAAATGGTCGCCGCCGCCGGTCGAAGTGCGGTGCTGTTCCGCGATGATCTCGTCGAAGATCGTACTCGCCCGGTCGATGATGCCTGTGTCCTCGTAGGCGTGCTTGAAGACGACGACGCCGGGACCGATGCCGAAGGCCTCGCAGATTTCGGCAAGAATGGCGCGGCGACCTTCCGGGGTCGAGGCCACAGCGATGATCTTGCGGCTGTCATAGATCAGCACGTTCTTCTCGACGGCAGAGGCGGTCGGATAGTCGGTGAGGACGGTGATCTTTTCGGCGAGTGCGCGGAAATCGCTGAGGTCGCAGGCGTCTTCGGTGAGCCAGACGCGGTCGGCGCGCAGTTTCTGCTGGTTGTCTGATTTCATCGGGTGCTCCTCCATGTCCGATTAAGGGACTATACGTTGGCGGTGGGGCTGATATAGATCAGGAATCCATCAAAAATACATCAGAACGGTTGGTATGGCCCATCCCTTTCTCGTCAAGGACATCGCTTTCCAGGCTGGCCTCAGCACCGCGACGGTCGATCGCGTGCTGAACGGCAGGCCCGGTGTGCGGCGGCAGACGGAGATGCGGGTCAAGGCGGCGATCGCCGAGCTCGAGAAGCAGGCGGGCGCCGATGTGGCCGGCCGCAAGCTTGCGATCGATATCGTCATGGAGACGCCGGAGCGGTTCAGTACTGCGGTGCGGGCTGCCTTCAAAACGGAAGTCGCGACCTTCCTGCCGACGGCTTTTCGTTGTCGTTTCCATTTTTCCGAGGTGATGCGGGCAGCGGAGTTGGTGCAGCTTCTCGACCGTATCCGGCTGCGCGGCACGCATGGCATCGTGCTGAAGGCGCCTGATGTGCCTGAGGTCGTTGCCGCCGTTGCGCGGTTCGATGCGGCTGGTATTCCCGTCGTCACGCTCGTGACGGACCTGCCGAATTCGGCGCGATCAGCCTATGCCGGCGCCGACAACCGGGCAGCGGGCGAGACGGCCGCCTATCTCATTGGCCGGCTGCTCGGCGCCTCCGGCGGCAAGGTGCTGGTGACGCTCTCAAGCGGCCGGTTCCGTGGCGAGGAGGAGCGCGAGATCGGATTTCGCCGGGTGATCCGGGCGCGTTATCCTTCGATCGGCATTATCGAAGTCAGCGAAGGGCACGGCACCGATGCCCCGACAGGTACGCTCGTTGCGGCAGCCCTCGCCGATGATCCCGATATCAATGCCGTCTATTCGGTCGGCGGCGGCAACCGCGCGGTGCTTGCGGCTTTCGAGGCCGCAGGCCGGCCTATCTCGGTTTTCGTGGCACATGATCTCGATGCCGACAACCGCGCCTTGCTGGCTGAACGGCGGATCGATTTCGTGCTGCATCACGATCTCAGAACCGATGCGCGTTCCGCCTTTAGTGCGATGATGGCCCGCGCGACGCCTGCCATCCGGACGGCGCCGGCGTCATTTTCGGCCGTCGAAATCGTTACGCCTTACAATATGCCGACGAGCCAATAGGCTGTTCGGGTTGATTGTCTTTCCATCTGCGGCAGATTCACGTTACAGCTTGCGAATAGCGAGGAGAGCGCATGGACCACAGCGACGTCGGCACAATCGCAGCATGGGTGACGGAACAGGGCCTGAACGGTGCGACCGAAGCGGAGCTGCTTGCCGGCTTCTGCGAAGCCTGCCGCAATGCCGGCATGCGGCTCGATCGCGCCATGGCGCTGATGGACACGCTTCACCCCGTGCATGAAGGCCGCGCCTTTCGCTGGGATAGTGTTGAGGATTTCGAAGGCGAATTCGAATATGGCCCTTCGAGCGAGGGCCAGGGGCTGGACACCTGGCGTCGGTCGGCCTTCTACCATCTCTGGACCAGCGGAGATCGAGAGGTGCGGCGCAGGATCGGCTTCGGCGATCCGACCGATTTCATCATGCTGGATCAGATCTATAAGCTCGGTCATACCGATTACGTCGCCATGGCGCATCGCTTTGCCGAGGCCGGCACGATCGGCGAGATGGATTGCTTCTTCTCGCATTTCTCGACCAAACATCCGGAAGGCTTTTCCGATCAGGATCTTGCGATCCTGCGCAAACTGGTGCCGGTGCTGGGGCTCGCAATCAAATGCGTGGCGCTCGCCCGTATCGCCCGCACGATCGCCGAGGTCTATCTCGGCGAGGATGCGGCGCGCCAGGTGATGGACGGCAAGATCTCGCGCGGCAAGACCGAGCGCATTTCGGCAGCGCTCTGGTTCTCCGACCTCTTGAACTACACGAAGATCTCGGACAATTCTCCGCCAGAAGAGATCATTCCGCTGCTCAACGAATATAGCGAGGCGGTGATAACAGCGATTCATGAGGCCGGCGGCAATGTTCTGAAGCTGATCGGCGACGGGGTTCTTGCGATCTTCAAGGGCGAGGAGCCGGCGGAAAGCTGTTCTGCGGCGCTGAGGGCAGAGCGCCTGCTCCGGCAGAAGCTTGCAGCACTCAACGCTGCGCGCGAAGTGAACCGGCAGCCGACGACGGATGTCTATATCGGCCTGCATATCGGCGATGTCTTCTACGGTAATATCGGCAGCCAGGATCGTCTGGACTTCACGGTCATCGGGCCGGCGGTCAACGAGGTCAGCCGCATTGCCTCGATCTGCCGTTCGGTCGATCTCAACGTGCTGATGTCGTCGGATTTCGAAGCGGCGATCCCCGAGGCAGAGCGGAACGTCCTCGCCTGTATCGGCCGCTATGCTCTGCGTGGGGTCAAACGCCCGCAATTGCTTTACACGCTGGAAAGCGCGCGGCTGAACGGCTGATCAACAAGATCCATCCGTGTTCGGAGCCTGCATAGGGTGCGGAGGGTGCATGGGCAGTTTCCTACGCTTTCTAGAAAATGTCAGACAAGAGACTGACATTTTTCCACATACGACCAAAAATGCCTATGCGGCCCCTGCAGACTATGCACAGGGACGCTCGTCCTGTCGGCGCGACTGCTCTAACGCAGCAATCCCTGTCCGCCGTCGATCCAGACGGGCGTGCCGGTAATATGCCGGGCGCGCTCGGAGGCGAGGAAGAGGATCGTCTCGGCGACATCATCGCTTGATCCCGCCCTGCCGCCGGTGATCGGAATTTCGCCCTCCGGCCAGATGACGGGCACCTCGGTTTCCTCGCGGTGACGCGTGGTGGTGTTGGCGGAAATGCTGGTTTCGATCGCGCCGGGGCAGACGGCGTTGACGCGGATGCCGTGTTTGCCGAGTTCCAGCGCCAGTTGTTGCACCATGGCGACCTGGCCGGCCTTGGTGGCTGTATAGGCCGTGGCGCCGGGTGTGGTGAAAGTACGCGTGCCGTTGATCGAGGAGACGACGATGATCGCGCCGCCGTTCATCTTCAGGTAGGGCACGGTCAGATGCAGGGTCAGGTAGGTGCCGCGCAGGTTCACGGCCATGGTCTGATCCCATTCGTCGGGCTTCAGGTCGTCGATCGGCGCCCAGACGCCGTTGATACCGGCATTGGCGACGACGATATCGATGCCCCCGAAAGTCTCGGTCATTTTCTCGATGGCAGTCCGCATCTGCGCTTCGTCGCTGGTATCGGCGGTCAGTTCGATCGACTGGCCGCCGGCGGCAATAATCTCCTGGCAGGTCTGTTGCACCTCGCTTTCGGTGCGGCTCAGCACCGCCACCTTTGCGCCTTCGGCGGCGAGTTTCAATGCGGTTGCTTTACCGATGCCGGAGCCTGCGCCGGTCACCAATGCGATCTTTCCCTGCAACTCCATCGGGCGTTCCTCTTTGCGGTTGCCGGAAAGGCAATGATCGGGGCCGCTCTTGGTTCCGGAGCGCGTGGTGTTGAGGACTATTTCAGGAGGCTATGGCGAAGCGCCCATTTTTCCGGTCCGTGAACGGCGGCGAAGAGCAGGCCGGCAAGGAAGGTGAAGTGATCGACGAAGAAGCCGAACTCAGCCTGGTTCTGCTGCCAGTGAGACGGGCCATGGAAGGAGAAGGCGAGGAAGATCACGTAAATGCCGGCAAGCAAGCTGGCCTCGCTGAAGAAGGCGCCGGTGATGAAGGCGAGCGCCAGCGCGATCTCGAAGAAGGCTGCGACCCAGGCAAGGAATGCCGCCGCCGGAAAGCCGGCCGCGGTGATATAGGCCGCCGTCGCGCCGATATCGGCGAATTTGAAACCGGCGGCCATGAAAAAGATGAAGCTGAAGATGATGCGGGCAATGATGATTGCGACTGCTCTGGCCATGTGAAATCTCCTCTTTGAGTTTCCACTATGACGGACGACGCGCCTGATATCCGACAAGGGGAATGAAAAAGGACCGCTTTCGCGGCCCTTCTTTTTACCATTCGGCGAAGCTGCCATCTTCGTGGCGCCAGATCGGGTTGCGCCAGCGGTGGCCTTCCTTGGCGCGCTCGATGACATAGGCTTCGTCCACTTCGACGCCGAGGCCTGGGCCTTGCGGAATGGAGACGAAACCGTCGGCGTATTGGAAGACTTCCTTGTTGGAGATGTAATCCAGAATGTCGTTGCCCTTGTTGTAATGGATACCGAGGCTCTGCTCCTGGATGAAGGCATTGTAGGAGACGGCGTCGAGCTGCAGGCAGGCGGCAAGCGCGATCGGACCGAGCGGGCAATGCGGCGCGAGCGCCACATCATAGGCTTCAGCCATGGCAGCAATCTTGCGGCATTCGGTGATGCCGCCGGCATGCGAGAGATCCGGCTGGACGATGTCGACATAGCCATCCGACAGGACCGACTTGAAGTCCCAGCGGGAAAAGAGGCGTTCGCCGAGCGCGATCGGCGTCGAGCAATGGTTGGCGATTTCCTTCAGAGTTTCGCGATGCTCGGACAAGACTGGCTCTTCGATGAACATCAGCTTGTAGGGCTCGAGCTCCTTGGCGAGCACCTTGGCCATGGGCTTGTGGACGCGGCCGTGGAAATCGACGCCGATGCCGATATGCGGGCCAATCGCCTCGCGGATGGTCGCGATGGTCTCGACCGCCTTGTCGATCTTCTCGTTGGTGTCGACGATCTGCATCTCTTCGCAGCCGTTGAGCTTGATGGCTTTGAAGCCGCGGGCGACGACGTCCTTGGCATTGCGGGCGACGTCGGAGGGGCGGTCGCCGCCGATCCAGGAATAGACCTTAATGCGGTCGCGCACCTGGCCGCCGAGCAGGGAATGGATCGGCTGGCCGAGCGCCTTGCCCTTGATGTCCCAGAGCGCCTGGTCGATGCCCGAGATCGCCGACATGTGGATGGCGCCGCCGCGGTAGAAGCCGCCGCGATACATGACGGTCCAGTGGTCTTCGATGAGGAAAGGATCCTTGCCGACAAGATAGTCGGCGAGTTCGTGAACGGCGGCCTCGACGGTCAGCGCGCGACCTTCGACGACCGGTTCACCCCAACCGACGATGCCTTCATCGGTTTCGATCTTCAGAAACAGCCAGCGCGGCGGGACGATATAGGTGGTCAGTTTGGTGATCTTCATGGAAATCGTGCTTTCGTTTCGCTTGGTGTTCCCATCGGCGAACGAAGCCGCCGATATTGCTCAGAGGTCGTTTATTTCGTCCGGCCGGCGGCGGTGAGGTCGCGTTTGGCGAGGTCGAGAATTCGGTTGACGCAATCGTGCGCCTCTGCAGCGTCTCGCAGGCGCAGAGCCTCCACGACCTTGCCATGCAAGGCGATCGCTTCCCGGTGATCCGGCATGGCGAGGTTCGACGCGTGAAGCGCGAATTTCAGTGCGGCGTGGATGGCGCTGGAGAGGCGGCGGAAGACCTGATTGTGGCTCGCCTTGAAAAGCACCGTATGAAAGAGGAGGTCCGCCTCGGTGAAGGCTTCGGGATCGTCGCTCGCCGATTGCATGCGCTGCCAGGCTTCCTCCAGATCGGCGATCTCCTGGGCGGTCGCGCGGCTCGCGGCATATTCGGCCGCTGCCGGCTCGATCGTGCGGCGGGCCTCCAGGATACTCGCCAGCAGGTCGAAGTCGCCGAGATGCGGCCCCATCCACTCCAGCACATCCTGATCGAGGATGTTCCATTCGTCCTTGTCACAGACGGTGGTGCCGATGCGTGGCTTGCCGCGTACGAGCCCCTTGGATTCCAGGACTTTCAGGGATTCTCGGATGACGGTGCGGCTGACGCCATGGAGGTCGCAGAGATCGTTTTCCCGCGGCAGCAGCGTACCGACGGGGTACCGGTTGGCGCAGATATCCTCGGCAATCGCCGCCGTGACGTTACGGCGGACGCGCGGCCGGCGCTCGGGCGCCGCAGTTTTTTCATCGCGTCTTACTGCGGGCTGCATCGGAAGATTCCTCGTGGCCAAGTCTTTTAAAGCAATCATCATACACAAGCAATCTTCTTGTATGATGATTGGAATTCAATCTGATGTCGTCTTCGGCGGATAGAGGACTATATTGCCGGTCGGAAGGGCAGAACGCTCTTCGCGGTGGAGCGTTGCTGCGCTTCGAAAATCAATCGAAACAGGAGGACGGCATGCAGATCAATCGCACAGGTTCAGCCCAGTGGTCGGGCGGTCTCAAGGACGGCAAGGGTCAGATCTCGACCCAGAGCGGTGCGCTGAACAATTACCCATACGGCTTCGCAAGCCGCTTCGAAGGCATTCCCGGCACCAACCCGGAAGAGCTTATCGGCGCTGCCCATGCAGGCTGCTTCACTATGGCGCTGTCGCTGATCCTCGGCGAAGCCGGCCTCAAGGCCGATCACATGGAAACCTCCGCCAAGGTAACGCTTGAAAGCGTCGAGGGCGGCTTTGCCATCACTGCCATCCACCTGTCGCTGACAGGCAGCATTCCTGGCGCCGACCAGGCAAAGTTCGAGGAACTTGCCGGCAAGGCCAAGGCCGGCTGCCCGGTTTCCAAGGCGCTTTCTGCCGTTCCGATCACGCTCGACGTCAAGCTCGCCTGATCCTTCAAGCTTGTTTTTATTTCGATGCCGCAGTCTTTCCGGGCTGCGGCATTTTTATTTGCATCGCGAAATCATTGACAAATGAAAGATGATATTTTACGACTGACGAAATTCGAATTTCGTCAGTCGTAAAATATCAGGCCTGAAACCCATGAATGACATCGCGGAAAATACGCTGGACGTCACGCGGCAGGAAAATATCACCCGCATTCTCGATGCGGCGGAGCGGCTCTTTCGCCACTACGGCTATTCCAAGACGACGGTTGCGGATGTCGCCCGCGATCTCGGCATGTCGCCTGCCAATATCTACCGCTTCTTCGCCTCCAAGGTTGAAATCCACCAGGCGATCTGCGGTCGGATGCTGGCAGCCGCCTATCAGCTTGCATCCAACATCTGCCATCAGAAGATCAGCGCTTCGGATCGGCTACGCCAATATGTGCGCAGCCAGTACCAGCTGACGCTCGATACCATGCTCGATCAGCAGAAGGTGCATGAGATGGTGGTCGTCGCAATCGAACGCGACTGGCACGTCATCGAGAGGCACATCGATTCCATTCACGCATTGCTTGCCGATGTCATCCGCGAAGGCATCGCTGCCGGTGAATTCGCCGACCAGGATCCCGAGGTCGCCTCCCGCTGCTTTGGCGCGGCGACCATCAATCTCTGCCACCCGCAGATGGTGGCCCAATGTCTTGCCAAGACAAACCGGGCGACCGTGGACGAACTGATCGAATTTGCGATCAGGGCACTTAGAAAATAAGCGCGGCCAAGGTCGCCCGAGAAAACCCTAGATAATCAGGAGTGCGAAAGATGTTTTCGCTCAAGACCTTCAGCAACCGCATGCCGTCCGTCATGAGCCTCACGCTCCTTGGTGCGGTCGGGCTCGGCATTGCCGGCTGCACGGAAGAAAAGGCAGAGGTCAAGGAGGTCATCCGGCCGGTAAAAGTGGTCGAGGTCGCCAAGGCCGGTGATACCCGCACGCTCGATTATTCCGGATCGGTGAGGGCGCGCACGGAAATGAACCTCGGCTTCCGCGTCGGCGGCAAGATCACCGAGCGCCTCGTTGATATCGGCGAGCAGGTGAAGCCGGGTGACGTTCTCGCCCGGATCGATTCGACCGATTACCAGCTTGCGGTGAAGACTGCCGACGCCAATCTCGCCGCCGCCGAGAAGGCCGTCGAGACGGCCGATATCGCCAACCGCCGCGCAGAGCAGCTCTTCGACAAGAATGTCGCGCCGAAATCCCAGGTCGAGCAGGCTTCGCTCAGCCATGACCAGGCGATTTCGAGCCGGGATGCCGCAGCTTCCGCGCTCGATCAGGCCAAGAACCAGGTAAGCTATACGGAACTCAAGGCCGACCACAGCGGTATCGTGACCACCATCAATGCCGATGTCGGACAGGTCGTAGGGTCCGGCACGCCGGTGGTTGCCGTTGCCGTCGATGGTGAGAAGGAAGTTCAGATCGCGGTGCCGGAAAACGATATCGCGCAGTTCAAGCCGGGCAAGACCGTCAAGGCGAGCTTCTGGTCCGATGACAAGCTGGTGCTTGATGGTACCGTTCGTGAGGTCGCGGGCAGCGCCGACCAGCAGTCGCGCACCTTCGCCGTGCGTGTCAGCCTGCCGAACGATCCGCGCGTGCTGCTCGGGATGACGGCGACGATCGAAGCCGATGTCAGCAATGCCGACACCTATGTTTCCATCCCGCTCAGCGCACTGGCACAGAAGGATGGCAAGCAGGTCGTGTGGACCGTCGACCGTGGAACGGAAACCGTCCATGTCCGTGGCGTCGAGATTGCGGATTTCACCGGCGATGGCGTTCGTGTCGCAAAGGGGCTCGACAGCGGCGATCTCGTCGTGGCAGCCGGCACACAATTCATGAGCGAAAACCTGAAGGTCAAGCTTCCCGACCAGCAATCGGCGGCCGCCGAAACGGACGCAGCCGTCCGCTGAACAGTCAGGGAGAGGGAACAGGATCATGGACACTACCACCACTGAAAAGCGCCCCTTCAACCTTTCGCGCTGGGCGATCGGCCATCCGAGCATCGCGCGGTTCCTGTTCGGGCTGATCCTGATTACGGGCGTGCTCGGCCTGACACGCATGGGCCAGAAGGAAGACCCTGATTTCACCTTCCGCGTCATGGTGGTACAGGCGCTCTGGCCTGGCGCCTCGCTTCAGGACATGGAAGACCAGGTCACCAACAAGATCGAACGCAAACTGCAGGAAACTCCGCATCTCGACTGGGTAAAGTCCTACACACGTGCCGGCAGCACGATCATCACCGTGCAGGTGAAGGGTGACACGGATTCAGCTCAGGTCGCGGACGCCTTCTATCAGGTGCGCAAGAAGGTCGGCGACATCAACGGCGACCTGCCGCAGGGCCTGCTCGGTCCCTATTTCAACGATGAATTCGGCGATACGTTTATCACGCTGCATTCGATCGGCGGCGACGGTTATACCTATCCGGAGTTGAAGACGTTCGCGATCCAGGCGCGCGACATGCTGCTGACGACGCCAGGCGTCGAGAAGGCGGTCATCATCGGCGATCAGCCGGAAAAGATCTATATCGACGTCTCCTCCAAAGCGCTCGCCGAGCGCGGACTGACGATCCCTAACCTGCAGAACGCCATCAAGGGCCAGAACGCCGTCGATCCGGCTGGCAACGTCGATACCGGCCTGCGCTCGGTGCGCATTTCGGTCGAAGGCAATGTTCACAAGGTGGAGGATATCCGCGAACTGCGTCTGCGTTCCGGCAATCAGGTGACGCGCCTCGGCGATATCGCCACCGTCACCTCCGGCCTCGAGGATCCCTATCAGCGCAAGTACCGCTATAACGGTCACGAGAGCGTGCAGGTCGGCGTCGTCATGGCCAAGGGTTTTAAGGTCACCGATGTCGGCAAGGATGTGGAGGCGACCTACAAGCGCTTCGAGGACTCGCTGCCCTATGGCGTCGCCGTCGACCAGATCTCCAACCAGCCCGACGTCGTGACGGATGCGGTCAGCGAGTTCATGCATGCGCTCGGCGAAGCCCTTGCCATCGTGCTCGTCGTCTCGTTCCTGTCGATCGGCTGGCGTTCGGGTCTTGTCATCGCCATCGCCATTCCGCTCGTTCTGGCCGCGACTTTCGCCATCATGTACGAGCTCGGTATCGACCTGCAGCGCATTTCGCTCGGCGCGCTCATCATCGCGCTCGGCCTGCTCGTCGACGATGCGATGATCGTCGTCGAAATGATGGAGCGAAAGCTCGAGGAAGGTCTCGTCAAGATCGATGCGGCGAGTTTCGCCTATTCCTCGACCGCCTTTCCGATGCTGACGGGTACGCTGATCACTACGGCCGGCTTCATTCCCGTCGGCTTTGCGGCATCGACGGCCGGCGAATATGTGCGCTCGCTCTTCTATGTGGTCGGTATCGCGCTTGTGACCTCATGGTTCGTGGCGGTCTATTTCACGCCGTGGCTCGGCTATATGATCCTGAAGCAGCGTCACCATGCGGGCGAGCATCATGACGTGTTCGACACGCGCTTCTATCGCGGCCTGCGCCATACGGTCGGCTGGGCGGTGCGCCATCGCGTCATCGTGGTCGCGCTGACGCTCGCCACCTTCGTTGCCAGCCTCTGGAGCTTCCAGTTCATTCCGCAGAACTTCTTCCCGCAGTCATCGCGTCCGGAAATCCTCGTCGATCTCTGGCTGCCAGAGGGCACCAGCATCAAGGAAGTGGAAGTCCAGGCAAAGGCGCTGGAAGCCAAGATGATGGACGACCCGGACAAGAAGTTCATCGCCACCTATATCGGCGAAGGCGCGCCGCGCTTCTTCCTGCCGCTCGACCAGCAGCTTCGCAATCCGAACTATGCGCAGCTCCTGATCATGGCCAATGATGAGCCGGCCCGTGAACGCCTCATTACCAAGCTCAGGACGGTCCTGGCGGAAGACTTCCCGTCCATCCGCGGCAAGGTCGACCGTCTCTTCCTCGGCCCGCCGACGGGCTGGCCGGTGCAGATGCGTGTGATGGGTCCGGACCGTGCGGAAGTGCGTGAGATCGCCGATCAGGTGAAGGAGCGCTTCACGAGGGATCCGATGCTCGGTGCCATCCATGACGACTGGCTGGAGCCGGTGCCGGCCATGAAGCTGGTCATCGATCAGGACCGTGCCCGTGCGCTTGGCGTCACCTCGCAACGCGTCCGCCAGATGCTGCAGACTGCCATGTCCGGCGCACCGCTCGACGACTTCCGCGACGGCGAGGAGACGGTCTCGATCGTTGCCCGTGAGCCGGATGCCAACCGTTCGCTGCTCTCAGCCGTCAACTCGGTCTATGTACCGACGGATTTCGGCGGCTTCGTTCCGGTCTCGCAGATCGCCAAGGTCGTGCCATCAATGGAACAAGGTGTCGAATGGCGGCGCAACCGCCTGCCGACAATATCAGTGCGTGCGACACTGCCTGATAATGTTCAGTCGAATGACGTCGTGACCAAGTTGTACAACGACATGAAGGACCTGCGCGACAGCCTACCCGCAGGCTACAAGATCGAGATCCAGGGCGGCGCCGAGGATTCGGCCGAAAGTCAGGCTTCGATCGCTGCCAAGGCACCGATCATGCTGGTCGTCATCATGATCCTGTTGATGGCGCAGCTGCAGCATTTCGGCAAGGCGATGCTGGTCTTCGCAACCGGCCCTCTCGGCATCATCGGTGCCGCCTCGGCCCTGTTGATCAGCGGTGCGCCATTCGGCTTCGTGGCGATCCTCGGCGTCATCGCGCTGCTCGGCATCATCATCCGCAACTCGATCATTCTGGTCGACCAGATCGATCAGGATATCAAGGCGGGCATGCACAGGCAGGAGGCGATCGTCGGTGCTGCCGTCCGCCGCTTCCGGCCGATCATGCTGACGGCGCTGACAGCCGTGCTGGCGCTGATCCCGATCTCGCGCGGCGTCTTCTGGGGTCCGCTCGCCTACGCCATGATGGGCGGCATCCTGGTTGCCACCGTGCTGACCATTCTCGTACTGCCGGCCGGCTATGCCCTGTTCTTCGGCCGCGAGCCGAAGGCCAGGAATGACGAACATGCCAATGCCAACCAGGAAGAGGCGGATGGGGACATCCATCATCCGCCGGCATTGGCAGCCGAATGAGACAATGGCGCGGTCGTGGCCGCGCCATTTTTGTTTCACTCGTCCTTTGTCTCACTCATCTTTTGTTTCGGGCCTTCGTGCCTGTGGCGGTAGTAGAGCGACTGCCAGAGCATGCGGTCGCCGCGCACGCCATCGGCGCCCAGGATGCTGCCGTCGAGGAGACGGGGCGCTAAACGGGAGTAAAGATCGCCCTATATTCGCCGGAGGGAGGATATGACTGTGGCCGATTACCATTTAGAAGCAAGCTGGAGCCCGGTCGAAGGAAGTTTCGGCCGCTTCACTTTCACGCTCTTCAACCTTTCTGACGAACCGCTCTCCGGTTTTACGCTCGCCTATACTTCGCTCACCCGCGTGGCGGACGAACATGCCGTGGAAGGTGCCGTGCTCAAGCGGCGCGTTGCAAATTTTCATGAGTATTCTCCGCCTGACGGGCTCACGCTCAAGCCTGGCGACAGTTGGCAGTTTACCGTAGAGGGGCTGGCGAATGGCCCGAAGCACGTCACGGCGGGCATCAAATCCGCCTATCTTACGCTTGCCGATGGCCGGCATGTCCCCGTCAGCTTCGGCGATCTGATGCTTGATGGCGCAGAGCGCGGCGAATTGCCGGAGCTGCTGCCGAGAGGCGAGGTGACGGAGCCGTTTTCGCTGCTGCCCTGGCCGCTCTCCCTATCAATGCGGCCGAACGACGTGCCGCCCGTCGCGCTTTATCCGGCGGCCGGCTCGCGCGCCGAAGATATCAAGGCTGTGGCGAAGGTGCTGGCACTCTGCCAACGGCTCTTTCCCGCCGACAACGTGACTTTCACGCTGCAGCCGGTCCAGGGTGGGCGGCCGGTCCGCTTCGAGACGGAATCCTCGATCATGCCGGCCGCCTATGAACTACGCTTCACGGCACAGGAAATCATTCTCGCCACCGATGATGCGGTGGGGCGGTTCTACGGGCTTATCAGCCTCGCTCAATTGCTGCACGGTGCGCGCCGGGATGCCGAGATCTTCCAGTTTCCCGTCTTCGGCGATATTGCCGACCAGCCTCGTTACGAGTGGCGCGGCTGTCATCTCGATGTTAGCAGGCAGTTCTATCCGGTCGAGGATATCGAGCGGCTGATCGATATCCTTGCCTGGAACAAGCTCAACATTTTCCATTGGCATCTGACCGACGATGAGGCCTGGCGACTGGAGATCAAGGCCTATCCGGAACTGACGGAGATCGGCGCAAAGCGTGGGCCGGATGAGGTTCTCGTGCCGCAGCTCGGTGACGGGGCCGAGCCGCGATCGGGATATTACACACAGGACGACGCGCGCAGGATCGTCGCTCACGCCGCTGCACTTCATGTCGATGTCGTGCCCGAGATCGATGTTCCCGGGCACAGCGCAGCCGCTCTCCTTTCTCTGCCAAAGCTTATCGATGGGCAGGAGGCGCCGGACAGCTATCGCTCTGTGCAGGGCTATCCGAATAATGCGCTCAATCCGGCGATCGAGTTCACCTATGAATTCCTAGGCAAGGTGTTCGACGAGGTAGCAGCACTCTTTCCCTTCGACTATCTCCATATCGGCGGAGATGAGGTGCCGCATGGTTCCTGGCTCGCCTCACCGGCCTGCAAGGCGCTGATGGAGAAGGAGAAGCTTGCCGGTACGGCCGAACTCCAGTCGCATTTCATGCGGCGGATCAAGGCCATGCTGGCTGAGCGCGGCAAGAAGCTTGCCGGCTGGAACGAGGTCTCGCATGGCGGCGGTGTTGATCGCGACGGCACGCTGCTGATGGCCTGGGAGAAGCCGGAGGTCGGCATCGAGCTGGCGGGCGAGGGCTATGATATCGTCATGACGCCGGGGCAGGCCTATTATCTCGACATGGCCCAGGCGGAAGGCTGGGGAGAGCCGGGTGCGAGCTGGGCTGGTTTCACACCACCGGAAAAGACCTATGCCTACGAGGCTGAAGGCGAATTTCCGGGGGAGCTGAGAGAGCGGATGCGTGGCATCCAAGCCTGCATCTGGGGCGAGAATTTCGTCTCGAGGGCCTATTTCAACCGGCTGGTCTTCCCGCGGCTGTCGGCGGTTGCGGAGGCTGCCTGGACCCCGACGCTGCGAAAGGACTGGCTGCGCTTCGCCGCGATCGTCAGGATGTGGCCGACTCTCTAAAGTTCGTTTTACGCAATTCCGGACGCAAAAACCGCTGCACACTTTTGCTGGAATTGCTTTAGGCAGCTTCGGCCTTCAGGCCCAGAAGCGCTGCGCCGATCAGACCCGGTTCGATGCGGCATTCACTGCGCACCACCAGCGGCCGGTCGAATTTCCGCAGGATGCGGGCGCGCACTGCCTGATCGAGTTCGGCGAGTAGCGGTTCGACATTCGAGAGGCCGCCGCCGACGGGCACGATGGTTGCGCCCGTTATGTTGATAGCGAGCGCCAGCGGCGAAGCGACGAGATCGACATAGACGTCGATGGTGCGGTTCGCCTTTTCCTCGCCGTTGCGCCAGTCGATGATGATTTCTTCGCTGGAGAGGTCGAGATCGTGCAGCGTCTTGTGCAGGCGTTCCAGGCCGCGCGCGCCGCCGACCGTATCGACGCAGCCTTTCTGGCCGCAGCCGCAGGCATAGGCGGGGATAGCGACCGGCGGGGTGCCGGCCTGCGACGCGATGATCGGGCCGTGGCCCCATTCTCCCGCAAAGCCACCCGACTCATTAATGAGGCGGCCATCGGAGACGACGCCGCCGCCGACGCCGGTGCCGAGGATGGCGCCGAAGACGATGCGGTGACCGCGACCGGCACCGAGCTCGGCTTCCGCCATGGCGAAGCAATCGGCATCATTAGCGATCAGCACCGGCAGGCCGAGCGCGGCCTCAAGATCGGCAGCGAGGTTGCGGTCGTGGATGCAGGGTATGTTGGCGACGATCAGGCGCTGCGTGTCCGGGTCGACGACGCCGGCAATCGAGAGCGCAATGCGGGAGGGTTGTTCGCCGGCCTCGGTGATAAAGCTCTTCAGCGTTTTGACGAAAGCCGGGAAATCGTTCTTCGGGGTCGGGCGGCGGCCAAGTGGCACGATGTCGGATTCCGAACGTGCAATCCCGCCCTTGATGGCGGAGCCTCCGATATCGAATGAAATGATCATCTGATGCCTACCGATTGTCTGTGTCGGCGTCTGCTCGCACTCCTGGCGGGGAATTACAAGGATTATTCGATAAATGAACTAAGTTACTGGCAGGCACGCGCCGAAATTTTCATCCGTCAGGGTCATGTTAATGGCATATTGCACGGGCAAGCTTTTCATTATTCACCTGCCGATGCCGGATTCATGACAATCGAAAATACCGAAGCCAATAGAACGACCACTCGCAGGCCGCGGCCAAAGGGCCGGCGGCTTTCCTCCATTCTACGTCAGATGGCGGCGGATCGAAGCCGCGAACGGGTTTCGATCGGAGACCTGTTCCAGACGATGGGCGATCGGGCGACCGGCGCATTGATGCTGATCTTCGCATTGCCGAACGCTTTTCCAACGCCGCCCGGCACCTCCTCGCTGCTCGGCGCTCCCTTGGTATTCCTCGCTGCACAGCTCACCTTCGGCTTGAAGCCGTGGTTGCCGAGGGCGATTGCGGCACGCTCCATGCGACGGGAGGATTTCGAGACGATCGTCGGGCGCATCCATCCCTGGCTCGCCTGGGCGGAGCGCATGCTGCAGCCGCGGCTCAGCATTTTCGTAGAGCCGGCTGCGGAATATCTGGCGGGCTTCTGCTGCTTGGTGCTGGCGATCGTTCTCGTGCTGCCGGTGCCGCTCGGCAATATCCTGCCGGCGATTGCGATTTCTGTCTTTGCCTTCGCAATTCTCGGCCGGGACGGGCTGTTTTCACTTCTCGGCTTCATCATGACGGCGGTTTCCGTCGCTGTTGCCGGTGGGGTGATCTACGGTCTCGTCAAGGCTGCCATCTACATCGTCATGCAGTGGTTCGGATAAGAACTGGCTGCTCACTTTTTCAACGCCCTCGACATTTGCCCGATTTTTGGTTTGATCTGACGCCGGACAGACTCAAAGAAATCAATGGCGGCGATAGATGGTAAAGAGATCGGAGACTTCCGGACGGCTGGATGACGCGGCGCGCGCCGGTTGGCTCTATTATGTTGCCGGCCGCACGCAGGACGAAATCGCGTCGGCCATGGGCATTTCGCGCCAGTCGGCACAGCGGCTCGTCTCGCTCGCCGTGGCCGAGCGGCTGATCAAGGTACGGCTCGACCATCCGATTGCCGCATGCCTCGAACTCGGCAATCAGCTGCGCAAGAAATTCGGTCTTAAGCACGTCGAGGTCGTTCCGAGCGATCCGGGTTCTTCCTCGACGACGGTCGGCATTGCGGAGGCGGCAGCTTCCGAAATCGAGCGCTGGCTGAAGCGCCCCGATCCGATCGTGCTCGCTGTCGGCACCGGGCGAACGCTGAAGGCGGCCGTCGACCAGCTGCCGGCGATCGAATGTCCCAATCATCGCATCGTCTCGCTGACCGGCAATATCGCGCCGGACGGTTCGGCCGCCTATTACAACGTCATCTTCAGCATGGCCGATGCCGTGAAGGCGCGGCACTATCCGATGCCGCTGCCGGTTCTCGTCACCTCGGCGGAGGAGCGCGAGCTTCTGCATGGCCAGCAGCTCGTGCGCTCGACGCTGGCGATCAGCGCACAGGCAGATGTGACGTTCGTCGGTATCGGCGAGCTCGGGATCGACGGCCCGCTCTGCGTCGACGGTTTCCTCGAGAAGGACGAGATGATGGAACTGATGCGCGGCGGCGCAGCAGGCGAGATTTGCGGCTGGATCTTCGACGCCGACGGCAAGCTGCTCGACAACCCGATCAACGAGCGTGTCGCATCGGCTCCGATCCCGCCGCGCGATTCGTCTGTCGTCATCGGAATTGCCAAGGGCAAGCGCAAGTTCAAGGCGATCAGGGCTGCCATCAGCGGCCATCAGGTGAACGGTTTGATCACTGACGAAGAGACGGCTGAGTTTTTGCTCAATAGCTGAGCAAAAATATTGCCATTGTGAATCAATATCATAGATCGATTGTTCGGCATTGCAACAACGATTGCCAATTGACAAATTTTCTCCGCTGATGAGTAATTGCCCATGAGCAAAGCGAATGCTCACTACTCATCTTCTGGGAGGAAGATATGACATTGAGAACTTTCCTGCTGGGCGCCTGCTCGGCAATGGCGTTTGCCGGCATGGCTTCGGCCGAGACGCTGACAATCGCGACCGTGAACAACGGCGACATGATCCGGATGCAGAAGCTGACGGATGACTTCAAGGCGAAAAATCCCGGCATCGACCTTGAATGGGTAACCCTCGAAGAAAATGTACTGCGCCAGAAGGTTACGACCGACATCGCGACCAAGGGCGGCCAGTATGACGTGCTGACGATCGGCACTTATGAAGTTCCGATCTGGGCGAAGCAGGGCTGGCTCCTGCCGCTCGATAACCTCGGCGACAGCTACGACGTGAATGACCTGCTGCCCGCTATCCGTAGCGGCATCAGCCAGGACGGCAAGCTCTATGCAGCTCCGTTCTACGGCGAAAGCTCCATGGTCATGTACCGCAAGGACCTGTTCGACGCTGCCGGCCTGAAGATGCCCGACGCGCCGACCTGGGATTTCATCGCAGACGCTGCGAAGAAGATTACCAACAAGGACAAGGAAATCTACGGCATCTGCCTGCGCGGCAAGGCTGGCTGGGGCGAAAACATGGCCTTCCTGACGGCTATGTCGAACTCTTTCGGCGCCCGCTGGTTCGATGAGCAGTGGAAGCCGCAGTTCGATCAGCCCGAGTGGAAGGACACGCTGACCTTCTACGTCAACCTGATGAAGGAAGCCGGCCCTCCCGGTGCTTCTTCCAACGGCTTCAACGAAAACCTGGCGCTCTTCCAGACCGGCAAGTGCGGCATGTGGATCGACGCAACGGTTGCTGCTTCCTTCGTCAGCAATCCGAAGGAATCCACCGTGGCCGACAAGGTCGGCTTCGCACTGGCTCCTGATAAGGGCCTCGGAAAGCGCGGCAACTGGCTCTGGGCCTGGAACCTCGCCATTCCGGCAGGCTCTCAGAAGTCTGAAGCAGCCGAGAAGTTCATCGCCTGGGCAACGAGCAAGGATTACACCAATCTCGTCGCCGAAAAGGAAGGCTGGCTGAACGCACCTCCCGGCACCCGCACTTCGCTCTATGCGAATGCCGACTACCAGAAGGCCGCTCCGTTTGCGAAGATGACGCTCGACAGCATCAACTCCGCCGACCCGACCAAGCCGACTGTCAAGCCGGTTCCCTATGTCGGCGTCCAGTTCGTGGCGATCCCGGAATTCCAGGGCATCGGCACGGCTGTCGGCCAGCAGTTCTCCGCAGCTCTTGCCGGCCAGATCTCGGTCGACCAGGCCCTGCAGAGCGCGCAGCAGCTGACCACCCGCGAAATGACCAAGGCGGGTTACATCAAGTAAAACCTCCTGAGACGTACGGAATGCTTGACATTCCGCACCTCTGGGCCGCCGATTGCCCGAATTGCATCGGCGGCCGCTTTTTTAAAGCTGTTTCGCAGCCGTTTCCGCTTCAGATCAGACCGGTGATTGCTATGGCAACGTTCCACACTCGCTCCGCAGCACGCCTGATGATAGCACCTTCCGTGGTGCTGCTCTTTGCGTGGATGATCGTCCCGCTGGCGATGACGATTTATTTCTCCCTGCTGAACTACAATCTGCTCAACCCAGGCATGGAGAATTTCGTCGGTCTCTTAAACTACCAGTACTTCCTCACGGATCCGGCCTTCTTCGCAGCGCTCATCAATACGCTGCTGCTGGTTGCCGGCGTGCTTCTGATCACCGTCGTCGGCGGTATCCTCTTTGCGCTGCTGCTTGACCAGGACATTTACGGTCAGGGGATCGTGCGCATCCTAGTCATCGCGCCTTTCTTCGTCATGCCGACGGTGGCAGCGCTTGTCTGGAAGAATATGTTCATGAATCCGGTCAACGGCCTCTTCGCCTATATGGCAAAGGCTGTCGGCCTGCAGCCGATCGACTGGCTGGCAAGCGTCCCGCTGTTCTCGATCATTCTGATCGTCGCCTGGCAGTGGCTTCCCTTCGCCACGCTGATCCTGCTTACCGCGCTTCAGTCGCTTGACGAAGAGCAGAAGGAAGCCGCCGAAATGGATGGCGCCGGCCCGATCTCGAAATTCATCTATATCATCCTGCCGCACATGGCCCGCGCCATCACCGTGGTTATCCTCATCCAGACGATCTTCCTGCTGTCGGTCTTTGCCGAAATCCTCGTCACCACCAATGGCGGCCCGGGCACGCAGAGCACGAACCTCACCTATCTCGTCTATGTACAGGCACTGCTGCAGTTCGATATCGGGGGGGCTTCGGCGGGCGGTATCGTGGCGGTCGTGCTTGCCAATATCGTTGCGATCTTCCTCGTGCGCCTCGTCGGCAAGAATCTGGAGGCTTGAGATGGCTAGGAAGGCTACTACCCAACGTAAAGTCATCATGACCGCGATCGCATGGACGCTCGCCATCCTGATCTTCTTCCCAATCCTCTGGACGTTCCTGACGAGCTTCAAGTCGGAGGCGGATGCGATCGCCTCGCCGCCGCAGTTCCTGTTCTTCCACTGGACGACGGAGAACTACGCGGAGGTGCAGAGCCGCTCCAACTATCTCGGTCACTTCATGAATTCGGTGGTGATCTCCTTCGGCTCGACGCTAATGGGCCTCATCATCGCAATACCCGCCGCCTGGGCCATGGCCTTCGCGCCGACCAAGCGGACCAAAGATGTGCTGATGTGGATGCTGTCGACGAAGATGATGCCGCCGGTCGGCGCGCTCATCCCGATCTACCTGATGTTTCGCAATTCGGGCCTGCTCGATACACGCACCGGTCTGGTGATCGTGCTGACACTGATCAACCTGCCAATCATCGTCTGGATGCTCTACACCTATTTCAAGGAGATCCCGGGCGAGATCCTGGAAGCCGCCCGCATGGACGGCGCCTCGCTCGCCAAGGAAATCATCTACGTGCTGACGCCGATGGCGGTGCCGGGCATTGCCTCGACGCTGCTGCTCAACATCATCCTCGCCTGGAACGAAGCTTTCTGGACGCTGAACCTGACGGCCTCCAAGGCAGCGCCGCTGACGGCCTTCATCGCCTCCTATTCGAGCCCGGAAGGCCTGTTCTACGCCAAACTTTCGGCGGCTTCGACCATGGCGATCGCGCCGATCCTCATCCTCGGCTGGTTCAGCCAGAAACAACTTGTCCGCGGCCTGACCTTCGGCGCGGTGAAATAAGATCATAGGGAGAGAAACATGGGCAGCATTACCCTTCAAAAAGTTTCGAAGGTCTTCGGCGAAGCCAAGGTCATCCCTTCGATCGATCTCGATATCCGGGACGGCGAGTTCGTCGTCTTCGTCGGCCCGTCCGGCTGCGGCAAGTCCACCCTGCTGCGCCTGATCGCCGGCCTCGAGGATGTCTCCGGCGGCAAGATTGTCATCGACGGCAAGGACGCGACCGAGAGGGCCCCGTCCGAGCGGGGTCTGGCGATGGTGTTCCAGTCCTATGCGCTCTATCCGCATATGAGCGTGCGCAACAACATCGCCTTCCCGCTGAAGATGGCAGGCATGGACAGGGCAGAGATCGACCGCAAGGTGAACGATGCGGCGCGCGTGCTGAACCTCGGCGACTATCTGGACCGCAAGCCGCGCCAGCTCTCGGGCGGCCAGCGCCAGCGCGTCGCGATCGGCCGCGCCATCGTGCGACAGCCTTCGGCTTTCCTCTTCGATGAACCGCTGTCGAACCTCGATGCGGCGCTGCGTGTCAACATGCGCATCGAGATCAGCGAGCTGCATCAGCAGCTGAAGACGACGATGATCTACGTGACCCACGACCAGGTGGAAGCCATGACTATGGCCGATAAGATCGTGGTGCTGAACAGGGGCAATATCGAGCAGGTCGGTTCGCCGCTGGAGCTCTACCGCAGTCCGCGGAACCTCTTCGTGGCAGGCTTCATCGGCTCGCCGCGCATGAACTTCATCAACGGGCAGAATGCCGCGCAGCTCAATGCGCATACGATCGGCATCCGTCCCGAGCATGTGCTGCTTTCGACTGAAAGCGGCGACTGGAAGGGCAAGGTCACGGTCGCCGAGCATCTCGGCTCCGACACCTTCCTGCATGCTGATGTCGACGGCATCGGCATGGTGACGGCACGCAGCAATGGCGATTTTGCTTCCAAGGCCGGCGACGTCGTTTACCTGACGCCGGACAAGACGCGCATTCATAAATTCAACGAGAGCGGCCTCGCGATCTGAGGAGGCCGCCGGCTGGGGGCAGACATGCGGACCGGGCAATCGTCCGGCCCGCGCTACCGGAGGGGCCGAGAGCCTTTTCGCAAGACCTTCAAGAGGACTGAAACATGACGTGCAAATTATCGCTGGCAACGCTCGCCGAGGCAGCAAAGACTGCAGCCATTCCGGCCTATGAGCGGGCGTCGCTGAAAGCCGGCATCGTGCACTTCGGCGTCGGCAACTTCCATCGCGCCCATCAAGCGATCTATCTCGACGATCTCTTCAATGCCGGCAGCGACCACAACTGGGCCATCATCGGCGCCGGCGTCCTGCCCTCGGATGCGGCCATGCGCGACAAGCTTGCGGCGCAGGATTTCCTGACGACCGTCGTAGAGCAGGACAACAACAAGACTGCCGCGCGTGTGACCGCGCCGATGATCGATATCCTGCCAGTCGGCGAACCTGATGTCATCATTGCCAAGCTCGCCGATCCCGAGATCCGCATCGTCTCGATGACGATCACGGAAGGTGGATATTTCATCGATGCGTCCGGCAAGTTCAATCCGGCGCATCCGGCGATTGCCGCTGATGGGCAGAGCCCCTCTGCGCCGAAGACGGTCTTCGGTCTGATCGTTGCCGGCCTGAAGGTCCGCAAGGATAAGGGCATCGCGCCCTTCACCGTCATGTCCTGCGACAACATTCCCCATAATGGCGTCGTCACCGCAAATGCCATCGTCGGAACGGCCAAGCTTTCCGATCCTGCCTTTGCCGACTGGATCAAGGCCAACGTCTCCTTCCCGAACGGCATGGTCGACCGCATCACGCCGGCGACCAGTCAGCGCGAGATCGATTTTCTCAAGGAGAATTTCGGCATCGAGGATAATTGGCCGGTCTATTGCGAAGAGTTCAAGCAGTGGGTTCTGGAAGACAAGTTCCCGATGGGCCGCCCGGCGCTCGAAAAGGTCGGTGTAACCTTCGTGCCCGATGTCACGCCCTATGAGCATATGAAGATCCGCATCCTGAACGGTGGCCATGCGGCGATCGCCTATCCGGCGGCGCTGATGGATATTCATTTCGTCCATGAATCGATGGAAAACGACCTCATCCGGGCTTTCCTCGCGAAGCTGGAAAACGAGGAAATCATCCCGATCGTGCCGCCGGTGCCGGATACGTCGCTTGCCGATTATTTCAAGCTGATCGAACGCCGTTTCCTCAACCCGAAGATCGCCGACACGATCCCGAGGCTTGCACAGGATGGCTCCAACCGTCAGCCGAAATTCATCCTGCCCTCGACGCTCGACAACCTGCGCCAGGGTAGGGATGTCGTCGGCCTCGCGCTCGTCTCTGCGCTCTGGTGCCGCTACTTCTTCGGCAAGAGCGACAGCGGCAAGGACATCGTCTTCAATGATGCCAGCGCCGAACGTTTGCACGAGGCGGCGGTAAAGGCCAAGGACGATCCCGCGGCCTTCCTCGTCTTCGACGATATTTTCGGCGAGGTGGCGAAATCCGAGCTTTTCCGCAAGCGTTTCGCCCGTGCGCTCAAAACCCTGTGGGAAAAAGGCACGAAGGAAACCTTGCAGCTCTATCTCGACGGCAAGCTCGCAGTGTAAGAAATCCCGGTGGCGGTGTTTCTGCCGCCATCCCGGCTTGCGGACAAAGCAGGACGGTTGCGTCCGAACTGAACTCAGGTTGGGTCTTCCATGTCTGATGCTGAACCACGGCTGGTCATTTTCGATTGCGACGGTGTGCTCGTCGACAGTGAGCCGATTTCGATCAGCGTTCTCGTCAGGGCGATGGCCGACCTCGGCGTGACGATCACCGAGGACGAGGCCTATGAGCGTTTCCTCGGTCGCAGCCTTGCAACCCTGATCGACATATTGGAAACGGAGTTCAATGTGCATGCCAACGAGGCGTTTCTCGAAGGCATCCGCACCAATCTCTACGCCCGCTTCCGCACCGAGCTGAAACCCATGGCGGGCATTGGCGAAACGATCGATGCGCTTGGTGTTCCTTGCTGTGTGGCTTCGTCGAGCCAAGTCGAGCGGATCAGGCTGTCGCTTTCGGTCACCGGGCTCTTGCCGAAGCTGCCGAATATCTTCAGCGCCAGCATGGTCAAGCGCGGCAAACCGGCACCCGATCTGTTCCTCTACGCGGCCAGAAAAATGCAAGTCGAGCCGCATGACTGCATCGTCATCGAGGACAGTCCGGCCGGTATTGCCGCAGCAAAAGCGGCGGGTATGACGGTCTTCGCCTTCACTGGTGGCTCGCATGCCAACTTCGCCGGATACCGGGAAGAACTCGACCGTCTTTCACCGGAAGTGGTGTTTGACGCCATGCCGGAATTGATACACCTTGTCCGCAAACAAAAGCGGGACGGGACTCAGCATTGATGCGTGATCATGTGGTTGCGGTGGACATCGGCACGGGTAGCGCACGCGCCGGTGTCTTTGACGCGCATGGTCACCTGCTTGCCAAGGCTGAACATCCTGTTGTCATGAATCGGCCGCGCGAGAACCATGCCGAGCATGATTCCGAGGATATCTGGGGGGCCGTCTGCAGCGCGGTACGGACCGCGATGGGCCAGTCCGGCATTGAAGCGGCCGCTGTTGGCGCAATCGGTTTCGACGCCACCTGTTCGCTTGTGGTGCGTGATACAGAGGGCAGGCAGATCAGCGTTTCCACTGGCGGCGAGACGCGTTTCGACACGATCGTCTGGCTCGATCATCGGGCACTCAAGGAAGCCGATTTCTGCACGGCGACCAAGCACGAAGTGCTGGAACATTCCGGCAATGTCATGTCGCCGGAAATGGAAATGCCGAAGCTGATGTGGCTGAAGAAGAACCTGCCGGCGACCTGGGAGAAGGCCGGCTATTTCTTCGATCTCGCCGACTTCCTGACCTGGAAGGCGACCGGTTCGCTTGCCCGCTCCCGCTGCACGCTGACAGCCAAGTGGAGCTATCTGGCGCATAAGGAAAACGGCTGGCGGCGGGATTTCCTGCAGCAGATCGGTCTTGAGGATCTGCTGGTGCGCGGCCATCTGCCGGCTGAGGCGGTGGCAGTTGGCGAGAGCATCGGTAAGCTGACGCCGGAGGCTGCCGAAGCGTTGGGCCTGACCACCGATTGCCATGTCTCGGCCGGAATGATCGATGCCTATGCCGGCGCGCTCGGCACGCTCAGCGGCTATGCCGGCGACCCGGCAAAACTCGAGCATCAGCTTGCGCTGATTGCCGGGACATCGAGTTGCGTTGTCGCCTTTTCCCGCGAGCGAAAGCCGAGCCAGGGAATGTGGGGGCCTTACTACGAGGTGGTTTTTCCGCAATCATGGCTCGTCGAGGCTGGCCAATCGGCGGCCGGTGCGCTGCTCGATCATATCGTGCGCATGCATGCGGCCGGCGGTGAGCCGACCACGGTGCTGCATCAGAGGATCGTCGCCCGCATTGCTGAACTCAGGGCAGAGGAGGGTGACGCGCTCGGTGCACGGATCTTCGTCCTTCCGGATTTTCACGGCAATCGGTCGCCGCTGGCCGATCCGCATGCTGTCGGTGTCATCAGTGGTCTGACGCTCGATACGTCCTTCGACGGGCTCTGTGTGCTCTATTGGAGGACCGCAGTCGGAATTGCACTCGGCATCCGTCACATCCTCGAAAAGATGAGAGATCACGGCTACGTGCCGAATACGCTGCATGTGGCCGGCGGGCATGTGAAGAACCCCGTGCTGATGGAACTCTATTCGGATGTGACGGGCTGCAAGGTCATCGTGCCTGACATGAATGAGGCGGTGCTGCTCGGCACCGCGATCGCTGCATCGGTTGCCTGCGGCTTACACAGGAATTTGGCGGCGGCGGGCAAAGCCATGTACCCGGGCGGCGTTGAGCGGCTTCCCGACAGGAGCAAGCAGGCGTTTTACGACCGCGATTACCGCCGCTTTCTTGCCATGTATCGTCATCGGGCAGAGCTGGAAGCCGTGGAGTAGTTCAGCGGTTTGTCGCCTCGCCGAGGATCGTTGCAAACTCCGCCATGCGTCGGCGACGCTGGCTCGCCTCCTCGCCGGCATTCAATATGACCGCCTCGGACAGACAGTCGAGCAAGGCGATCAGCGGCGGCAGGTTATCCGTGTCGGGCGCGCGGGCAGGCGGCAAAGGCAAGACGACGTTCGACTGTTCAGGCAGCCAGTCCGCATGCTGAGCGGAAATCAGGATCACCTTGTAGCCGTAGCGCCTGGCAGTGCGCGCAAGCAACCGCGACCTGGTGAAGCGCCGGCAATCGATGATGACGAGCACGGCGTCGTCGATGAAGGAACGGGCGAAAAGCTCCGTGAAGCGGCTTCCCGCGCCGTCGATCGCACGCACGCCGTCGCGAGCCTGGGTCAGCCGCTGGCAGAAATGATTGGAGAGGCCGGCAAGTCTGGCATGGGTGGCCACGAAGACCTCTTTGGCCGCGCCGATCATCGCGACGGCTTCGGCCCAATGCGGCTGTGCAGTCAGATGATAGATGTGATGCAGCGCCTGTATCTGTTCGGCCACGAGAACGGCGAGTGCCTTGCCCTCCGATGCATCCGTCTGCAATTCCGTCATCGCGCTCTGGAATTGGACAGGAGAGGTCGTTGCCGTTTCGCGGATCTCCACCTTGACACTGTCCAGGCCCTGATAGCCGAGTGCACGGAGGAAACGGCCGACCGTCATGGGCGAAAGATCAAGCCGGTCGGCAACCGACGCGGCGGTTTCGAACGGCAGGTCGTTCAAGTGTTCTGTGAAATATTTCGCGATGCGTCGTTCGGCAGGCGTGCCGGACTTCGCGTATTGCCTAAGTTTCTCTACAAAGTCTTCCACGTCGCAGCCTCCCCCATTTCATCAGAGGCTTTCCGTGGATTCATGCAGAGCCGAATCCTTGTTTCTTAATATTGTCCGGAAGCTCTTCTTATGGCCCACACGTATTTCGAACATATCAACTATATATTAGCACATAATTTTCGACAAGTTTTCTATTCATGCATGTAATTTTCAACTGACTTGCCGGAAGGACGCAGGTTTCCTACATGGTGCTGCGTAACGGAGACGCCAGAGAAATGATCCTTGAGGCCGCTCGCCTTTCACTTGCCAATTTGTTTGCGCCAGAGACCCGGTCGGCTTTCTGGAAAGTTCTGGGACTGACGGTGCTGGTGCTGATCGGCTTATGGTTTGCGCTGCGCGGTCTGTTCATCAGTTTCATCTTTCCCTGGATGGTGGGGTTCTTTCCCGAGATGCCTGATTGGGCCGGCTGGCTCAGCTTCGTTTTCCTTGTCGCCGCCGGCATAGGCCTTGCGCTTGGCCTGGCGCTGCTGCTTTCGCCGGTCACCGCTCTGATAGCCGGCCTCTTTCTCGACGACGTCGCGGAGGTGATCGAAAAGCGGGATTATCCGCAGGAGGCGCCTGGCAAGGCCATGCCGCTCGGTCCTGCAATGGCAAGCTCGCTCAAATTCCTCGGCGTGGTCATCGTCGGCAATATCATCGCGCTCTTCCTGCTCTTCATTCCCGGCATCAATCTCGTGGCCTTCTTCCTGGTGAACGGCTACCTGCTCGGGCGGGAATTCTTCGAGTTCGCGGCCATGCGTTTCCGTTCGCAACCGGAGGCGCGGTTGTTTCGCGCCAAGCATGGTCCGACCGTCTTTCTCGGCGGTCTGGTGATCGCACTTTTCCTCGCGATCCCGATCGTCAACCTGCTCACACCGCTCTTTGCTGCCGGCATGATGGTGCATCTACACAAGCTGATCTCGGCGCGCGATCCCGGTTTCCGAGCCTAGTTTTCACGCCATTCCGGATGCAGAACCACTGAACACTTTTGCTGCTGGAATTGCTCTAACCGGGTAACGCTGTGGCGTCATACATCGCTGCGTATTCGGCGCTCGGCGGGATCGGCTTGATGATGTCGATCAACACGCCGTTCGGGTCGGCGGTAATGAAATGGCGTTGGCCGAAAGCCTCGTCGCGAATCTCGCGCAGGATCGGCAGGTCGGCCGCTGCGCAGGCAGCGTAGATCGCATCCACATCCTCTACCTCGAAATTCAGCAGAAGCCCGGAGACCTTGCCGCGGCCCGCAGCCGGAATGGTTTCGTGGCTGCCATCGAGCACGGCGAGCGTCACATGTTCATCCTCTCTCGATTGCAGATGAATGTACCAGTCGCTGTCGAACAGCCGCTGGAAACGGAAATGGCGGCAATAGAAGGCAGCCGTACCGGCAACGTCATCCGTCATGATGACAGGATAGTAGCTCGTCGATTTCATCGCTTTTCCTCCTTCGCATCTTTACGTGCAGTCTGTATGTTTTTGTAATTAACATACATACAGATTGTATGTAAAGAAGGGTCATGAGTCGCAGCAATCGTGAGAGAACCGAACAGACCAGAAAGGCCCTGATGGATGCTGCGCGCCGGCTTTTCGTCGAGAGGGGATATGCGGCGACGGCGACGCCTGACATCGTTGCGGCAGCCGGCGTGACGCGGGGGGCTCTTTACCATCACTTTGAACACAAAAACGCACTTTTCCGGGCGGTGATCGAAAGAGAGGCTGCTGATGTCGCCGAAGAGATCGAGAAGCGCGCAAAGCCGGAAACCGAACCGCGTGCGGCACTGCTTGCAGGTGCCGCAGCCTATTTCGATGCGATGGCGGTGGCAGGGCGGACACGGCTGCTTCTGCTCGAAGCGCCGGCGGTGATTGGTGCGTCTGCGGCCACGCAGATCGATGTCGAGACTACAGAAGCGACATTGCGGGCAGGGCTCGAAGCCTGTCTGCCGCAGGCCAGCACACTGCTCGGGCCATTGACGGCTCTGCTGTCAGCCGGCTTCGACCGCGCAGCAATCGCCATCGAAGCGGGCGGCAGGCGTGAAGAATACGAGAGGGCGATTGTTGCCCTACTCGACGGCCTCGCCGATCACCTGCGGAGGTAGTTCGACCAGCGGTGCCGGGATATCGCAACTCTTTTCCGGCGATTTGCAGATATCGGCGATCACGCAGCGTTCGCATTCCGGCCGCCGGGCCTTGCAAGTATAGCGGCCGTGCAGGATCAGCCAGTGATGGGCGTGATAGAGGTAGTGTTGCGGCACGACCTTCATCAGCCGCTCTTCCACCTCGTCGGGCGTCTTGCCCGGTGCGAGCTTGATGCGGTTGGCAATGCGGAAGATGTGGGTGTCGACGGCCATCGTCGCCTGGCCGAAAGCCATTGATAGTACGACATTGGCGGTCTTTCGGCCGACGCCCGGCAGGCGAACCAACTCCTCGCGCGTCTCCGGCACCTTGCCGCCGAACTTGTCGACCAGCATCTGCGAGAGCGCAATGACGTTCTTCGCCTTGTTGCGATAAAGCCCGATCGTCCTGATGTAGTCACGGACCTTTTCCTCGCCGAGATCGAGCATTTTCTGCGGCGTATCGGCGACCTTGAAGAGCGCGCGCGTCGCCTTGTTGACGCCGACATCGGTCGCCTGGGCGGAGAGCGCCACCGCCACGACGAGGGTGAAGGGATTGGTGTGTTCCAGTTCGCCCCGCGGCTCCGGACGCTGAATGGAGAAGCGGCGGAAGATCTCCTCCCGTTCGGCAAGCGAATAGACGGTCTTCACCGCCGCCGCCGGCTTGCGCCTGACGATCACATTCGAGTCTTGCGACGGTTTGGTAATGGATTTGAGTTTCGGATTCGCCATGGAAAATCTATACTCGGCGGCCATGATGGAAAGCAACGCCGACAGCCGCAACGATCAGCCGGTTTTTGCAGCCGAACTCTTTCCCTACCGTTCGCTCGGGCGGAAGGGCTTCAAGGTGTTGCTCGGCATCTCCGGCGCGATCTGCTTCATGTACGGCATGTTCTTCATCGTGACCGGCGCCTGGCCGATCGGCTTCTTCTTCGGCCTGGATTTCCTGCTGCTTTATGGTGCCTTCTGGCTGAACTACCGGTCCGGCAGGGTGCGGGAAGAGGTGACGGTTTCACGCACCGATGTTGCGGTGCGCAAGTTCTCCCCCTCAGGCCGCATGATCGAGCATCACTTCAATCCGTTCTGGACGCGCTTTCTCGTGCGCCGACATCAGGAGATCGGTATTCTCTCCATGCATATTTTCGGAGAGGGTAAACGCACCGATGTCGGCTCCTTCCTCAATCCTGACGATCGCGAGAGCTTCGCCAAGGCCTTCAAGGGCGCACTGGCAACGGTAAGACAGCGTATTTGAGGCATTGCGTAAGAATCGGGGCGCAAGAAACGGGTGGCTTGGCTGCTCGACCTTGATTATCTCCTTTGTAAAGGAGAAAAACGATGAACATGATCGCGAAGCTCGACACAGATGTCACTGCTGATGGCCCTGATTACGATATCGTTCGTCAGGTCATCGAACTCATCAGCGAGGAATATCGCGACCAGCCGTCGCTGGAAGCGATTGCCGCTCGGCTACACCAGTCGCCGACGCAGCTCCAGAAGACCTTTACGCGCTGGGCCGGCCTGTCGCCGAAAGCCTTCCTGCAGGCCGTGACGCTCGACCACGCCAAGCGGCTGCTGCGCAGGGAAGAAATGCCGCTGCTCGAAACTTCGATCGAGGTCGGTCTCTCAGGCCCGAGCCGCCTGCACGACCTGTTCGTCACACATGAGGCAATGTCTCCGGGCGAATGGAAGGCGAAAGGCGGTGGGCTGACAATCCGTTACGGGTTCCACACTTGCCCGTTCGGGACGGCGCTCGTCATGGTCACGGACCGCGGCCTTGCAGGCCTCGCCTTCAGCGATTCCGGCGATGAAAAGGCCTGTCTCGAAGATATGACCTGCCGCTGGCCGAATGCGGATTATGTCGAGGACCGTCAAGCGACAGCACCCTATGCTGAGCGTATCTTCCAGCCGGGCCGCTGGACATCTGACCAGCCGTTGCGGGTCGTCCTGATCGGCACGGATTTCCAGGTCAGCGTCTGGCAGAGCCTCTTGAAAGTCCCCTTCGGCAAGGCCGTGACCTATAGCGATATCGCCAAGGACATCGGCCGGCCGACTGCCATGCGCGCCGTCGGTGCGGCGGTCGGGGCCAACCCGATTTCCTTCGTCGTGCCCTGCCACCGCGCACTCGGCAAGAACGGGGCATTGACTGGATACCATTGGGGTCTCACCCGCAAGCGGGCGATGCTTGGCTGGGAATCGGCGCACGCCTGACCGACGCGATAGGTCGAGACCGTTCAGGCGGCTTCGGCGAGTTCCAGCAGCGCTTTTGCCGCACTCTCATCTGTTATCAGCGTGTTGCAGCCGACCCGCTTGATCGTCGCGCGGATCGCGACGGCGCGGTGTGCGCCGCCGGAGGACAGTACGATGTGCTTCGCCTTCTTCAGCGTATCGAGATCCACGGACATGACCCGCTGATTGATCGAATGGTCGACGGAATTGCCGTCCTTGTCCAGAAAGTTGAACATGGTGTCGCAGACGCAGCCGGCATCGATCAACTGCTGCAACTCGGCCTTCGAAATCCAGCCCTCGGAGAGCGAGGTCGAATGCGGGCCGATATCGCCGCAACTGACGATCGCGAGATCGAGGTTTTCCGCCAGCCGATAGATCGTGTCGAGCCCGCATTTTTCGATGAGGTTGCGCTTGGTCTCGGTCGAATCGACGAGCAGCGGGGCGAGGAACATGTAGCACTCGGCGCCGAGCTGGTTTGCCAGCCGCCAAGTGTAGTCGATCGGGTTCGTCTGGTGGACGGCGACGATGCCGCCGAGCAGGGAGACAATCTTGCAATTGTCCCGGCGCGGCGGGCGGAAGCTCGCGAGCGAGGCGGTCATGGTGCGGCCCCAACCGACACCGATCGTGTAATCGTCCGGAATGGCCTCCGACAGGAACCGGCCGAGCGCCAGACCGACATTCTTTGCCAGGGAATTGACGTCGCAATTGGCGGGTTGCGGCACGACAATAGCCTCGTCCAACCCGTAAGCCCGCTCGAGCTCGACCGACAGCTCGACGCAGTCGCCAATGGAATCGTTGATCCAGATCTGCACTTCGCTGCGTTTCATCGCCTCGTCGAGCAGGCGGATGACGGTGGTGCGGCTGATGCCGAGCTGTTCGGCGACATCCTTCTGGGTCAGGCCCTCGTTATAATAAAGCCATGCGGCCCGCAGCCTGAGCGACGAGGCTTCGGAATAGGCAGTATGCGTGCCGCGTTTCAGCTTGACCACATCTCCTCCCGCGCCGGTTTTCGCCCTAGATCTTTGCCATCAATAGCATAAGGTTGCGATATCGGCTTTGTTCCCGCGATAATGCCGGGCGTGACACTTATGTCAATTGAAATGCACAAATGTCCTTGACTTTTCGTTGCAAGAGCGGCGATAGTCATGGTCGACAACGTCGTTCTTGTCCATCCGAGGAGGGCAATGTGCGGGCATGCGGAAAGTCACGACCGGCCTTTCAGCCGCAGGCGGCATCGCTTGTGATGCGCTTGTCGTTTTCCGCTGGTTGGATCAATGCGCCTGGGAACACCGCCAATGTCTCTCACGTTTATGACTCATCCGTGACGGCGGCGCGTCTTTTCGCCTGCAGCACGCAAACCATCGGTCCTCAGATCACCCATTTGCCGGGCGGAACTCGCGCCGGTCCGCAGCCCAAGTTCAAAAAGGATTTTGACCATGACATCCAAGCTTGACCAACTCCGCGAGATCACAACCGTGGTTGCCGATACCGGTGACATTCAGGCTGTTGCTCGCCTGAAACCGGTCGATTGCACGACCAACCCATCCATCGTTCTCAAGGCACTCGGCACCGACATGTTCGCCGACGACATGAAGGAAGCGATCGCCTGGGGCAAGAAACTCGGCGGTGATGCGGATGCTGCGGCTGCAGCCGTTGCCGATCGTCTTGCAATCTCCGTTGGTGCAGCACTCGTCAAGCTGGTTCCCGGCCGTGTTTCGACCGAAGTCGATGCCGATCTGTCCTTCAACATGGAAGCTTCGCTCAAGAAGGCCCGCAGCATCATCGCGGCGTATAAGGAGCGCGGCATCGAGAAGGATCGCATTCTCATCAAGCTTGCTTCCACCTGGGAAGGCATCCGCGCCGCCGAAATCCTGCAGAAGGAAGGCATCGACTGCAATCTGACGCTGCTCTTCTCGAAGGCCCAGGCGATTGCATGCGCTGACGCCGGCGTGTTCCTGATCTCGCCCTTCGTCGGCCGCATCCTTGACTGGTACAAGAAGTCGACGGGCAAGGATTTCACTGCCGAGGAAGATCCGGGCGTTCTGTCCGTTCGCGACATCTACAACTACTACAAGGCCAACGACATCAAGACGGTCGTCATGGGCGCCTCTTTCCGCAACACCGGCGAAATCGAAGCGCTGGCCGGTTGCGATCGTCTGACGATTGCTCCGAACCTGCTCGACGAACTGTCGAACGACCAGGGCAAGCTTGAGCGCAAGCTGTCGCCGGAAACGATCAAGCCGGCTCCGAAGGTTACGGTCGACGAAAAGACCTTCCGCTGGATGATGAACGAAGATGCGATGGCGACCGAAAAGCTTGCCGAAGGTATCAGGGCATTCGCAAAGGATCTTGGCACGCTGCGTAGCCAGGTCCGCAAGGAACTGCAGCTCGCCGCCGCTTAACGCCGCGCAAGCTGCACTTTGATGAAAGGCGCGGGTGCCGCTGGCATCTGCGCCTTTTTCGTGTTGATATCAAGGACATGGAGGCCGGAGGATTGCAGTGGCTGACGGGGATGACGGAAATTCGCTGGTCTCGCTTGCCTACAAGCATGCAAGCTTCATCCTTTCGGTGCTCGGCGGTTTCATCGTCTTTCTGCTGCTGACCTCCCGGGAGGTGAGCGCCAGCAATATCCTGTTTGGCTGGAACGCCTCGGCGATCGTCTTCATCGGGCTGAGCTGGCGCAAGATGCTTCGGGCCACCATCCAGAGCATCCGCAAGCGATCTGCGGACCTCGATTTTTCCGACACGTTCCTGCTCTTTCTGTCGATCGCGGCGGCCCTTGCCAGTATTGCCGGCATCGGCATCGAGCTTCATTCGATCAAGGACGCGCCGGCCAATATCGCGCTCTGGCGTGCGGCCGCAGCGATCCTGACGATCATGATCTCCTGGTTTTTCCTGCACACGCTCTTCACGATCCATTATGCGCATTATTTCTATGGCGGACCGGACAAGGGCGACGGGCTGAAATTCCCCGACGATATCGAGGAGCCTGCTTATTGGGACTTCCTCTATTTCTCCTTCACCATCGGCGTGGCGGCACAGACAGCCGATGTGGCCGTCACCTCGACAGCCATGCGCAAGCTGACCCTGCTGCATGCGCTTCTGTCGTTTCTTTTCAACACCACCATTCTCGCGCTTGCGATCAATGTCGGTGCAAGCCTGCTTTAGAGTCTTGCGGCGCTCCTGAAGAGCGTTTCGAACTCGGCAAGATCGCCCGAGGCGACATCCGAAATCGCCCACAACATCAGTCCGCCATCCGACCATATTATATTGTGGCCGTCATGGGCTCTGCTCGTTTGTGTCGACGACGTCGTAGGCCAGATGAACAGGTTGATGATGTGGCCATGGCGCCGGTAGACGAGGGCCGCAACGGGCGCGGCCGCCGATATAATCGACACGACCGCCGACCAACGGGAAGCCGTCCTTGGCGAGATCGCTGACAGGCGGCGAGAAATCGATCTTGCCGTTGAACCAGGGTTTTACGGTATGCTGATCCGAAGTCAGCGCTTCGTCAGTGGAGGATATGATGGAAAACGCTTCAAGCCGGCCTCGTCTGGCCGACCTCATTCTTCTTCTGGGTAGGCTTCTGCTATCCCTGATCTTCCTGCATGAGGGAGCGTCTCTTATCGCAGACATCACCGCGACCCTTGCCACTTTCGAAAAGCTTGGCTTGCCAGCACTGGTGACCTTTGGCGTGATTGCCCTACAACTCGGCGCCGGCCTCTCCATCGCCACTGGCCTCCTCAGCCGGCTTGGCGCGGCTGCCCTGGGGCTGTTCTGCCTCGCGACGGCTTTTCTGTTCCACACCAATTTCGCAAGCCAGAACGAGCTGCTGCATTTCGAAAAGGATCTTGCAATCGCCGGCGGCATGTTTGTGCTGGCGGTTTCCGGTGCAGGATCGGTGTCGATCGACAGTCTCGTGAAACGGCAGGCGAAAGGAGTGCATCCGTGGCTTAGGGCGGTGCTCTAACGAACTTGTCTCGAAGCCGCCGGCAGGCCAGCCAGCTAGCCGGAATGACCTGCTGGCTAGAAGATCGCCTGTCCTGCCATCAGCGCCAGGATGAGGAAGATCAGGAAGACGACGAGGAATATGCCGAACAGTACGCGTGCGATTGTCGCTGTTGCCGCGGAAATGCCGGAGAAGCCGAAAAAGCCGGCAACAATCGAAATGACCAGAAATATCAGAGCCCATTTCAGCATGGATATCTTCCTCCGTGATTTTTGGAGGAAGACGCATCGAAGCGGATTTTGTTCCAAATCGTTTAAAATGGAACGTCGTTCCTTGGCTGGATCGGCCTTGCCATCATCATCTATGTGGCGCTTGACATGGTCTGGGAAGGTGACTGGGAACTACTTGCGCTCTATAATCAGGCCTAGATTTTCAGGCTTGAGAGCAGCGAGATGAGTTGAGACTGGCGCTGCGTGCCAGTCTTGGCGAGAACCTTTTTCACATAGCCGCGCGTCGTCTCATAGGTCAGTCCGCATATTTCGGCGATCTGACGCGGTGACGAACCATCCATGAGCAGGCGCGCGACCGTCGTTTCCTGAGGGGTGAGTGCGAACAGCTGTCGCAGCAGATCGCGGCTTGGGCTCGCCCGCTCGGAAAGATCCGTGATGATGGCGACAGCGGCGGAATGCGAGAAGAGTTCGGCCGGCACGCCGTTCAACCGCTGGGCGCGGATGACCAGTGGCGCCTTTCCCGGGCGTGAGAACAGAACCGGCGTGGAGACGGCCGGATTGGTGAAAGGCTCCTTTGAGAGGATTGCCTGCAGGTGGCGGCGCAGGAGCCCTGTTTCTTCCTGACTGGTCGCGACAAGTTCCCGATCCACAACACGGATATTTCCATCGAGTAGCCTCTCCGCCCGCTGATTCAGCCGAGCGATACGCCCAGCCCGGTCGAAGAAGATGACCGCGGTACCGGCGAGTTCGAAGGCTTCGCTCATGCTGTCGATCCTGGCGACTTGGAGCGCGCGGATGATTTCGGCCGCAGCGGTCAGCCTCGATTGCATTTTTATGAGCAACTGCGCATCGTCGCGATCGAAAGGCTGGTCTTCGATCCGGCGCTGCAGATTGAGACTCAGCATCGTATCGCCGGCGGTAAAGCCCACCATGGCGGAATAGCGAAAGCCGAAGCGGGCCAGAAACTCCGTATAGAAGCTCTGATTCTTGAATTCTTCCTCGCTGGCGATGTCGTGTTCGATGACGACACCTTTGGCCATCGCAACCGCCAGACCGCGCTCACGGAAATCGCGCTTGTGCCATTCTTCGGAAAAATAGACCTGGAAGGCCTCCAGCAAATTCGGCGTGCTCAGGAAGCCGGCGGGGAATTTTCCCCGAACCGGCATGATATGCGTTCCAACGGAACCAGTCGCCTGACTGATCTGCTGCAGCGTGCGCTCCCAGCTATCAGGTACAAGTGCGGATTCCAGTAATCCGTCCAGGGCTTTTTCGAGCTCGAAGATATCGATGGGCGTCGCCATGTGTAAGTAATGCCTGACCGATTTCTTTGATCCGGCGAAGAATCATATTATCGCGGCTTGCCATATACGGTGAAACGGCAATTCCACTTTCGAAAAACAGTATTTGCAGTTGTATTATGACAAAGTGACAAAAGTCACTGATAGCGGCAGTGACTTTTGCAGCGGAACAGGAGGCTCTTGTTCAACTATCCGTGATTGATCATCACGTGACGGACAGCTGTATAATCTTCCAGAGCGTAGACGGACATATCCTTGCCGTAGCCTGACTGTTTCAAACCGCCATGCGGCATCTCGTTGACCAGCATGAAATGGGTGTTGATCCAAGTACAGCCATATTGAAGGCGGGCGGCGGTCTTCATGCCGCGGCCGATATCCTTGGTCCAAACGGAAGAGGCTAGGCCGTAATCGCTGTCATTCGCCCAGGTCACTGCATCCTCGACATTGGTGAAGCGGGTGACCGAGACGACAGGGCCGAAGACTTCGCGGCGGACGATCTCATCCTCCTGCGTGGCGCCGGCAACAACCGTCGGCGCGAAGAAGAAGCCCTTGTCACCGGAGGTCTTGCCGCCGGTGGTGATTTCCATGTGCTTGTGCTCGGAAGCGCGGGTGACGAAGCTCTCGACCCGATCGCGCTGGCGCTTGGAAATCAGCGGGCCGATTTCGTTCTGCGTGTCGTCGGCCTGGTTGAAGCGGATGCTTGAGACAGCGGATGTCAGGTCGGAGACGAAATTGTCGTAAACCCTGGCGTCGGCATAGATACGGCAGGCGGCCGTGCAGTCCTGGCCGGCATTGTAATAACCGAAGGTGCGGATACCGGCGACGACGGCCTGGATATCGGCATCGTCGAAGACGATGACTGGCGCCTTGCCGCCAAGCTCCAGATGGGTGCGCTTGACCGTCTTGGCGGCGGCCTGCAGCACCTTCTTGCCGGTTGCGATATCGCCTGTTATCGACACCATATCGATTTTCGGATGGTTGATCAGCGCGTTGCCGACGCTCTCGCCGCGTCCGAGGATGACGTTGACAACGCCCTCGGGGAGAATGTCAGAGAGAAGCTTGGCCATCTTGAGTGCTGTCAGCGGCGTCTGTTCGGACGGCTTGAAAACGACCGTGTTGCCGCCGGCGATGGCAGGCGCCAGCTTCCAGGCCATCATCATCAGCGGATAATTCCACGGCGCGATCGAACCGACTATGCCGATCGGGTCGCGGCGGATCATCGAGGTGTGGCCGGGAAGGTATTCGCCTGCGACCGGTCCATGCAGATTGCGCACTGCACCGGCAAAGAAGCGGTAGCAATCGACGATGGCTGGGATTTCGTCATTCAGCACGGCATTGATCGGTTTGCCGCAGTTCAGCGCCTCCAGCGTGGCAAAGCCCTTTGCATCCCTTTCAATGGCGTCGGCGATCTTCAAGAGATAGGCAGAGCGTTCGGACGGGGTCGTCTGTGCCCAGGTGACAAAGGCCTTTTCGGCGGCATCGACGGCAGCATCGATCTGACCGAGCGACGCTTCGGCGAGGTTCAGCACCGTTTCGCCGGTCTTCGGGTTCAGGATGTGCTCTTCCGTTTCCGTGCCGGTCTCGAAGCGCGAACCGATCAGCATTTGCGTGTCCATGGGCGTTCTCCTTGTTCGTTGGTGGAGCGAGACGGGGGCAGGAAAGCGTTTGACACTTTCCGATCCCGCTCCGGGTTATTTGCCGGCGCCGGCGATCTGATCGCCATCGCGCGTGAGGTAATAGGCTGCCAGGATTGGCAGGAAGGTGACGAGCACGACGACCATGGCGACCACATTGGTGACCGGGCGCTGGCGTGGGCGGATCAGTTCTTCGAGCATCCAGATCGGCAGGGTGGATTGCTGGCCGCCGGTGAAGGTGGTGACGATCACCTCATCGAAGGACAGGGCGAAGGCTAGCATGCCGCCGGCCAGAAGCGCCGTGCCGATATTCGGCAGGATGACATGGCGGAAGGTCTGGAAACCATCGGCGCCGAGATCCATCGAGGCCTCGATCAGAGAGCCCGACGTGCGGCGGAAACGGGCGACGGCATTGTTGTAGACGACAACGACGCAGAAGGTTGCGTGGCCGAGCACGATCGTCCAGACCGAGAAGGGGATATCGAAGAGGCTGAAGGCGGAGCGCAGCGCAATGCCGGTGATGATGCCGGGGAGCGCAATCGGCAGGATGACGAGCAGCGAGATCGCCTCGCGGCCGAAGAATTTCGTCTGGCTGACGGCGGCTGCGCAGAGCGTGCCGAGGATGAGCGCGATCGCCGTCGCAATGCAGGCAACCTGTAGAGAGAGACCAAGTGCCGACCAGACGTCCGGGCGATTCCAGGCGATGCCGAACCATTGCAGCGTCAGGCCCGGCGGCGGCCATTGATAGCTCTTCTCTTCCGTCGTGAAGGCGTAGACGAAGATCAACAGGATCGGCAGATGCAGGAAGAGCAGACCGCCGGCAGCGGCGATCTTCAAAAGCGTTGGGGAACGTTGCATGCGATCAGAGCGCATCGAAAGCCCCCATGCGTTTGGCGAGCCAGAGATAGATCGCCATGATGACGATCGGTACGACCGAGAAGGCCGCGGCGAGCGGCACATTGCCGGCGGTCCCCTGCTGCGTATAGACCGCCTGGCCGATGAAGAGGCGCGACGAGCCGATGATCTGCGGAATGATGTAGTCGCCCAAGGTCAGCGAGAAGGTGAAGATCGAACCGGCGACGATGCCGGGCAGAGCCAACGGGAAAAGCACGGTTCGGAAGGTCTGGTGCGGGGTGGCACCGAGATCGGCTGATGCCTCGATCAGGTTGCCGGGCACCCGCTCGAGTGCTGCCTGCGTCGGCAGGATCATGTAGGGCAGCCAGATATAAACGAAGACGATGAAGGTGCCGAGGTAGCTGACGGAAAGCGAATTGCCGCCGACGACTGGCAAGGCGAGGACGCCGTCGAGCAGCCAGGACAGATAGAGCTTGTCGAAGAGCCAGGTGAGGATGCCTTCCTTGGCAAGGATGAGCTTCCAGGCATAGATCTTGACGAGATAGCTCGACCAGAGCGGCAGCATGACGCCGAGATAGAAGAGAGCCTTCCATTTTCCCTGCGCATAACGCGCGGCGTAATAGGCGATCGGGAAGGCGACGATGGCCGAGGCGATCGTTACCAGCGCGGCCATCAGGATGGTTCTGACGATGATGTCGAAATTGCCGGGGTTCAAAAGCTGCGCATAGGTATCGAGGGTGAACTCGTAATTCACCATTCCCGAGAAATCGTCGATCGAGAAGAAGCTCTGCAGCAGGAGCGCGATCAGCGAGCCGACATAGATGATGCCGAGCCAGAGCAGCGGCGGTGTCAGCATCAGCAACAGGAGCAGTTTCGGGTGGCGCCAGAAATTGTCCGACAGGCGGCTGAAGAAACCGCCGCGCCGCGGCAGGATCGAGGTTTGCGGCTTGGTGATCGCCAGCGCCGTCATGCCGCGTCATCCATATAGTGCACGTCGCCCTGCTGCCAGGCGAGACGGATGGCGGTGCCGATATCAGGGATATCACTGCCGGCCGGCAGCATGACATGCAGGTGCGATCCCTTGATATCGACAGTGAGGCGGGTTGAGGCACCCAGGAAGCTGGCATTCTCGACCCTGGCTTCAATGCCGTCAGCCGCGAGGCGGATTGCTTCCGGCCGCAAACTCGCCCAGCGTTTCTCGCCGCCGAGAACCGTCATCACATCGGGAGAAATGACATTCGACGAGCCGACGAAATCGGCGACGAAGCGTGTCTTCGGGCGACGGTAGATATCCTGTGGCGTGCCGTGCTGGACGATGCCGCCATCGTTGAAGACCGCAACGCGGTCGGCCATGGAGAGCGCCTCGCCCTGATCGTGGGTGACGAAGATGAAGGTGATGCCGAGCGCGCGCTGCAGGCTCTTCAGTTCCTCCTGCATCTGCTCGCGCAGCTTCAGGTCCAGAGCTCCGAGCGGTTCGTCCAGCAGAAGCACCCGTGGCTTGTTTACGAGAGCGCGGGCCAACGCCACGCGCTGCCGCTGGCCGCCGGAGAGCTGGCCGGGGCGGCGGCTGCCATAGCCCGGCAGCTTCACGAGTTCCAGTGCCTTCTCTGCCTCCCTGATCCGCTCCGCCTTGCCGACGCCCTTGACCATCAGCCCGTAGGCGACGTTGTCGAGGATATCGAGATGCGGGAAGAGTGCGTAATCCTGGAAAACGGTATTGACGTTGCGGCGATAGGGCGGAATGCCCTCGGCGGTTTCGCCGAAGATCTCGATATGTCCCGATGTCGGCTGTTCGAAACCCGCAATCAGCCGCAGGCAGGTGGTCTTGCCGGATCCGGACGGGCCGAGCATGGCGAAGAATTCGCCGGGCACGATCTCAAGATCGACGCCATCGACGGCGCGCACTGCACCGAAATGGCGAGACACCTTCTGGAAACGGACGGCTGACGTCATGGGGGCTCCGGAGCTGTATTATCTGAGAGGCTTTGATCTTAAAAAGACCCCGCCCCAAACCCCTCCCCACAAGGGGGAGGGGCTTAATCTGCCGCGCCCACGCTCAAACCTTTCGGCGTTTCGGCAGGAATGCGGCGGTGCCACTCTGGCCCTTCCCCTTGTGGGGAGGGATTGGGGAGGGGACTTTTTCACATGGATCGGCTTGGCGTCACCGCCCGCCGATCACGCCGATATAATCCGAGACCCAGCGATGATAGGGTACGCATTCGCTTTCGCTTGCGCATTTGGCGACCGGCGTCTTCCAGAACTTGATCTTGTCGAAGTGATCAAAGCCATTGGTGTTGCAGCCGGCATCGGTCAGGAGTTCGTTGCCCTTGCAGGCGGCCGGAACCGAGGGTACGGCGCCGAACCAGGCGGCGGCATCACCCTGGACCTTGGCCTTCAGGGAATGTTCCATCCACATATAAGCGCAGTTCGGGTGTTCGCTGTCAGCGTGCAGCATGGTCGTGTCGGCCCAACCGGTGACGCCCTCCTCAGGGAAGGTGGAGGCGATTTTCTGCTTGTCGGCCTGCAGCAGGTTGACCTGGAAGGGCCAGGAGCCCGAGGCGACCACGCCTTCATTCTTGAAGTCGTCGACCTGGATCATCGCGTCGTGCCAGTAGCGCGAGACGATCTTGCGCTGGCCGCGCAGCAGATCGAGGGCAGCCTTGTACTGGTCCTCGTTGAGCTCGTAGGGGTCCTTGATGCCGAGATCGGGCTTATGCGCCATCAGATACAGAGCGGCATCGGCGATGTAGATCGGGCCGTCATAGGCCTGAACGCGGCCCTTGTTGGACTTACCATCAGGCAGGTTCTGTTCCTCGAAGACGATATTCCAGCTCGTCGGCGCCTTATCCTTGAACGTGTCGGTGTTGTACATCAGCACGTTCGGCCCCCAGAGATAGGGCACCCCGTAGTGGACGCCATTCACCGTATTCCAGGGCGCATTCTGCAGGCGTTTATCGACGGTCTTGAAGCTCGGGATGAGATCGGTGTTGATGGGCTGGACGCGTTTTCCCGCGACGAGGCGAAGCGACGCATCGCCCGAGGCAGTGACGAGGTCGAAGCCGCCTTCGTTCATCAGCGCCACCATTTCATCCGAGGTGGCGGCGGTCTTGACGGAAACCTTGCAGCCGGTTTCCTTTTCGAAATCGGTGACCCAGTCGTAATTCTTGTCGGTCTCACCGCGCTCGATATAGCCGGCCCAGGCAACGATGCTGACGGCGCCTTCACCCTTGCCCAATTCCTTCAGCGGTTCGGCAGCGACAACCTGTGTCGCAAAGCTCAGGCTCGCGAGCGCAGCAGTGCACGATTTCAGAAGATGCTTCATCGTCTGTCTCCCGGTTCGGTGCCGCTTTTGCGGCGTTTTGTTCCCGAAAGAAAAGGTGACGCGGAACGGCCGGTTTCGCAAATTCATTTATCAGAAAGGCGATATCGGAATTTCCGATATCTAGCGGGATCGCCCCGATCGCATGTTCTCGGCGATGGCCACGAAATCGCGTGCGGCCTGCGGCAGGCTGGAGCCCTTGCGCCAAACCATGCCGACCTGCACGACGGGCAGGGAGCCGGAAACATCACGGCTTTCGATACGGTCGCCTTCCAGCGACCAGGGGCGGTAGACGAGATCGGGGAGCAGCGCCACGCCTGCACCCGTCGCGACCAGGCTGCGCACGGCTTCCACCGAACGGGTGCGGAAGGCGACGTGCGGACGGGCGCCGAGTGCGGTCAACAGCTTGCCGGTATTCTCCTCGATCTCGTCAACCGTCAGCATGATCAACGGCTCGCGAGCGATGTCGGCGATGGAGATGATATCGGCAGAAACCAGCGGGTGGCCCATCGGCAGCCACAGGCGATAGGGCGAGGTTTCCAGGATCTCTGCCTGCAGGGCCATGCGATCACGCAGATTTGAAATCACCATGACAGCGACATCCAACTCGCCGCCGATGAGCAGATGTTCCAGATAACTGCCGTTGTCCTCGATGGCGCTGACCTCGACGCCGGGGCAGGCGCGGCGATAGCGGGCGAGCAGGTCGGAAAGCACATAACCTGCGACGAGCGAGGTGACGCCGATGTTGAGCGTGCCGGAGGGTATGTTCTGCTGGCCGGAAAAGCTGGTGCGGGCATCCGAGACCGATGCCAGGATTTTCGTGGCATGCCGCAGGAACTGGTGGCCATTATGGGTGATCGAGAGTCCCCGCGGGTGACGCTCGAACAGCACGACGCCAAGGTCGTTTTCCAGTTCTTTCAGCGCTTCGGTGATCGAGGATTGGGAGATCGACAGGTTCTGCGCCGCGCGCGTGACAGAGCCCTGTTCGGCAACGGCGACAAAATACTGAATCTGGCGAAGCGTGAAGGCCATGGTATTTTAGAGCATGGGCTCAAGCGGTCTGGCAAGCTCGGGAACGGCTGGACCTTTTTTGGTATTTTGCCAATTTGAGACAAAGTCGGGCCGCCCATTTAAAGATTCGGAAACGTCATTTCCCTTAGCTTCACAGTCACTTGTATTGCGTTGGAGTTTTCAGATGGCGGAGCAGTTGGCGTGAAGGCCTTACTGCGCATATTCCGGCCTTCCCGGAAATTGGCTTTGATCATCGGTGGTAGCGCTCTGCTAGCGGGCGTTTCCGGCGGCGCTGCAGTTTATGTCGGCAAGGACAGGCTGCTGGGCGACGAGGAATCCGCCGATGGCGTGGCTTGTACCGACGTCAATCTCGTAACGATCAAGAAGCAGGACCATGTTTGGGTCCGCAAATATATCAAGACCGAGCCTGTCGACGGCGTGACGCGCATCAAGACGGCGTTGCGTGTCGCCCAGGCCGTCTATGAAACGCAGAAACCCGACCTCGTGCAGGTTGTCGTACTCGATGAAAACGGTCCGACGCTGCGTTCGGATATTCGGGGCCGGGCGATCGGCGCCGACGTGGTCTATATCGCGCATCCCGACAAGATGGTCGAAGGGCTGAATGATAAGCCCTATACGGCACGTTACTACGACGGCAAGGCGAGCGAGCAAGGCCTCTTCTATGGCGAACGCATCGACCTGCCGGACGATCAGATCGCAGCGCTGAACGCCAGCCTCAAGGATCCGGCCGATTGTATCGATCCTGTTGCCGTCGCCTCCACCAAGGGAGAGGGCAAGGCGGCAGGCGCCGTGCCGGCCAAAGAACCTGAGGAGCCGTCTGCTGAAGAGCAAGCGGCCAAGGATGCAGCCGCTCGGGCGGAAGCTGCTCCCGCAGAGGACGCGCCTGCCAAGAGCGGCCACTAGGTCCGATTGCGATCAGGCTGCCGGCCTGATATTTTCTCTTATCGAAGATACATCGCGCGCCGGCGGCTGGCCGAAGAGGCGCGCATATTCCCGAGTGAATTGTGAAGCGCTCTCATAGCCTACGGCATAGGCGACCGAGGATGCGTTTCCAGATCGGGCAATCAGCAACTGGCGGGCCTGTAGCAGACGGATACGCTTCTGGTACTGGATCGGGCTCATCGCCGTCACGGCCTTGAAATGGCGGTGAAAGGCCGAGACGCTCATGGAGGCGAAGGTGGCGAGTTTTTCGACCTCGATCGCTTCGGTGTAGTGTTCACGAACCCAGCGGATTGCGAGCCTTACTTGCGACAGGGCGCTGTCGGGTGCCGCAATATCGCGCAGCATCCAGCCCTGCGGTCCCTGAAGCACGCGATAGAGGATCTCGCGCTCATAGGCCGGGGCGAGGGCGGGAATATCCTGTGGACGCTCCATCAGCTGCAGCATTCGCAGCCATGCATTCAAAAGTTCCGGAGTCATGCGGCAAACGGAATAGCCACCGCTCTGCCCCGGCACATAGGATTGCGGTGGAATATCCAGGGATTGCGGTGGAATATCCATGAGAAGGGCCGCGACACGTGCCGGATCGAGCGAAAGGCTGACGCCGATATAGGGCCGATCGGGGCCAGCCTGCCGCACCATGCCGGTTGCCGGCATATCGACCGAGATCACGAAATAGCTGGCGGGATCATAATAATAGTCGCGGCCGGCGATCGTCAGCGTCTTGCTGCCATCGAGGATCAAATTGACCATCGGTTCATAGACGGTGCCGAGCTTGTGTTCGGGGATCTCTCCCTTGACCATCAGGATCCCGGGTATGCCGGTCTCCGTAGGACGATTTTCAGCATGGGCGGTCAAGCGGCGCAATTCACGGAGCATTGTTTCCATGTCCAAATCCTGGACCAGCACGTGATCACGCGCAAGACAAAAGCAGGAATAGGCAAGAACGAGGCAGTTTCCGGCGGAGTGTCTTCTGGCCGTTTCGCATAGCTTCCGACCATCGAAGCAAAGGAGACAGAGATGAAGATTGCAATCATCACCGGTGGAAGCCGTGGCATCGGCCAGTCAGCGGCGCAGGAATGCGCAAGACGCGGCATGGGCGTTGTCCTCACCTATAACAGCTACAAGCCGGGTGCAGATGAGGTCGTTGCCGAGATCAAGGCCAAAGGCGGTCAGGCCGTGGCTCTTGCCCTCGATGTCGGCGACGCCGACAGCTTCCCCGCTTTCGTGGAAGAGGTCAAACGGCTGCTTTCCACCTTTTGGGGGCGCAGCGATTTCGACTGCCTCGTCAATAATGCCGGTTTCGGCATGTTCAATCTCATGGAGACGGTAACCAACGAGCAGTTCGACGCCCTCATGAATGTTCATTTGAAGGGACCGTTCTTCCTGACGCAGGCGCTCTTGCCGCTGATGGCGGACGGCGGCGTGATCCTGAACGTGACGAGCGCTTCCGTTCGCGTCGCAACGGCCGGCGTTGCGCCTTATGCGGCCCTCAAGTCTGGACTTGAGACGCTGACCCGTTATCAGGCGAAGGAATTCGGCGGCCGCAGGATCCGCGCCAATGCCATTTCGCCTGGCCCCATCCGCACCAATCTTGCCGACGCGGCGCTGGACAAGAATCCGGAATTTGCAGCACTGCTTGCATCGCAGACCGCGCTTGGCCGTATCGGCGAGGCGGAAGATGTCGGCCGCGTCATCGCCATGCTTGCATCCGACGATGGCGCGTGGATCAACGCGCAGACGATCGAGGTCGCGGGCGGATATATGATCTGAACTGAGACTGGCACACATGGCACATGCAATCGAAATAACCTCTTTTCGTTTGAAGGATGGGCTCGTCGCTCAGGATTTTCTGGCGGCCAATGCTGATGTCGAACCCTGGCTGCTCCGGCAGCCGGGCTTCCGCTCAAGGATCATGGTGGAACACGAGGATGGCACTATTACCGATATGGTGATCTGGCACACCGCGAGGCAGGCATCGGATTCCGCCAGCCGGCTCATGCGCGAGTTGGCGGATTCGCCCGTGCACGAGGTGATTGATCAAACCACCGTTTCATGGACGATTGGCTCGGTATTTCACCAGTCATCATAAACAAAGGGAGCGTCCTTTCGGCCGCTCCCATATTCTTATCCGGGAAATTCGGGTCTCAGTCCGCCTTGCTGCGGCGGGCCGGGAAGAGAATGACGTCGCGGATCGACGGTGCGTTGGTGAGCAGCATGATCAGGCGGTCGACGCCGATGCCGAGACCGCCGGCGGGTGGCATGCCCTGGTCGATTGCATCAAGGAATTCCTCGTCGAGCTGCTTTTCCTTCTCGCCGCGGGCATGAGCCTGTTCGAGCTGCTCCACCATGCGGCGGCGCTGTTCTTCCGGATCGTTGAGTTCGGAGAAGGCATTGCCGAGCTCCCAGGCGTTGCAATAGGTTTCGAAACGTTCGACGAGGCGCGGCTCGCCCGGCACCTCCTTGGCGAAGGGCGAGATGTCCTTCGGGAAATGCGTAACGTGCGACGGCTGGATCAGCGTCTGCTCGACCTTCTCTTCGAAGATGAAGGCCAGGCATTCGCCCCAGGTCCAGTCCTTCTCGACTGCGAAGCCGGCGGCCTTGGCGGCAGCACGGGCTTCCTCGTCGGTCTTCATCGCCAGGAAGTCGATACCAGTCACTTCCTTGACGGCGTCAGGCATCGGAACGCGCTTGAACGGACCCTTGAAGGACATGGTCTTGTCGCCGAAGGGGAATTCCGTCGTTCCGTGAATGGAGAGTGCCAGGCTCTCGAACAGCCGCTCGACGAGGTCCATGATGTCCTCGTAATCGGCATAGGCCCAGTAGCACTCCATCATGGTGAATTCCGGATTGTGCCGGGTGGAGACGCCTTCGTTGCGGAAGTTGCGGTTGATCTCGAAGACCTTGTCGGTGAGGCCTGAAACCAGCGTGCGCTTCAGGAACAGTTCCGGCGCGATGCGCAGATACATGTCGAGCTTCAGCGTGTTGTGATGCGTCTTGAACGGTTCCGCGGTGGCGCCACCATAGACCGAATGCAGCATCGGCGTTTCGACTTCCATGAAGCCGTCATTTTCCATGAAGCGACGGATGCCGGAGAGGATTTTCGAGCGCTGCTGGAAGCGCAGCTTCGATTCCTCATTGGTCATGATGTCGAGGTGACGCTTGCGGTAGCGTAGCTCGATGTCGGAGAGGCCGTGCCACTTCTCGGGCATCGGCAGAAGCGACTTGGTCAGCATCTCGATCTTCTGGGCGTTGATCGTCAGTTCACCGCGCTTGGTGCGACGCACGACACCGGTGACGCCGATGATATCGCCGATATCGATCATCGGCAGAAGCGCACGCGCTTCTTCGGGGGTCGTGTCCTTGTGACTGAAAATCTGGATCTTGCCGCCAGCGTCGTGGATGTCCATGAACATGCCGGAGTTGCGCGACGAGTAAACGCGGCCGGCGACCGTCACGACATCCTGTGTCTCGACGTCGGGTTCCAGGCTCTCGTATTTCACGGCCAATTCGGCATTGGTCAGCGTGCGGTGGAAATGCGCCGGATAAACGTCGCCGATCTGCTCGCGCAGCAGCTTCAGCTTCTGGGCGCGCACTTCCGTTGCGTCGGAGGAAAGGGTGTTTTCGGTCTTGTTGTCAGCCATTGTCGAAATCCTCTGACTGTTCTTACTTCGAGCCGACGAGGGCGGCCACTGCCTGCGAGGCGAGCTTCAGGCGCTGGCGCACGACCGAGCGGCCGAGGATCGCCATGGAATCGAAGAGCGGCAGCGAGCGCGACGAGCCGGAAACGGCAACGAAGAGCGGTGCGACGACGACTTTCAGCTTCTTGCCCATGCGGTCGGCGATGGCGCGCAGTTCGGCCTCGATCGTCTCGACATTCCATTCCAGGATCTTTTCGAGATCCGGCTGGACGGTATTGAGGATCTCGAGGATCTCTTCCGGTGGCGACTTGATCTTGGCGAAGTCGGAGGGCTGCAGGCCGAGATCGGACTTCAGCAGGAAGCCGGCGAGATCAGGTAATTCGCCGAGCTTGGAAATGCGCGTCTGCGACAGGCGAAGGCCGGCCATCAGACGGTCGTTTTCCATCGCCCAGGTGAGTACGCGGGCGCGGAAATCTTCTTCCGACAGCTTTTCGCGGATCCAGCGGCCGTTCAGCCAGTCGAGCTTCTGGATGTCGAAGATCGCACCGGCCTTGGAGAGGTTTTCCGGGTCGAACTTTTCTGACAGCTCATCCATGGTCAGCAGTTCTTCACCTTCGGAGATCTGGATGAAGAACAGCCCGAGGAAGTTCATCAGCGCTTCGGGGATATAGCCGAGCGCGGAATAGTAAGAGATTGAGGTCGGGTTTTTGCGCTTCGACAGCTTTGACTTGTCGGCGTTGCGCATCAGCGACAGATGCATGAACACCGGCTGGTCCCAGCCGAAATAGCGGTACAGCAGAATGTGCTTCGGCACGGACGCGAGCCACTCCTCGCCGCGCGCGACATGGGTGATCTTCATCAGATGGTCGTCGATGACGTTGGCCATGTGATAAGTCGGCATGCCATCAGCTTTGATCAGCACCTGCATGTCGACGGAATCCCACGGAATGGAAACCTCGCCGTAGACGCCGTCGGTAAAGTCGCAGGAGCCTTCGGTCGGGATCTTCATGCGGATCACAGTGGTTTCACCAGCCGCCATGCGCGAGGTGACCTCCTCGGCCTTGAGGGTCAGACAGAGACCATCATATTTCGGCGGCTTGCCGGCAGCACGCTGGCTTTCGCGCATCTGCTCCAGCCGCTCGGGCGTGCAGAAACAGCGGAAGGCATGGCCCTTGTCCAGCAGTTCCTGGGCGTATGGCTGGTACATGTCCTTACGGTCGGACTGGCGATAGGGGCCGTAGGGGCCGCCGATATCAGGGCCTTCCTTCCATTCCAGCCCGCACCATTTCAGCGCATCCAGCACCTTGGTCTCGAATTCAGGGGTCGAGCGCGTCGCATCGGTATCCTCGATGCGCAGAATGAACTCGCCGCCGTGCTTCTTGGCAAAGAGGTAGTTGAAGAGAGCGATGTAAGCGGTACCGACATGCGGCTCGCCGGTCGGCGAGGGAGCGATGCGGACGCGGACGCCGGAAGCTGTCATTTTATGTGCCCGTCAATGAATGCCGAGCGGCTTTTCAATGAAAGCGACGTTCGGCCTGGAGAATGCAGATATCTGTCGGAAATCGGCTGGAATAAGGGCATCTGCCCGCATAATCCGTCGATTATCCTGATGGTTGCGCTTAGGCCATATTCAAAAGGGCGCGTCAAGAAAAACCGCTTTCGGCGGACTTCATCCGACCTCCCGGCGGCCGCTTCGGATGGTCTGTTCTTTGAGATGAGGCTGCGGATGCATAGATGGACCTCCGCCTTACCGAGGAAGGCGGAGGTAACAATCGGGTCTGAGATGGATGGGCAGCCTTAGTGGCCGCCCTCGCGCTTTCGCCGGCGCGCGTTTCTCGCCAGCATGTTCAGCATCTCGACGAGGGCCGAGAAGGCCATGGCGGCGTAGACGTAGCCCTTCGGCACGTGGAAGCCCATGCCATCGGCGATCAGCGTCGTGCCGATCATCAGCAGGAAGGCGAGCGCCAGCATGACGATCGTCGGATTCCGCTCGATGAAATTGGCGAGCGGCGTTGCGGCGACAAGCATGACCGTGACGGCGGCGATGACGGCGATGATCATGATCGGCAGATGTGGGGTCATGCCGACGGCGGTGATGATGCTGTCCACCGAGAAGACGAGATCGAGCAGCAGGATCTGACCGATTGCCGAGGCAAAGCTCGTGCCTGTCGCGCCTGCGATGAAATTCTCCTGATGATCCTCAGGATCGACATTGTGGTGAATTTCCTTGGTGGCCTTCCAGACGAGGAAGAGACCGCCGGCAATGAGAATCAGGTCCTTCCAGGAGAAACCGTGGCCGAAAAGCTCGAAGAGCGGTTCGGTGAGCTGGACAATCCAGGCGACCGTGCCAAGCAGGGCAAGACGCATGACAAGAGCAAGGGCGATACCGGTCTTGCGGGCTCTTTCCCGGTGTTCAGGCGGCAGCTTGTTGGTGAGGATGGAGATGAAGATGAGGTTGTCGATCCCGAGAACCACTTCCATTACCACGAGCGTGACAAGCGCCACCCAGGCAGCCGGGTCCTGAATGAGCGTCATGATATCCTGCATCGGCGTATTTCCCCCTTGCGTCACCTAAGGACGCGGACAATCTATCGTTACGGACCTGCCAGGCAAGCACCGCAAGGGGGTATACGAAAACCATCGGGCTTTTATTCCTTGATCGGCAACCAGATTTCCGTCACACCCATCCCCGTATAGGGATCGAAGCGGTCATCATAGCGTTCCAACATGTCGGGCATGCTGCCATGTTCGAGGCCCGAAGTCGGCCACCAGTTACCGAAGATCAGGTCCATCGTGGCGGGAATGCCGGAGACGTGACCGCGATGCGAGAAGACGGCGTAGCGCTGGGCCGGCAGCTTCAATGTCGCAAACTCTTCCGGCAGATCATCGGCATCGGATATCTCGGCGGCGGCCATGTAGCGGAATTTCTCGACCTCGCCGTCTATATGCGTGCAGATCCCGTAGGCGACATTGCCCTTCTGGCTCGGGATATGGTCGAAATGCTGGTTGAATGTCTGCCACAGCGAAGGGATCGCAGCGTTGCCGCCATCGGCATAGGTTTCCTGCAGGCCGGCAAAAAGCATCGGCGGGAGGCTTTCGAAACGGGGCGGTTCGAGATCGTTGAGGTTTGCGGTTTTCATCCTGACAGGCTCCATCAAAACAAGATTGCGAATGTGCCCTGTCGTCGCACCGCGTCCGGCGTCATGCCGAACTGGTCGCGGAAGGCACGGGTGAAAGCCTCGTGCGAGCCATAGCCCGCGCCGAGGGCAACCTCGAGAATGCTGGATGAGCCTGAGATGAGGGACAGCGCGGCATCGCTCAGACGCGCGCACGGATATAGCCACTGATCGAATGGCCGGTCACCAGACCGAAGACGCGCGACAGATGATAGCGCGACAATCCGGCGGCTTCTGCGATCTCGTCGAGGCTTATATCGGTTTCGAAATGACTCTCGATGAACCATATCGCCCGTCCGATGGCGCTCATTTCCTCTCCCTTGGTTGCCGCCTTATTCCTAGTGGAAATGCGGCAGCCGGATTTGATCGCTATTGCGCAAATCCGGCGGAAAACCAATCGGCGTGGAGAAACGGATCAGGCGGGTTCGTGTTCGCGAACGCCGTAGGCCGCCATGAAGACATGGATCGCGCCGCGGATGACGCGTTCGATCTCGTTGCGTGGTGGCGGGCCTTCCATAATGCCGAAGAGGCGCAGCTTGAAGAAGCTGCCGCTTGCAAGGTCGAGAAACTGCCCGGCCGCAAGATCGATATCATCGATCTTCAAGGTGCCTGCCTGCACATGCTTCTCCAGGAAGTCGTGCATGATGGTGCGCAGGTTCTGCGGACCCTTGAAGAAGCGCTGACAGAGAAGGGGCATGCGCTCACGCACGCCGAGCACGGTGCGCATGGCATCAATGACCTTGTCTTCGGTCATATGGATGACGAAGGTCATCCCGAATTCGTACAGGCCGGCCTCGACATCGTCGTGTTCCGCAAGGACCGTGCGCACAGCCGCGACGAAGGCGGCGCGCTCGGTCTCGACCATGGCGTGGAAGAGTTCTTCCTTGTTGGCGAAGTAGACATAGAGCGTTCCCTTGGAAACGCCGGCCTCGCGGGTCACATCGTTCATGCTGGCCGCATCGAAGCCCATCTTCATGAACACGCGCCGGGCACCATCAAGGATTTGCTGGCGCTTGGCGGGATCCTCACCCGCAGCAAAGCGGCCCCCCGGATTGGGTGGGCTGAATACGGCGGTATCCTCGGGCTTCAGTGTCATGTCTCCTTAACCGTCTTGGCGAATTCGTGTTTTCTTTTAGAGAAATCGAACCGATTGGTTCTATGCATCTTGATATGATGTCAAAAACCCTTTATGTCAACTGAACCGAACCGTTCAGTTCGATTATTTTACTCCAGATCGGTAGCCGTTAATGTCGACCAACCAGAAAAGCAACGTCGCGCGCATCGTCAGCGAAAATGCCGGCGCCGAAGAGGTGAAAGCGGAAATCGCAGCTCCCGCCGAAGCCCCGAAGGCAGAGGCACCGCAGACGGCTCCTGCGCAGTCCGCGCCTGCTGTCGCACCTGCACCTGCTGCTCCAAAAAAGCGCCGCAGCTTCGTACTGCCCGTCGTCGTACTGGCGCTTTTCGGCGGTGCCGGCTGGTACGGCTACGACTGGTGGACCAACGGCCGCTTCATGGTGTCGACGGACGACGCCTATATCGAGGGTGATATCGCGACGATCTCGCCGAAGGTTACCGGCTATGTCGCGAAGGTGAATGTTGTCGCCAACCAGGAAGTCAAGGCAGGCGACGTTCTCGCTACCCTTGATAACGGCGACTACCAGAACGCCCTCGATCAGGCCAATGCTCAGATCGAAACCGAGCAATTGTCGCTCAGCCGCATCGATGCGCAGATCGAAGGCGCCAAGGCGAGCCTCGTGCAGGCCCAGGCGCAGAAGACTGCCCTCGAAGCCACTGTGCGCGGCGCGGAAATCAAGCAGAAGCGTCAGAGCGACCTGCAGGCGAAGTCGGTCGGCACCACCGCAGATCTCGATGATGCGAATACGGCTCTCGATCAGGCGAAGGCAAACCTTGCCGGCGGCGATGCGAATATCGTTGCTGCCCAGGCCAACATTGCCATCCTCGAAGCCCAGCGCAAGGAAGCCGAAGGTTCTGTCCGCACGTTGGAAATCCAGCGCGACAAGGCCGCCCGCGACCTCTCCTTTACCGTACTGAAGGCGCCCTATGACGGCGTTGTCGGCAACCGTTCGGTTCAGGAAGGCGATCTCGTCTCACCCGGCCAGCGGCTGATGGCGCTCGTGCCGACCCGTCAGCTCTATATCGACGCCAACTTCAAGGAAACGCAGATCCAGCATCTCGTTCCCGGTTCGAAGGTGAACGTCCATGTCGACGCCTACAGCGATTATCCTTTGGTCGGCACCGTCGAATCGATCTCGCCGGCTTCCGGTTCGATCTTCTCGATGCTGCCGCCGGAAAACGCGACGGGCAACTTTACCAAGATCATCCAGCGGGTGCCGGTTCGTATCGCCCTGCCACAGGATGCGCTTGACAGCGGCCGCCTGCGCGCCGGTCTCAGCGTCGTCGTCGACGTAGACACACGCACGGCGCCGGTGAAGTAAGCCCCTAGGGCGGAGGTAGTCCCATGGCCGGGAGTGCGACAGCAACGGTAGGGTCGATCCCGGCAGCGCACGCGCATGCCGCGGATCGCATGGATCCGAGGAAGCTTATCGCCTTCTTCGCGATGGTGCTCGGCATGTTTATGTCGATCCTCGACATCCAGATTGTCTCTGCCTCGCTGGCCGAAATCCAGGCAGGCCTTTCTGCCGGTACGGACGAGGTCGCTTGGGTGCAGACGGCTTACCTGATAGCGGAAGTCATCATGATCCCGCTCTCGGGCACGTTGGCGCGCATCATCTCGACGCGATATCTCTTCGCGATCTCTGCCGCCGGTTTCACCATGGCGAGCGCTTTGGCCGCAACGGCGACGAATATCGACCAGATGATCATCTACCGTGCCATCCAGG